>DBAX01000085.1 GCA_002291895.1 Cyanobacteria bacterium UBA999
CCCCCACCATTGCCCTCCTGCCCGGCAGTCGCCTACCCGAAGCCGCCCGCAACCTGCAGCTCCTCGCCGAATGCCTGACCTACATGCCCCAGCGGGTGACCGCCTGGGCCGCCGTGACCGCCGAACTCTTCGCCCAACTCCCCCAGTGGGCGGCGTCCCATGGGTGGCAGTGGCATCAGGGGGTTTTGCACCGGGGCGATCGCGCCATCTACTGCTACGACCAAGCCTTTGCCGATATCCTCAACGCCTGCGATGCCGTTTTGGGCATGGCCGGCACCGCCATTGAGCAGGCCGTGGGTTTGGGAAAGCCCGTTGTCCAAGTGTGCGGTTCGGGGCCCCAATTCACCTACCGCTTTGCCGAGGCCCAGATGCGCCTCCTGGGGGATTCCGTGCGAACCATCGGCACCGGCCCCGCCACCCCCGAGCTGCTCCGCGAGGCTGCTGCAACCCTCGATGCGCTGCTACGGGATGGGGATTATCGCGCCCGGTGTCGCCAAAACGGCCGCGATCGCGTCGGTTTGCCCGGTGGATCGGGGGCGATCGCCCAACAATTTCGGGAACTTTTTTTTCCCTAGGACATGAACGCCGCGATAAATTGCTCCTGTCTAAGCTGGCGTTGTAGCGGTAACATTCCTATGAAAGTCATCAACGTCTCTGCTTTTCTTGTCCTGAGCTGCATCATCTCGCCCGCCGTCTTTGCCCAATCGGCCACCACCATCACCGGACAAAATGGCGGCACCGCCGCGACCAATGTCACCCGTACCCGGAATGGCAATGTGGTCGATGTCAACCGCAACACCACCTACGGCAACGGCACCACTAGCAGTTCCCAGCGGAACACCACCTTCAACCAAGATGGTTCCTACACTAGCACCATCCAACGCACCAACCGCGCTGGTCAAACCACACCCTACACGGTTAACGGCCAGTACAACCGCACCGGTAATACCGTTACCCGCACCGGCACCATCATCAATGGCACCACCGGTCAGCAAGCCACCTTCGACAAAAACCGCACCTGCGCCAATGGCACCTGCTCCGGCACCCGCACCTACACCGGAGCCCAAGGACGCACCCGCACCGAAAGCTTTACCTCGACCCGCACCGCCCCAGGGCAGCGCACGGGCACCGTTAACGTCACGCGCCGCAACGGCACGACCGGTCAGGCCAGCTTCCAAACCACCCGCACCCGCCGCTAGAACTGCTGCCTAGGGTGCATCGGGGTACTGCATCAAATCCGCTGCCGCAGCGAGGAGATCGGGCTCCATATCCTGGAGATCGGGACGCAGGGCCAGATAGGAGGCTAGGGCAGTGAGGGGGTCGATCGCCGTTTGGGTATCTTCGTAGCTGAGGCGCGATCGCCCATGGGGGGGGATGACCTCTGGCACGATGCTGTAGGAATGGGCCGCGGCAAGGGCCTGGTGTACGCGGCGATCGTCGATTTGGGACACCTGCTCAGGGCGCAGACGGTACCGCACCCGGGTAATAGCATCCTGAATATCCTTTCGGGCGATCGCTTCGAGGAGTTGCGCCTGGGGCTCGCTAGCTGCGGTAATGTCTGCCGTAACGGTGCAAAAGCGGCGGGCCGGAATGGGACAAAACTGCACGTCGGTGTTCCCCTCGGCGATCGTCACCCAACAGTAGCCCTTCTCCTCCGACTCTTCGCCAAAGTCCACCCGCTCGATGCTGCCCGCATAGACCACCGGCGGGTCGGGGCACAAAATCTGGTGGCGGTGCACGTGGCCTAGGGCCACGTAAGCAAATTCGGGACGGCATAGCAAGGCCAAAGGAACGGTAAAACCCTGACCGGCGGACAAAAACCGCTCTGCGCCGTAGGTGGCTTGCTCTACCATCAGATGGGCCAGCAGCACCGTTGGCACCCCGGGGTCGCGGGTTCGCAGCTCCCCCTCTAGGGCCAGATCGAGGCGCTGTCGCAGCAGCCCAGACACCTCTGCCATCGATAGCCCCTCCGTTTCCTGGCGGGTCAGCAGTGCCGAGCGGGTTAACCACGGCAGCGTCACCACCTGCACGTCCCCATGGCGGGTGGTGATCCTGTGGGTTTCTAGGCGCTCGCCCACCACAAAGCCCGGCACGCCCAAGCTGCGGTAAATGGCCAAACTTGCCCCCCCCTGCCCCTGGGAATGCTGATCGTGGTTGCCCACCAGCAGCACGGTCGGGATCCCGGCATCGGCCAGGCGACGGAACTGCCGGGCAAAAATCTGCTGCACGATCGGCGGCGGTGTGGCATCGGGAAAGGCGTCTCCCCCAAACAGCACCAAGTCGGCCGGTTCGGCGATCGCCCGATCCAGGCAAAGAGCTAGGGAGCGCTCAAAATCTAAAATGCGCGAATTCAGTCCCGTTGCGGCATCCATAACCCCATGGGTCGTACTGCCCAAGTGAATGTCCGAAAGGTGAAGCAGGCGGATCATCGTCGTTGGTCGGAGTTAGGGCAGTAGGGCGGCAAAGTCCTCAGGTTCGAGGGGAGGGCTAAACAGATAGCCCTGAAGGCGATCGCACCCGTGCTGGCGGAGGAATTCTTCCTGTTCCACCGTTTCCACCCCCTCGGCCACCACCAGCAGGGACAGGCTGTGGGCTAGCTCGATAATTGCCGTGGCGATCGCCCCATCGTGGGGATTGTGGGGAGAATCGGCCACGAAACAGCGATCAATCTTGATCACATCCACCGGAAAATGCTTCAAGTAGGCCAGGGACGAATACCCCGTCCCGAAGTCGTCGATCGCAATTTGAAATCCCATCCGCCGCAGGCTCGCTAGGGCGTGCACCGTAGCGTCGGAATTTTTCATGATCATGCTTTCAGTAAGCTCCAGCTCCAGATCCGCCGCCGCCACCTCCGTATCCTGCAGCACTTCCTGGATCGTCGTCACCAGATCCTCCTGGCGGGCAAAGTGTTGCCCCGAAATATTCACCGCAATGCGACCGAAATTCAAGCCCGCTTCCCGCCACTGACGCACCTGGCGGCACACCCGCCGTAAAATCAGAACGCTCAGCCGCTGCATCAGCCCCATCTCCTCGGCGATGGGAATAAACTTGGCGGGCGAAATCATACCCAACTCGGGATGAAACCAGCGCACTAGGGCCTCCGCCGCCACAATCTGTCCGGTTTTGAGGTCTATTTGGGGCTGGTAGTGCACCCGGAACTCATCCCGCTGCACGGCCTGATGCAGGCGGTTGGCCAGGGCCATCGATTCCGTGGAATAGGTCTTTAGGTCGGGGCTATAGATGCGAAAGGCATTACGCCCGAGACGCTTGGCTGCATAGAGGGCTAGCTCCGCTCCCTTAATTAAGCCATCGGCATCCCGCTGATCCGTCGGGTAGGTGATGGCCCCCACCGTGCTAGTGATAAAAATATCGTGCCCATAGAAGCTATAGGATTGGCTGAGGTTGTCCAAAAGTTGCTGCACCGTTTCCCGCAGGGCTTCTGGCTCGACGATATCCATCACCAAAATGGCAAACTCATCCCCCCGCAGGCGGGCTACGAGGTCGCAGGGCGGAAAGAACAACCGCAGCCGCGCCGCGATCGCCTTGAGTAATTCATCCCCCAGCCGGCTGCCGAGGCTGTTGTTGACCACGTTAAAGTTATCCACATCCACCAATACCAGGGCAAAGCGCTTCCGGTACTGCTCCGCATGGAGGATGTAGCTCGAAAGCGAATCATAGAACAGCAGGTGGTTGGGTAGTTGGGTTAGGGGGTCATGGTGGGCCTGAAAAGCGATCCAATCCCGGTCTTCTTGGAGGATGCGTTGGTAGTGGTTGCGCTCCGCCTCCGCCTTTTGCAACCGGGCGGCGATCGCCTCAAGCAACTCCTGGATCGTAAAGGGCTTCGTCAGATAATCGTCGGCCCCCAACTGCATGGCCTTGCGCTGATCGGCCTTTTCGGTTTTGGCCGTAAGAAAAACAAAGGGAATCGCGGCCGTGCGGGGATCTTGACGCAGGCTGGAGAGCATGCCATAGCCATCGAGTTCCGGCATAGCCACATCGCAGACCACCAGTTGGGGTTGGAAGGTGTGGGCCATCTGCACGCCAATGATGCCGTTTTCCGCCCCAATCGCATTGAATCCCTCAAAGGACAGGGCCTCCACGATCTCCTCGCGCAGGGGATCCATGTCTTCGACGACCAAAATCGTGATCATGGCGGCGGTTCAGTCTAGGGTTTATAGCCAGAAATAGCCGCCAACTGCTCCAGGCTTCGCAGCCCAGGATAGGAGCGGCCGCGGATCACCCAAGTGGGGTAACCGCGCACCCCCGCCGCTTGGCATAGTTGGGGTCGGGCATTTTCGCCCTTGGGGTCGCATTCCACATGGTCAATCTGGGCAAATGCCTCCCGCCCAAACAGTTCCTTTTGCCGCTGACAAAAGGGGCACCAGTAGGCGCTATACATCCGAGCGCCAATCTTCCGCAGATGCTGCGCTAGTCCTATCTCTTGGCGTGAGGACGGGCGCTGAATCTCGGTACCCTGTCCATGCAATGCCCCAGGCATCGCTGTTGCCCACCCGAGCGCTAGAAGCCCAACCAAAAAAGCACGTTGCATATCTAGGTATTCGCTATAGTGAATTCATTCTACATCCCACCCAGGGCAGAGGTTGTGCTTCGTACCCAATGTCGTTGCGGTGGAATGGTTGCCTCGGTCGTTAATTTTTGTTGCCATGCTGGAATGGATTCTCAAGCCCCTTGAGTTGGAGCTGATGCAGCGGGCCCTTGTGGCCGCTGCGATCGCCGGGACGATCTGCCCCATCGTCGGTAGTTACTTAATCGTGCAGCGGCTGACGCTCTTGGGGGATGTGCTCACCCACACTGTTCTGCCTGGCGCTACCCTGGCTTTTTGGCAAAATCAAGAAGTGACCTGGGGCGCTTTGGTTTCGGGCTTGATCAGTAGTGGGGCAATCTTTTTTGTGCGATCGCAGGCCCAGATTCCCGTCGATGCGGCCATGGCATTGCTGTCCTCCGGTTTTTTTGCCGTGGGCGTGCTTTTGGTCTCCCTGCTGCGGCTCCGCCTCGACTGGCATAGTTTTCTGTTCGGGGATCTGCTCGCCGTAAGCACCGCCGATGTGTGGCGATCACTGATCATCGCGGCCCTAATTCTCAGTGCCGTAGTGCTGTTGTACCACCCATTGCTGCTCCTCACTTTCGACCGCACCGCCGCCGAAGCCATGGGATTGCCCGTAGTCTGGCTGGAGGCGGGTCTGATGGCGGGCACCACCCTCGCGGTGATCGCCAGCATGCAAACCATGGGGGTGGTGCTGGTGATTTCCCTGCTGGTGGCTCCGGCGATCGCGGCCTACCTGTGGGTGCCATCGCTGCACCTCATGATGGCCATCGGCAGTTGCCTTGGGGTTCTGGGCACGGTTGTCGGACTGTACCTCAGCTATTACGCCAATACGCCCTCGGGGGCCACCATTGTGCTGTGCGGACTAGGCATTTTTGCGATCGCCTGGGCAAGTGCCGCCGTGCGACAAAAGATTCAAAGCTCAAGAACTTGACGAAACTTAGGATTGCGGTAGTATGGTCAGCGTCAAATCCCTTGGAATAAGGCGGGAAGCGCGATGAACAAAGGCGAGTTGGTAGATGCAGTAGCAAGCAAGACGGAAATCTCGAAGAAAAATGTCGAGGCCGTCATTTCCGCAGCCGTCGAGGTGATTATCGATGCGGTGGCCGAGGGCGATCGCGTAACGTTAGTGGGTTTTGGTTCCTTTGAGCCCCGGATTCGCCAAGAGCGCGAAGGGCGCAATCCGCGCACGGGAGAAAAAATGATCATACCTGAAACCAAAGTGCCCGCTTTTTCGGCAGGAAAGGTATTTAAAGACCGTGTCCTGGGTGAAGAAGGTGAAGATTAGGACCGGTTTGGAATACTTTTAGCGCCATCGCACCGCCAAAAAGGAAAGGAGCCAACCGTAGTTAGCTCCAGAGGAAGGAATTTATTCTCAAAGCTTGGGCCGGAGGGACGGGGCTACTAGCGTAGGGTTTCCGCTAGGCGAACCGCATTAGCGTCCCCAGGCATGGTGACCATGGCTTGCCGTACTTCGGAGACCACCGCCACCGCCTTGGCTTCGTAGGTTTGGGTTGCCAGCTTGGGATAGGAGCCAATCACAATAATAGGCAGGATCAGGCAGGCCGCAATGAAGACCTCTCGGGGTTTGGCGTCGGTGAATCCCTGACCATGGGCAGCCGCGTCGTTGCCGTAAAAGACTTGGCGCAGCATTGATAGCAGGTAAATGGGGGTAATGATCAGCCCCGAAGCTGCCAGCAGGGTCATAACCACCCGAAAGGATTGCCCGTAGACATCGCTTGTAGCCACGCCTAGGAAAACCTTCAGCTCGCTGACAAAACCGCTCATCCCAGGCAGGGCCAAGGAAGCCATAGCGGCGATCGTAAACAGGGCAAAGGTCTTGGGCATCGGCTTGGCTACTCCGCCCATTTCGTCCATCATCAAAGTGTGGGTGCGGTCGTAGGTGACCCCCGCGAGGAAGAAGAGACAGGCTGCAATCAACCCATGGGAAAGCATTTGGAGAAGAGCCCCGCTAATACCGAGGTCGGTAAACGAGGCGATGCCGAGCAGCACAAAACCCATGTGGGAAATAGACGAGTAGGCAAGGCGACGCTTCATGTTCACCTGGGCAAAGGCAGAGAAAGCACCGTAGAGAATGTTTACGACCCCTAACACCATCAAAATGGGCGCAAACACCACATGGGCATCGGGGAGCATCTCCAAGTTGAAGCGAATCAAGCCGTAGCCGCCCATCTTCAGCAGCACCCCGGCCAAAATCATGGAAACAGGCGCAGAGGCTTCACCGTGGGTGTCGGGCAACCAAGTGTGCAGCGGAAAGATGGGAAGCTTGACGCCAAAGGCGACCAGGAAACCAGCAAAGCAGAGCAACTGCATGAGATAGGGGTATTGCTTCTGACTCAGGACGGCCATATCGAAGGTGACATCGCCGTAGAATGCCATGGCCAGCCCCGCCACCAAGATAAAAATGGATCCCGCAGCGGTGTAGAGGATAAATTTCGTGGCGGCATAGAGGCGCTTAGCCCCACCCCAAATGGAAACCAGAAGGTAGACGGGTACGAGCTCAATTTCCCACATCAGGAAAAACAGGAGTAGGTCCCGAGCCGCGAAAACTCCAATCTGGGCTGAGAACAGCACCAACATCAAAAAATAAAAAAGGCGGGGTTTGTTGGTGACGTTCCAGGAGGCGAAAATGCTCAGGGTGGTAATTAAGCCAGTGAGCAAAACGAGGGGCATCGACAGCCCATCAACGGCGAGGGACCAGTTCAAGCCCAAGGCAGGAATCCAAGGGTAGGTCTCGCTCATCTGGAAGCTGGCACTGCCGAGCTCGTAGTGCTGGCGGAACACCGTGACCATCACAAGGAGTTCGATTAGGGCAACCCCTAGGGCATACCAACGAATCGTTTTCCCCTCTTTATCGGGAATGATGGGGACAGCTAGGGCAGCTACGGCCGGAAAAAGGAGGATTGCGGTTAACCAAGGAAAATGTTCTGTCACCATGACGCTCTCTACTTTGAGAATAAATACTTATCTTTCTCACTGAGCCATTCTATGAAGATTTCGTTACCAATTACTAGCCCTAAAGAGAGAAAAGTTCATAAATCTTCCAATGGTTAAAAATGGTAAAAATCTATAGCCAGCGACGGTTTGGGTATTTTTCTGGGATTGTGATTGAAAGTTTGTCATGTAAGGGTGGGCAACCATAGGTATTAAGCAATGATTAATAATTCTGAAATGCGATGGTGCCTGGTGCCTCCCACCGCACCGGAGGCATGGCTCGTAACTCGGGTGGGGGCGTTTGCGGCCCAGGTGCTTTGGCAGCGGGGGGTGCGCACTCCGGAGGCAGTTTCGGCCTGGTTGGATCCTCAGTGCTACGTGCCAACCTCTCCTTTGACTTTTGGTGTGGAGATGGAGTGGGCCGTAGCCCGCCTAGTCCGGGCGATCGCCACGGGGGAATCGGTGGCGATCTGGGGAGATTTTGATGCCGATGGGATAACTGCAACTGCCCTGCTGTGGGAGGGTCTCGGGCGCTACCTACCGGGCGATCGCCTGATATACTACATCCCCGATCGCTTTCGGGAGTCCCATGGCATTTCGCGACAGGGACTAGAGCAGCTACAGGGGCGATGTTCGCTGCTGGTCACCTGCGACACGGGCAGCAGCAATGAAGAGGAACTGACCCTAGCGGCGTCGATGGGCATGGAGGTGATCGTGACGGATCACCACACGCTGCCGCCCCAGCGTCCTCCGGTAGTGGCGATCGTTAACCCGCGATCGCTTCCTCCAGAACATCCCTTTGCGACCCTGTCGGGCGTGGCGGTTGCCTACACCCTGCTGCGAGCGCTAACGGAGGCCCTCGGAGCGCCCTTGGCAGATCTAGAGGAACTTTTGGATCTGGTGGCGGTGGGGTTGGTGGCGGATCTGGTGCAGTTGGTGGGGGAGACTCGCTACTTAGCTCAGCGGGGGTTGGCGGTGTTGCGCCACAAGCGCCGCCCAGGGTTGCGGCTGCTCCTCGATGCCTGTCGCAAAACGGGCGATCGGGCTACGGACATTGGCTTTGGCATTGCGCCGCGCTTGAATGCGATCAGTCGTATCTGGGGCGATGTGCGCCAGTGCGTCACCCTGCTTACCAGCCGAGATGAGACCGAGTGCCAGCAGCTCGTTGATGCCGCGGAACGGGCAAATCAACTGCGCCAGGAGCTGCAAGCGGAGCTATGGCAGGAAGTGCAGCAGTTAATTGTGGGGCTCGATTTAACAACCACGGGCGTAGTTGTACTGGCCTCGCCCCAGTGGCCGGCGGGAATTTTGGGCATTGTGGCCGGGCAGGCGGTGCAAACCTATGGTCGCCCAACTTTTCTGTTGACCATTGAGGAGGATGTGGCCAAAGGCAGCGGGCGATCGCCTGCTGGAGTAGACCTCTATGCCCTGCTAGCGGGACAGGAAGATTTAATCCTTCGGTTTGGCGGCCATCCCTTTGCGGCCGGGCTCCACGTTATGGCAGAGCGACTTCCCCTGCTGCGGGCGGCACTGAATCAGCGCTATTGGCAGCACTATGGCGATCGCCCACCTCAGCCCGACTGCATCATTGACCTGGAGGTCAAGGTTAGCGACCTCGGCGCAGAGCTGTTCCGGGAACTGTCCCAACTGGAACCCTACGGTATGGGGAACCCCTTGCCCAAACTTCTGATTCGCCGCGCCCTATTTGGCCAGGTGACCGAAGACCGGCTCCCGGAAGTACGGGGACGACGCCCCAACCTCCGCAAAGTCAGCTTCAACCTTAGCGACAGTAGCGGCAGCATTCCCGGCCATTGGTGGCACAAACGCTACTTCGATCTGCCCCAGGGGGCCTGCGATGTCGTGGTGGAGTTGGTGGACAATCCCTACCGGCGCCGCTATGAGGTACGGGTAGTGGATGCCCTGGCCCATGGGCCAACCCTTACCCAACCCTGGGATTTTGCGCCCCCTTCGCCCCTGGCAGGCGATGCCTATCTCTGCGATGTATGCCCCAGTACGCTCGCGGCCGTGGACACCCTCCGTGCCCAGCGGCGTCCCATCGTCCTCAACTACCCGCCGCCGGAGACCTGCCATGGGGAGGCAATGTGGCATCGCCTCCGGGAACTTGCCCTGCCCCTAACCCCCGACCAAGTGGCCAGTGCGCTGCACCTCAGCGATCACCATCTCATTGACCTAGCGATCCAGACCCGCCTAGGGGCAGCCGACACCGAACCCAGCAGGCTGATTGCTGCCCTTGACGAGCACTACTTTCAGCAGCGTTTTTTTGATCGCCAACTCCGGCAGATGGGTTATAGTCTTTCTACGCATTAGGGTTGGGCTATGGGAGATCGCATTCCGGTTGGCATTGTGGGTGCATCGGGCTATGGCGGCGTCCAACTCGTTAGGTTGCTGTTGGATCATCCCCTCGTCGATATTGCGTACATGGGTGGCAGCAGCAGTGTGGGGCAAAATTTCAGCGATCTCTATCCCCACCTCGGGCATCGGCTCAACCTAACTATTGAGAATTTAGAACCCGAGGCGATCGCCGAGCGGGTCGGTGTGGTGTTTTTGTCCTTACCCAATGGCATTGCTACAACCCTTACACCCAGACTATTAGCCAAGGGCTGCAAGGTGCTTGATCTCTCCGCCGACTACCGTTTTGAGAACCTCCAAACCTACGAAGAGTGGTACCGCATCCCCCGCCACGATGGGGAAACCAACGCCCGGGCTGTTTACGGTCTGCCGGAGCTAAACCGCGATCGCCTGGTGGGTGCCGATCTCGTCGGTTGCCCCGGCTGCTATCCCACGGCTAGTTTGCTGGCGGTTCTGCCCCTGCTCAAAAACGGCTTCATCGACCCCCATTCCATCATCATCGACGCCAAATCTGGCACCTCCGGTGGAGGACGCAAAGGAGAGATCAACCTACTCCTTGCCGAAGCCAGCAACACCCTCAGCGCCTACGGCGTAGCGCGCCACCGCCACACCCCGGAAATAGAACAGATCTGCAGCATGGTGTCGGGACAGGAGTTGTACGTTCAGTTCACACCTCACCTCATCCCCATGGTGCGCGGCATTCTGGCAACGGTCTATGCCCGACTCCGGGATCCGGGCTTGATTCAGGATGATTTGCTGACCATTTACCGTTCCTTTTACCGCAACTGTGCCTGGGTGCGGGTGTTGCCAAAAAATGTCTATCCCCAAACCAAATGGGCCGCGGGCACGAATATGTGCTTCCTCGCAGTAGAGGTAGACTCCCGCACGGATCGGGTGATTATTCTTTCGGCGATCGACAACCTGATGAAGGGACAAGCCTCCCAAGCCGTGCAATGCCTCAATATCATGATGGGTTGGCCCGAGGATACGGGGCTTCCCAACCTTTCGTTTTATCCCTAAGAGAGCCTAGAAATTAATAGCTTCGCATTGCAAGATCTTTGTCACATTACAATAAAGTTGACTTGACTACAGATGCTTATCGTAGGGCTATATAGTGCTTGACACATTCAAAAGGTAAGATCATGCTCAACTGCTTAGAAGTTGCTAAGTTCTTCATAGTCAGAGCCTACGAGGACGGGCGGGAAGAACAAATGACTAACATGAAGGTGCAAAAACTTCTTTACTACGCACAAAGTTTGCACCTAGTGCTTTTTGATGAGCCATTATTTGAAGATGAAATTCAAGCATGGCGATATAGATCTGTTTGCCCCCTGGTTTATCACTTTTATTCAAGATTTGAAGCTGAGCAAATCCCGATACCAGACAAAGATTCTTTTTCAAAGATTGCTGACGATCAAAAGGATTTACTTGAAGAGGTTTGGGATTATTTTGGGCAACATCATGCTTACTACTTAAGTGGGATGACTCGTGTAGAGTTTCATTAGAAGAAAGCACGGAAAGGACTTGCATCCGCAGCCCGATCTACAGAACCTATACTTTTAGAAGATATGAAGCTACTTGGCTATGAGAAGCTGGAACAGATTGAGCAAGATAATCCTGCTTACAAGGCTTCAGTTGCATATCTACTCGAGCAATCCTTTAGTAAGCCTGCTAAAAATCCCGAATATGTCCAAGAGGATGAGATAAATGAATGGCTTAACTCCCTTCTTGCTTGGAAAGACAGATAGCTTTGAGAGAACTTTCAAGAAATTGATCAAAAGCAAAGCATACAGCAAAGATTTTTCAAGCACGATTGGCGCAACCCTGAAAGGCTTGTTGCACGAGGTCTATCCTAGAAATTCTAGGGATTAATCATTGCCTGGAGGAACTAGTATTCCAAAGGAATGAACGCTACATAAACTCGAAATAAAAATAGGGCAAGGTGCTTCTGGACAAGTTCGGCTTATTTATGTGGTCAATGAAGGTAACCGTATAATTAGACCATTATGGCTCTACAGTCATGAGCAGTTTCAAAAGCGTCCTCCTAACAAAGAGCTTAGGAGTGTAATTATGAGTGCAATAGAGTTGTGGGCTGTAGAAGTGGTCTAAGCTGTTATTTAATTTCAAGAGATCTTATGGAATAGGCTAACCAGTCACTGCACCGACCTGATGCTAGTTATGGTCATCACCCAAAACTGCTTGTGGCACGTACATTAAACCATTAACGAAACAACTGGCTACCGATGCACTCCATTGTATCCAACCTACTCAGAAGGATTCCTGGTGCTGGTTCTGTTGTCGGTGGAACAATTGCGGCGCGGGCAACGGCAATTACAACTGCTTTTGGTGAAGCATTTATCGCTGCATTAGATGTGTTATTTGTTCAAAACAATGGTGAACCACCCACATCTGAAGAAGTTGCAGAGGCATTCAAAGCCAAGTATCTACAACTTACTGGCGGTAGATGAGCGAGAGAATTTAGATAGAGGTTAGAATTAAAGGGAATAAGATCGACGATTTTCCATCTAAATAAACCCCATTCAAGTTACCCTTAACCTTGATGAAGCCCTTATTAATGAAGCTCTCCAACTAACAAAGCTGACCACTCAGGAGGAGTTGCTGAATTTAGCCCTAAGAGAGCTTGTAAGATCGCGTCGCAAGAAAAACCTTCTCGACCAAGCAGGGCAAATTCAGTTTGCCCCAGATTTTGACCACAAAGCCTTACGCGAAACGCGTCATGTTGCTGATTGATACGTCTGTTTGGGTCAGCGTTTTCCGAGATCCAAGTGGTCAAGCTCGCCAACAACTTGAAACCCTGACTGCTAACCGGGAAGTTCTACTCACCCGCTTTACTCAGCTGGAGTTACTGCAAAGTAGCGTAAACGAGCAAGAGCGGACGCTCCTTTCTACCTATCTTGAAACACAGAACTACGTTGAACTTTCACCTCCTTCGTGGCAAGAGGCTGCACAAATCTACTACGAGTTGCACCGCCGAGGATGTACCGTTCGCAGCCCAATCGATTGCAGTATTGCTCAAGCCGCACTGGAAAATAATTTGCTTTTGATTCATAGCGATCGCGACTTCGAAACCATTGCCCAGGTGCACCCCCTTCAAAACATTCGTTTTCAGCCTTAAACCCTCTAGCCGCACCTAGGGGTCGTCGGTAAGATAAGCTTGCTTGCAAACTGTTGGAGATAACCGTCTAAAGGTCACCTGTCCATAGTTCGAGGTTGCCTGTGGTAGCTCGATTTGGTTGTTGGGTTGGGTATTATGACACCTGCACCGCTTGGGTTAGCGAAACAACTGGCTGCCGATGCGGACGATGGTGGCTCCGGCCCGAATGGCTTCGGGGTAATCCGCCGACATACCCATGGAGAGTTCCTGAAGCTGGATCCAGCCCTGCTCCCAAAGCCGTTCCTGGAGGTTTTTAACCCTTAAAAAGGCAGTATAGGCCCGCTCACCCGTGTAGCCTAGGGGCAGCATGGTCATCAGTCCGACCCAGTTTAAGTCGGTTGCCGCCCGGAGGATATCGAGGTGGTCGTAAAGCTCAGACTCCTCCCAGCCCGATTTATCGGGATCGGGTTCCAGTTTGACCTGCAGCAGCAGTTTGGGGGAGGTTCCCGCCGCCGCGATCGCCCGTTGTAGCGGCCCGATCAGGCTTGGGCGATCGACCGAATGGATCCAGGAAAAACAGCGTACGGCCGCCGCGACTTTGTTGGATTGCAAGTGCCCGATCAGGTGCCACGTAATCGGCAAATCCCGCAGGGCTTCCTGCTTTTGCTGGGCTTCCTGAACCCGATTTTCGCCAAAGTGAACCATTCCCAAACCCTGGGCCAGGCGTAGGGTAGGCACCGTCGAGTATTTGGTTACAGCCACTGCCTGCACTGTTGGCGGAATTTCCGCTTGCAGCCGCTGCCAGCGCTGGGCTAGGTCCGATTCCATCACCTAGGGGCACCCCAGGGAATCCCGGGTGGCTACGCCAGTCTTGGGATTGACGCCCTTGGCCTTACTGCACAGCCAGCGGACTTGGGCCCCATCCAAAATAGCGTCCGTAAAGTCGGCACCCTCAATTTCGGTGTAGTCGAAGGTGCTGCGCAGCAGAATCGTTTCCACCAGAAGGGCATCCCGCAGATCCGCCCGGGCAAAGTCGGTTTGATCCAACATCCCTCCACTAAAGTCCGCGCCCCGGAGGTTGGCGTGGCGGAGAATGGAGGCGCTGAAGACGGCACCTCGCAAATCGGCACCACTGAAGTCCGCTCCTTCCATGTTGGCATTGGCAAAACCGGAACCCGCTAGGGACTGCCCCGAGAAGTCACGTCCATAGAGAGCCCCATGGCTAAAGGAAAGGGACTTGGCCGCGGCTCCATCGACGGGGAAAAGAGCAGTGAAGCTAAGGAGGAGGAGAAGACCGAGGATCGCGGTTTTGAGGATTGGGGGTGGCTGCAGCATGGGCAGAGGCGGGGCACAATGGATCGTGTTGCATCCATGGTACTGCGATGAAGGGCGATCGCGTTTGTGTGTCTTGCCGCCGTGTGGGGCCGAGGGAGTCTTTTTGGCGGGTGGTGCGTCTTGCCCATGGGGCCGTCGTTCTCGACCAGGGGATGGGGCGATCAGCCTATGTTTGCCCATGCCAGGAGTGCTTGGCCCTGGCCCAGAAAAAACAGCGGCTGGGGCGATCGCTGCGCACCCCCGTTCCGGCGGAACTTTTTGCTGAGTTGCACCGCCGCCTTAGCCATGATTCACCCGGAGGTGGGATTAATTAGGTGGGTGCAGGCACCGCTGGAGGGTGGGGAGGAGTTGGGTGATAGCCTCTGGCTGAGTCAAGATGGCGTCGGCTAAATACATCAAGTGGTTCAGCCCATCGGTGTCTTCAGTCTCTTCGTACCACTCGCGATCGTGGCGGCCATCGATGACCACAATCGGCAAAGTAGCTGCCCGCAGTAGGGCGATCGCCCCCAGTTCGACGGCGGTGAGGTTGGACTGATCGGACAGCAGTGCCACAACCACATCGCTAACGGGTAAGTAATGGCGCAGGGTTTCGGGGGTGTTGGCCAGGTGCACCAGGCCGCCTAGGAGTTGGAGGTAGTGCTCAAAGGAATGGGGCAAAGCCTCGCCCTGCCCGAGGTGGAGCAGCAGAATGGTGGGGGCCTGCCAATGGCATCCTAGGTGGGCGATCGCCTCCGGTAGCCCCAGGGGAACATCGGGAATGCTGTGGAGGTTGAGGTGGCTAAACTGCTGGCGCAGGCGGGTGATATCCCCACTGCCATTGGGATTGAAGAGCAGAATCGGCAACTGGGACAGGGCTCCGTTGAGGCTGGCTAATTCCGTACTCAGCTCCGGGCGATCGCCATGGATGAGCAAAACATCCGGTCGCCAAATGCGGGAGAGTAGGTTGCCCTGGCTGAGATCCTCCACCTCCAACAGGCGCAGGGCCGATTCGTGGAGGGTGAGTTCCTCGGGGCCGCGCAAGTAGAGCACCTTGGGCGTGCGGGAGGCGATCGCCATCGGCGAAAAAATCGCCCCTAGGGATGCGGCCGTAATCGGCTTCCGCACAACACCATCAGCGTGCATCACCATGCCATCGGTGGGCTGCAGCACCATCACCAGCCGCTGGCGGCGATCTTCTTGTTTCAGCAGTGCCAACACATCCCACCCCGACAGAATGGGCAATTCGGGACTTAGCAGAATCACCCCAGGTTGCAACTGCCGCGCCTTTTCGAGGGCTTCTGGCCCGGTGCGCGCCACCACCAAGCGATAGCCCCAATCGGTAAGGCAGTGGGCGATCGCCGAAATATCATCCGGCAGGGTAGCCGCCAGCAACACCAGCCGGGAGCGATTCACGGGCACCGGTTCCATGGTCTGGAATGCCTGGGGCGGTTCCGGCGGCAACAGAATCGTAAACTGGCTCCCCACCCCCTCCTGGGACACAAACGTCACGTCGCCACCGTGGAGCCGGGCCAAATGGCGGGTCAGCAGCAGCCCCATCCCCGTTCCTTCCGCCCGCCGGGTGAGCACCTGGTCCACCTGCTGAAATTTTTGGAACACCAAGTGCTGCTTGTCGGCGGGAATGCCAATTCCTTCATCCCACACCGTAAAGGCAATCCAACCCTCCCACTGCCGCACCATCAGGCGCACGGGGGGAGCCGGCGGCGGGCCCTTAATCAGGCTAAACTTGCAGGCATTGGAAAGCAGGCTGGCGAGCATCTGCATGAGGCGGGTACCGTCTGCGGTGATCATTGTCAAATCCGGCGCAATATCCACCTCAATGGCGATCGCATCCATATCCAGACGGGCATCGAACAGCCGCCGCGTGTGGTGGATCCCCTGGTGGCAGGCATCAACGATGGCCACAGGCTCGAGCTCTAGAGTCAACTGACCGGACTCCGCCTTAGCAAGATCCACAATGTTGTCAATGATGGACAGCAACTGCCTCCCACTTTGGTGGATCATGTGCACGTAGCGTTCCTGACGTCCGTTCAACTCCCCAAAGGCGTGGGTCTTGAGCAGGCTGGCCATCCCCATCACCGAAGTAAGGGGTGTCTTCAGCTCGTGGCTGATGCAGGCCAAAAATTCATCCTTGAGGCGGTTGAGCCCCGCCAGTTCCTGGCTGAGTTGGCGCTGGGCAGTAATGTCGTAGGCGATCGCCACATCTACTTGATAGCAAGGAATTTGCACCACCTGCCAAATCAGCTCCCCATGGCTCACCACGCACTGCTGGTGGGTGGGCGTCAAGACCAGCGCCGCAAAGTGCTCTCGCCATCCCCGATTCATCCCCAGCACCCCCCCGGTTGTGGGGTCACGGAGGGCCATGGGCAACGGAAACTGCTCCAGCAGAGCATAAAGGGCAAAGAGATACTGCTCGCCCACCAATCTTTGCAGCAGGGGCAACACCTCCACCAGCCCCACAAAGTGCCCTTCGTCATCCACCACCAGCCACCGATCCACGCCATCGGCATCACTCATCTGGCGGATAAACGCCTCCAGCCCCGTACGCAACCGGATCCATGGCAGAGAACGCAGATCCACCTGCCCAAGGGTGCGCCCCAGGAAATCTCCCCGTTCTGTCACCCCAGCCAAAAGACAGCTACTATCAAAAATTCCTTTAGGGCGGCACTGCGTATCGGTCACTACCACACAATCCCAGCCCTGGTGCAATCGTTGAATGGCATCCATGACCCCATCCCCCTCTCCCAGTACCGGAATCGTCCGACAGACGATCTGAGTTAAATCCCGCTCAGCCACAGACTCTCGCATGGCGGCACCTCCGAGGGATTAATTTCACACAGGTTTTGCAGACAGAAACGAAAATACAGAATAAGATAAGCAATGGGTACAAAACATAAATCCATCCGGTGACCGCTAATCCAGTTCTTACAATTTGTTGTTTTGGGGCGATCGCCGAGCTACCAAATATAGCAGCCCACCTAGATGCTGCCCAGTTCCACCTCAAGCCCATGGAAGATGTTAGCGCCCTCTACGCTCTCATTGAAGCTGCTGAGCCCACTCCCGACTGCCTTTTAGTTTGGGAACACCACCCTGAGGTTCTGCTCCACAAGCTCAAAGAGTTGCACCTCCTCCTACCCACTGTCATCGTGCACCCCTCGGAGGAATGGGTGTCTGCTCCCTACCCCGTAGTGTGGATTGGTAGAGATCACTTCCATCTACTGGCACAAAGAATTGAACAGGCGATCACCAATTTTTTACAGCTACCTTATAGCACCATTGCGGAACCCCTAAAAAAGCAACAGCAACGGTTAGCAAATAAACTCAAAGAGCGGTTAGGATACCTTGGTGTGTATTACAAACGCGATCCCAAAAAATTCTTTCGGAACCTGTCTCCCGAGGAGCGAGAAGCGACCCGACAAAGCCTAAAGCAAACCTATGAAATTATCGTTTTAGAATATTTCAAGGAAAAGTCGGAGAGTCTCAATGCCACCATCGATGAATTTGTCACCATGGCCTTTTGGGCAGATATTTCCGTCTCCCAAGTCCTAGAAATTCACATGGAGCTCATGGACGATTTCGCCCATCGCCTTCACATAGAGGGTCGCAGTGATGAGATTCTTCTAGATTATCGCATCACCCTTATCGACATTATCGCCCACCTTTGCGAGATGTATCGCCGTTCCATTCCGAGGGAAGAGTACCATGAGCTTAGTTCGTAAAAATTACATTCTTAAACTCTACGTCGCCGGAAACACCACCAATTCAGTGCGGGCGCTGAAGACCCTCAATGACATTCTCGAAAAAGAATTTCAAGGTGTTTATACCCTCAAGGTAATTGACGTGCTAAAAAATCCCCAACTCGCCGAGGAGGACAAAATTTTAGCCACCCCCACCCTGGCCAAGATACTTCCCCCGCCCGTTCGCAAAATTATTGGTGATCTCTCTGATCGCGAGAAGGTGCTGATCGGTTTAGATTTACTATTTGAGGAGTTGAACGAAAATGACTAAATCACCTATGGAGCAGTCTTTCTTGGGGGTACAAAAGCTCCGCACCCTCATTGAAGGACTCGATGATATTACCTACGGCGGGTTACCCATGGGACGCTCCACTTTGGTCAGTGGCACCTCGGGCACCGGCAAAACCCTGCTGTCGTTGCAATTTTTGTACAACGGCATTGTTAACCTCAACGAGCCGGGAATTTTTGTCACCTTTGAAGAATCCCCCAAGGACATCATCAAAAATGCCCACAGTTTCAATTGGGATCTGCAAAAGCTGATGGATGAAGGCAAGTTGTTTATCCTTGATGCTTCACCAGATCCCGAGGGGCAGGAGGTGGTTGGCGAATTCGACCTCACGGCCCTGATTGAGCGCATTCAATATGCCATCCTCAAGTACAAGGCCAAGCGCATATCCATTGATTCCATTACCGCTGTCTTTCAGCAATATGAATCTTTGGGTTTAGTCCGGCGGGAAATTTTTCGCCTCGTTGCCCGTTTGAAGTCCCTGGGGGTTACCACGGTGATGACCACGGAGCGGGAGCTGGAGTACGGTCCCGTAGCCCGGTTTGGGGTGGAGGAATTTGTTTCCGACAACGTCATCATCATGCGCAACGTGCTCGAGGGCGAGCGGCGGCATCGCACCGTGGAGATTCTCAAGCTGCGCGGCACCACCCACATGAAGGGGGAATTTCCCTTTACCATGACCGACAAAGGGATCAACATTTTTCCCCTCGGGGCCATGCGCCTCACCCAAAAATCTTCAAATACGCGGGTTTCCTCGGGAATTCACACCCTAGATGAAATGTGCGGCGGCGGCTATTTCCGCGATTCAATCATTTTAATTACCGGGGCTACGGGTACCGGTAAAACCCTGATGGTGAGTAAATTTCTCGAGACCGGATGTGAAGCGGGGGAGCGGGCTGTGCTGTTTGCCTACGAGGAATCCCGGCAACAGCTAACCCGCAATGCGTCGTCTTGGGGTACGGATTTTGATCGCTGGGAAAGCTCCGGGTTGCTAAAGATTATTTGCGTTTATCCTGAGTCTTCGGGACTGGAAGACCACTTGCAGGTAATCAAGTCGGAAATTGCGACATTTAAGCCCTCCCGCGTAGCGATCGACTCCCTTTCGGCCCTAGCTCGGGGCGTGAGTAACAACAATTTTCGTCAATTTGTCATTGGTCTGACGGGCTACGTCAAGCAAGAGGAAATCACCGGACTTTTCACCAATACGACCGATCAGTTTATGGGCTCCCACTCCATTACGGAGTCCCACATTTCCACCATTACGGATACGATTATTTTGCTGCAATATGTCGAAATTCGGGGACAAATGTCCCGGGCAGTTAATGTGTTTAAGATGCGGGGTTCTCGCCATGACAACCGCATCCGGGAATACGTGATCACCGATCAAGGTGCCCAAATCAAGGATTCATTCCAAGGCTTTGAAAGAATTCTCAGTGGCTCGCCTACCCGTATTTCCGTGGATGAGAAACAGGAACTGTCGCGCATCATTCGCGGAGTTTCCGAGTCCAGTGGGGCATAATTTGGAATAACGAAATTGGATGGCGTGGGTATGACATGGCAATAAATCCTTGGTACGGAAGGTTCCTGGGGGCAGTATGTTCCTTGAGTGCCGTATTTGGCTTTGCCGGAATTGGAGCCGCAGAGCAGGTTGTGGAGTGCGACCTCCTGATTGTTGGCGGCGGCATGGCGGGAACTGCGGCAGCCCGTGAGGCTCTGCTGGCAGGGCGGACGGTTTGTCTAACTGAAATTACGGACTGGGTGGGGGGGCAGGTCTCGTCCCAGGGGACTTCGGCCCTAGATGAGGGAGCCAAGCAGCGATCGCAGTTATTTTTTGCTCGGGGATACCAGGAGCTGCGATCGCGCCTCGAAGCCTTGTACGGGCAACTGAATCCGGGGGATTGCTGGGTCAGTGTGTCCTGTTTTTTACCCCGGGATGCCCACACCATTTTGACCACAATGCTGGCGGAGGCGGCGCGCACGGGCGGGGGAACGCTGCGCTGGTTTCCCCATACCGTGGTTAAGGACTTGGCTTTTTCCGGCGATCGCCGTTTGATTACGAGCGTCCAAGGGATTCAGCATCGGGCGGTACCGGGTATGCCCTCCCCGGCAACCTACCCCCTGTCGGTGCTTTTGGCCGAAGCCTACGACCCCCAGGACAGTCCACGGTTCCAGAAGCAGTTATGGCGCTTTCGACCCCGGGGCGATCGCTGGATAGTGATTGACAGCACGGAAACCGGGGAATTGGTTGCCCTAGCGGATGTGCCCTACCGGTTGGGTTTGGATCCGCGATCGCACCGCAACCCGTCTTCCCCATCAGCAACGGGCGATCCCTACTGCACCCAGGGGTTTACCTACACCTTTGCCTTCGAGCAGACCGCTACCCCCCAACCCCAGGAACAGCCACCCTTCTACAGCCGCTACGCTCCCTACTATGGCTACGACCCCAATCCGAGGCTGGCGGACTTTGATGTTGTGTTTACCTACCGTCGCATTTGGAGTCCTGAGCCGCGCCGGACGGAGCGGGTCTTTGGGGTTTCGCGCCCCAAACCGGGGGATATTTCGATGCAAAACTGGGTCTGGGGCAATGACTACCGCCCCGGGACAAGCCGGGATAACTTGATTCTCACCCGCCAGCAGTTGCAGCAGCGCGGCGAATTACAGCCGGGAGGGTGGCGCGGGGGACTGCGGCAAGAAACGCTCCGTAGCGGTGAGGAGCTGGCCCTCGGTTTCTACTACTGGCTGGTGGCAGGCACAACCAATTCCCAGGTGGGGGAGAAGAAGCCCCATCCCAACCATCGGCTGTTGCGCGGCTTGGATAGTCCCATGGGCACGGGGCATGGTCTGTCTAAATATCCCTACATTCGGGAAGCCCGGCGGATCGTAGGTCGCCCCAGTTGGGGACACCGTCAGGGTTTTAGTGTCGATGAGGTGGATATTTCCCGGGTGGATTACAGCGACCCCTACTACCGAGAAACCCTACCACCCCAGATGTTTCGCAATCTTTGGCGATCGCTGGCGGGGCTGGAGCTAGCCCAGGCTATTCGCAGCAATCAACCGCCGACCGAGATTTCCCGGCGGACGCGCTCCACCATTTACCCCGATGCGGTGGGAATT
>DBAX01000083.1 GCA_002291895.1 Cyanobacteria bacterium UBA999
GCGCTCTTCCGATCTCCCCTGCCCCACCCCAAGCGGTATCGCAACCCGCCCCGGATCCGGTTCCTGCGCTGCCCCAGACCGTTCCCCAAGCGCCTGCGGAACCCACAGTGCCATGATGGATGCGATCGCCGAACTGATCGTGAAAGGGGGGGCGGTCATGTACCCACTGCTGGCAGCCTCCTGCCTGTCCCTCAGCTTGGTTGCGGAGCGTTCCTACTTCTGGCTGCGGATTTCCCGTCGCCAGGGGCGCTTGGTGCGACTGATTCTCAGCAACTACGGCCCATCCCCCGACATTGCCCGCAAGCACCTTGAAGAGTCCTTAGATTTGCCCATTGCCCGCATTTTTTTAGCGGCGATCGCCCTCGACCATCCCAATCCCGAAGAATTTCGCCTTGCCCTAGAAAGTGCCGCCCAGGCTGAAATTCCTGTACTAAAGCGTTTTGTCACCCTTTTTGATTCCATCATTACCCTGGCTCCCCTCCTGGGACTTCTCGGCACCGTCACCGGGTTGATGGTCTCCTTCGCATCGATTCAGTTTGGCGACTTTTCGGGAGAGCGGGCGGCCCAAGTCTCGGCGGGCATTAGCGAAGCGCTGATTACCACGGCTGTGGGTTTGGCGATCGCCATTTTCACCTCCTTTTTTGCCAATCTCTTTCGCGGTTTCTATCAACGCCAGTTCTATCTCATTCAAGAATATGGCGGTCAACTCGAACTCACGTTCCGCCGTTGCCACTACCGAGGAGCATAATGCGCCTACCCGAAGAACCAGAACTCCCCCCCACCGTCAATGTCACCGCTCTCATTGATGTTACATTTTCGATTTTGGCCTTTTTTGTGCTGTCTTCCCTCTTTCTTTCGCAAAATCTGGGCATTTCGGTGAACTTACCCACAGCGACCACCGCTCGCCCCCAGACGCAATTGCGGGTCTTTCTCTCCATCCAAAGGGATGGCAAATTGTTTCTTGATCGCCAACCCATCGCCCAATCCCAACTTGTGCCTGCCCTCAACCGCCGCCGCCAGCCCAACCAAGAACTGACCGTGGCTCTCCAAGCCGATGCTGACCTGCCCCATGGGCGCTTTATTGAAGTGATGGATGTGCTACGCCAGGTCAAGGGCGTGAAACTGGCGATCGCCACCCGCAGAAAGTAAATCTCTATGATTCCCCACACCCTCGAACTCCATAAACTCAGCGGCGGCTACGGTAAAACGCCCGTTGTTGCTGATGTGACCCTCACCCTCACCCCGGGGGAATGGCTGACGATTCTTGGGGCCAACGGCTCCGGTAAATCCACCCTGCTGCGGCTCATGGGCAACCTCCTCCCAACCACCGCCGGCAGCGTGCTGCTGTCGGGGCGCACCATTCATAACCAGCCCCAGCGCCAAATTGCCCAGCAACTGGCGGTGCTACCCCAGTCCCCTCCCATTCCCGAGGGCATCACTGTCTACCAACTGGTGAGCCTTGGGCGCACTCCCCACCAAACTTGGTGGCAGTGGGAACTCGATGCCGTTGGCAAAGAGCATGTCGCGGCCGCCCTGCACCGTGCCAACCTCTGGGATCTGCGAGAACGGGCGGTTGTCAGCCTTTCCGGTGGGCAGCGCCAGCGGGCGTTTCTGGCCCTGGCCCTAGCCCAGTCGGCCCAAGTGCTGCTCCTCGACGAACCAACTACGTTCCTAGATATTCGCTATCAATTGGAGATTCTCGAACTGCTGCGCCAGCTGCAGCGCCGGGAATCCCTTTCTTTGGTGGTTGTGCTCCACGACATCAATTTGGCAGCGCGCTACAGCGATCGCCTAGCCCTGATGAAGCAGGGCGAGATCCACGCCGTTGGCCCCACGGCCGCTGTGCTGACGCCTGAAAATCTCCAGGCAGTTTTTGAGGTGCGTGTGGCAATGTTCGATACCCCCTACGGCTCCCAAATCGTTCCCCTACCCGATCGGGACTCCCTCCCCTCGGGAACCTAGGATGGGGGATTCGTGGCACAATGCGGCAATCTGTCCATAAACGTCACACCGCCGAGGGTTTGTGTCCCTACTCCACTGCCAAAACCTTGCCGCCCCCCCCCTAACCCTGGTACTCTACCCGGGCAGTCGGGTGCTGTTGCCGTGCCCTAGTAATGCCACTACCCGGTTGTGGTTGCGGTTCCTCAACCGACTGCGGGAACCAACGGCTGGAACCGTGCTGTGGCGGGGGCAGGAACTTGCCACCTGGCCGGTCGCTACCCTGCGGCAGCAGGTGCTGTTGGTGCCAGAGGTGCCATTTTTTTTTGGGCTAACCGTGGAGGAAACCATTGCCTATCCCTTGAAGCTGCGGCGGTGGCCCCACCCCCAAATTCAGGCAAACCTCTCCTACTGGCTAGAGCGCATGGAACTGCCCCGCCACTGGTATGGGCTTAGGGAATTTGAACTCTCCCTGGGCGATCGCCAATGGGTGGTGCTGACGCGCGCCCTGGTTGCCGCACCCCAGCTATTTCTGTTGGAGGAGCCCCTCAAACTCCTTGCCACCCCGCGCCAGGCGTTGTTTCTCCAGCTCCTCGATGCCCAGACGGAGCAGGCGGTGCTCATGGTGCATCCCGCCCCCCTACCCGCGCCCTGGGTGGCATTGGCTGGGGTAGAGGGGGCCTAAAAATCTAAAAATAGGGAGTTGGTTGGGCTTTGAGGTGATCCAAGAACTGTTTCAATTCCTGGGGGGTTAGCCGCTGTCGGGACTGCTTGCTGAAAGCTTTTTGCAGGTACTTACGCCCCTGCTCCGGGGTCCACCCCAGACGCTCAATTTCAACATCGGTCATGGCAATCAATTCTGACAAATCCATGGGTTCGCGCACCTCCGGCAGGGGTTCCGGTTCAGCTACCGGCGCTGCACCATTGAACTTCATGGCCGGAAGTTGGAGCGGCTCTAGGTGGGCCTGCTTGGGCGGGGCATAGCGCGGCTCTTCCAGAATGCCAGCAAATTCTAGGGCGCGACGAATGGCCCGTTCCTCGGCGGTTTCCAGATCCGCATCTGCCGCCGTAGCAGTACTGAGGGGGCGATCGCCATCGCATACGGTGACGCGAAACAGGTGTAGCCCGTCTATTTTGGGTAAAAGTTCCGTTTGAATGCTCCCCTCGGGATACTGGGCGCGAAACTGGGCAAACATGGGCGAATCACAGAGCACCGGCACCATCATATCGTGGTTTAGGAGGCGGGTTTGGCGCGAATGCCATATTTGCCCTGGCGGGTGATGGGCGTGTCCCGATTGGCTTTGACCAACTCCATGTAGCGATCGAGGGCCTGCTCTCTGGTGGGAAATTCAGCAATGACATGAACCTTACGACCAACTTTGAGTTCGAGCACCACTTGAAACATGGCTGGGTTCCAAAAACGTGAGGTTAGGTTAGCAGATCCACGGGCGGAAAATCCTCCGCAGCGCAACTTCTGGGGCCCCGGGAAGTTGCCGGAACACCCATGCGCTCCATGAGATAGCATAGGCAGTCCGACCGAATGATCGCGCTGTCTAGGGTGAGCATGGCGGGAACCATGGGTCGGCGGAGGTACCAAGCGCCTCCAGCTTGATGCAGCACCTGCTGGGTGCACTCCTCCCCCGATTCGTCAAAGGCTTGGAGGGCTCCCCGCTGAGAGCCACTCAGGGCGATCGCCTGGGTCGGAGGCAACGTTTGGAAATTCCAGCGATCAAGGTCGGCTGGTAGGTGCAAGTCAGCGGTTGTGTGGGGCCCAAAGCTGAGGGTTATTGCGGGGGGCACCTTGACCACCGCCAGGGTATGCAGCAGCTCAAGGGGCGTAGGTGGCACGTCCGCCAAGCTTTTGAGGTGGAGACAGCGCTCTAAAAACGCCAGCCCATAGGCCGTACTCGCCGGTGCATCGGGTAAACCGCATTCCAAAATTACGGCCGGGCAAAAGTCGCTGAAGGCGTAGGCTAGCACGGTTTGGGGTGCCGTGTAGTAGACGGCTACGGGGGCAAACAAGCGGGCAAGGGCCAAAAAATCGGGCTCCAGTCGCGGAATGCAGCCATAGTAGGGGTTTCGCCCCGTATTGTTGTGCAGATCAAGACAGGCAAAAACCCCCCGCGATCGCATTTCTCCCAAAACCTGCTGCGCTAGGGCGTATTCCGTTCCCTCCCCCCCCGCCCAAATGCGGTTGAAATCCGGCTGTGTCGGCAGATGGCGCTGGCGCTCCCGGGCCGCAGTGACATTACCAAACAGGAGGGACACCGATCGCGGTAGAGCGCTACCGTACTTACTGAGCAGCGATCGCACAGCAAGCCAGCCTGTTGTCTCGTTCCCATGGAGCAGCACCGAGATCAGCAGGGGCGGGTCGAGCTCTCCCGGAAGGTGGATCAGGGTGAGGTCGGGTAGGAATTGGTAAATCTCGGTGCCATCGAGCGATAGCAATTCCCCTGGCAGGTGGTGCAGAACATTTAGCATCGGGCTTGGGAAAAAATGCGTTTCTCCCGCACCGATGAATTGAAGGGATCAAGGGCCACCAAGTTGTAGCGGGTTTCATCGGAGTAGATGTTGGCGGCCAAGGTGATGAGATTCATAAGTTGGATAAAGGCACCACATTGGCCTTCATCAAAGTCGCTGTAGTACCGCAAAAGTTCCGCAAGGCAAGATTCCAAGTAGGTATGGGTCACCGTGCACAACAGGGCCAGCTTGAGGAGCAGTACCACCAAATTGAGCGGGTCGCTCTGGTGCAGCAGCGTTGTAAAAAGTTCCGAGGGTTTGGGCTTCTCTTCGGTAGTCAAGCAACTAATCAGCCGCTTGCAGGTTTTGATCACCAAAATTGCCGTCACCGGGCGGTCGTGGTGTCCCGATTGGAGGTCGGCGATCGCCGACCACATCAAAGTCTGGGCCACTTCCGAAAGGGTCGGGTCGTCGTCGGCGAAATCGAGGTAGTTCATCAACTCCACCTTGAAATCCCAAAAGCTAAGTTCGCTGACGTGATCCAAAAAACGCTCCGCCACTGCCTGATAGTTGCGATCGCCCCGTCGTTCTAGCATTTGTTGCACGAGATCTAGGGCCTGAGAACCAAGACCCGTGGGATCCACAGCCCGCTCCCCTTGGCGAGCGGTAAACAGGGCAAGATTTTGCCGAAATTCCCGCTTGATGGTTCCTATCAGCGTTGCCGCCGCCTGACGCTGTTCCTGGGAGCTTTGGGCGGAGCTATATTGGGCAGCCAAAAAATACACGGAGAACCGCTTGCTCCAGGGCGCAATGTGCAGTTCTGCAAACAACTCCGGGACGTGGTGAGAGCAAAACAACCGCAACGCCTCAAAGGCATCGCTCTTAACAAAGTTGTAAACCCAAGTGCGTAGGGTATTGAGCTTCAGGGAGCTACTCGTCTTGCGCAGCAGGGACGGGGAAAAAACATCGATCAGCGGCACGATGAAATCCGTGTGCCCCGAAACCGTCCAGTTATTCACCAAAATGTAGCAGCAGCGCTGCAGCGTGTAGCGAAACTCCTGCTCGTTATAGGAGGCGACCAAATCCTGTAGGGCCTGCTGCACCCGATGCCCGTGGGGTAAATCCAAGTGTAAAAAAAGCGCCTGAAAATCTTTCAGCACGCGGCCAGGAGTCGCCCGCTTCACCACATCCAAGAAGTAGTTATAGATAATGCGCTGGGACTGCTCAACACTACCCTGACGCAGTCGTTCTTCAACCCAGTACACAATGGTGCTCCCTGACATTCACTTGATTGACACTATTATTCATACCCGCAAAATTTCAGCAATGGATGTGATAAGCATCACGGTTATGAAAATGGTATAAAAAAAGTTATACTACGATTGCGCAACATTGCCATGCTTAGCATCTCTTTTTCTTAATTTTTCGGTATGGTTTTGTCCAATGTTGCTACTGGTGACAGAATTCTTTACATTTCCGGGCGCTACCCAAAACCTACGCAATCCGATGCCCCATTGCCTTAGCAAACCTCTAGGCGAAACGCTAGACCTTTGGGGTCGAGCGGGTAGAGGACGAATAGACGAACCCCAATGACACGCCGATGAATCGTCGCGTAGATTTTAGGAATGAATCATTAAACGTAATTTCAGAACAAATTATTGAAATAATTGGGTGAGCAGTTGCTCAGAAACAAGATTTTCTGCTCGGCAAATTTGGCCGTGGAGAAAGCTACCCTCAGGACTGTGGCCGGACTAAATCGAATGTTCGCCCGATGGAGGCAAAGGTTTTCGTGTGATACCAAATGCTCGACACAGGGAAAACGCCTCGATAGATCTAGCGAAAAAACTTGTTAAATCTTGTTAAAAGCTAAAATTCATCAAAAATTAAAATGTTTCCACTTTTACCCTAATTTTACCCTAAATGCTTTCCCAGGAACATTTTCCAAGAAGCCGTGACAATTCCGACAGCAACCGATAGCAGCAACAGGCGTGCCCCAAGCAAAGACCCGGGAGGGAGTCGATACTAGTGTAGGTGCGCCAATGCCTTACCCATCAAGGAATCTAGGGCAGCATCCGCGAAAGGGAAGTAACCTTGGCAACTTTGTCCGCTGCCAATCCCTGGAGGTCGCCAACCTCAAGCCAGCCCTCCTTGACCAGCCGCGCTAGGACAAAAATTAAACCCGACAACCGAAAATCGTACTTGCCATCTAGGTCATGGCGGCGGGCGCTCAAAAAGTCATGGATTTGCCACACCGTACTGACATCTTGAACATCCTGGGCCGCGTGCCGCACCGTATCCAGTAGCGCCGACACTTCCCGATGATGGGCTAAATCGAGGGCATGACGGGCAATAACCTGTTCCGACTCCTGCCAACCGGAGGATTCGTTCCCAATTCCAACTTCCTGTTCCAGCACTGTAATCATAACCCTGAAAAAAGTACGAATAAGTGAACGTTTGTCAATAGAAAAAGCTGCAAAAACGCAATGACTATCATAAGATTTATAACTAAAGTAGCAAGAAGGTGCGGAAAAAGCTACCCGTTTTCATGAGTACTTATGCTCAAATCCTGCGTCTGCTGGCAATTTAGTGGAGAAAATGGCGGATGTGGGTAAAGACCATGGCAATCCCGAGATCGGCGGCGGCGGCAATGGAATCACGATCGCGCAGGCTGCCTCCGGGTTGGGCGATCGCCGTAATTCCCCGGGTAGCGGCGGCTTTGACCGTGTCATCGAAGGGGAAAAATCCGTCGCTAGCGAGGACAGCCCCGGGAACAGCGTGGTTCAGGGCGAGGGTGGCGGCTCCAACCCGATTGGTTTGACCAGCGCCGATGCCAAGGGTCTGCTGTTTCAGGGCAACGACGATCGCATTGGACTTGACATGGCGGCAGACTTTCCAAGCGAACACCAGATCCTGCCATTCTTCGGCGGTGGGTTGCTTTTGGGTGACTACTTCCCAAGAATCGGTGTCGGTGGGGGTGTCGTCATTTTTTTGCAGTAGGATGCCGCCGGCGATCGCCCGGATGGACTCGTTCGGGCCCGTGGCTAAGTCCGGAAGGATGAGCAGCCGCAGGTTGGGTTTGCGGGATAGGATTTCGGCGGCCGTTGGCACGCAGGCGGGAACGACAACGCACTCCAGGAAGGTTTCGGTAAGCGCTGTGGCGGTTTCTTCATCCAGGGGGGTATTGAGGGCCACAATGCCACCAAAGGCAGAGATAGGGTCGGCTTGCAGTGCCCGGCCATAGGCGATCGGCAGTGTTGCACCGCTGGCAACGCCACAGGGATTGTTGTGCTTGACGATGACGGCGGTTGGTTCTTGGTCTAAAAACTCCGCGAGAATCCGTCGGGCGGCTTCTAAATCCAAAAGATTGTTGTAGCTGAGTTCCTTGCCCTGCGCCTGGGTCGCCGCCGACCAGCCCTTGGGGGTTGTGCCAATTTGATACCACGTTGCCGGTTGGTGGGGGTTCTCGCCATAGCGCAGGGGACGGGGTTGCTGGCACAGGAGGGTGTAGGTGGATGCCAAACCGGGGGCGGGTTCCTGGAGATACTGGGCGATCGCCCCATCATAGGCATGGGTTTGCTGGAAGGCAGCTAGGGCCAGGCTACGGCGAAATTCTAGGCGAGACTCCCCGCCGTGGGCAGCTAGTTCGGCTAAAAAGGCATCGTATTGGGAGGGATGGGAGAGAACCGCCACGTGGGCAAAATTTTTGGCCGCCGCCCGCAGCAATGTGGGCCCGCCAATATCAATTTGTTCCACGGCCGCTTCTAGGGTGCAGCCGGGCTGGCGGATTGTCTCCGCAAAGGGATAGAGGTTGACAACTACCACCGCAATGGGTGCAATACCCTGGGCCGCGAGGTCGTCGAGATCCGAGGGAAGATCAAGGCGAGCCAAGATGCCGCCGTGAATTTTGGGATGGAGCGTCTTTACCCGGCCGCCCAGGATTTCCGGTGCGCCAGTGTATTCAGAGACTTTCGTTACGGGAATGTCGGCGGCCTTAAGCGCCGCTGCGGTGCCGCCACTACTTAAAATTCGGAAGCCATAGGTGTGGCAAAGGGTCTGGGCGAGGGGGATGATGCCCTCTTTTTTTGACACACTCAGCAACGCCCAACGCTCCATCGGTTCATCCTCATCTATAGGTGATCTGCAGGTGCCTTAAATCTACCACCCCAAGCCTAGGTAAGGGGGAGCCTGGGATCACGGATCGGTCAGGGCCCGCAGTCGCCCCAGGAGATATTCCCGAATGGCGCCATCCTCCGTCAGCCCGATCGCTCTCTGGTAACTCGCCGCCGCTGCCCCAAAATCTCCAGCATGGTGCAGCAGATGCCCCCGCAGCGCCCAATAGGGCTGGTAGCTGCCCACCCGCTCGGTGGGGATTTGGTTGAGCGCTGCCAATCCCGCTGTCCAACCGCGACCTTCGGCGATCGCCGCTACCTGATTGAGCCAAGCCCCAATCGTTGGAGCCAACTGGAGTAGCCCCCCATAGAGCAGGATCAGGGACTCCCAGTCCGTGCGATCGCACCGCCGTCCCTGCACATGTACCGATTGAATGGCTGCCTCCAACTGAAAGCGTCCCATTCTTTGGGCCCCATCCCGACCCGAGGCGGCTGCCCGCAACCAAAACTCCGCCTCATCGAGCATCGCCGGGGACCACAGACCGATATCCTGGGCGGAAAGGGGCACAAACGCGCCCGCAGAATTGCGTCGCGCCGGACGGCGGGCTTCACAAAAAAGCAGCAAAGCCAGCAGCCCCTGAGCTTCCGGTTGATCGGGCAGCAGGGTTACTGCCATGCGGGTCAGCCAAATTGATTCTTCAGTCAAGCCCTCGGATCGGGCGTCGCCGCCAGCAATACCATCCCAGCCAACGGTGTAGGCCGCATAAATAGCCTCCAAAACCGCGGTGAGGCGATCGCCGATGTGATCGGGGTCGGGAAGTTCAAAACCAATGCCGGCATCGCGGATTTTGGTCTTAGCTCGGGTAAGGCGCTGTCCCATGGTGCTCGGAGCCATGAGAAATGCCGAGGCAATTTGGGCGGCCGTCAAACCCAGGACAATTTGCAGCATTAAAGGGGTGTGGATGGAGGCATCAATCGCTGGGTGGGCGCAAACAAACAACAATTTGAGGCGTTCATCGGGAAAACTGCGATCACCCGGCTCCAATTCCGGCACTGTAGTTAGGCCATCCCGCAGTAGGGACAAGGCATGTTCCTGCCGATGGTGGCAGCGATATCCGTCGATCAGGCGATTGCGCGCCGTCGTCAACAACCAAGCTTCTGGCTTTGGGGGAATTCCCCGCTCGGGCCAGGTGCGGAGCGCGGCCAAAAAAGCATCACCGAGGGCATCCTCCGCTAGGGACAGGTCTCGCGTGCGGGTAGCCAGATAGGCAACCAACCGTCCATAGGAATCGCGGGCCACCCGCTCAGCCGCTCGCCGTGCTTCCATGGGGGTTAGGGTCTCCCGAGGCGATCGCGGCGGCGAACCCATGCCTGGAACCAGGGCAACCCAGCTTCATCGCGTCCTTTCGGCACTGGATCTATGAAGTGATAAGTTCTATTGAGAATGTCGAGTCCGCGAGCATAGCAGAAGTAGGGATGAAACACTGCCCGCTGCTGATTTTGGTAGGACACACTGACTCGAGGAGCATCTTCCGTAGAAGCGTCACTCGCACGGTACCTATAGATTTTGCTGCCGTTTTGCATCTGGGCAGGAGTCCATGAGACCTGGTAGTCATAGTTGAAGTCGCTGCTGCCAGAGGAAACCCAGGGAAAACTCCAACCCATGCGCCGCTTGTACGCCTCCAACTTTTCTAAGGGTGCCCCAGAAATCGCCACAAAGCTAATGTCGCGCTGGTTGAGATGCACCACAATCCCGTTGAAATTATCCGCCCAGAACGAACAAATGGGACAGCCTTCTAACCAATTAGATGCAACCATAAAATGATACACAATCAACTGGCTGCGACCAGCAAAGAGCTCTATCAAGGTTTGCTTGCCCTCTGGAGTATCGAACCAGTAAACCTGTTCGACCTTGACCCAAGGCAGTTCGCGTCGGGCTTGACTCAGCTGGTCGCGCAGACGGGTGAACTCCTTCGCGTTAGCCAGATGTTCCTGGCGGGCGACGAGCCACTCCCCCCGGGAGACAACTTTGTGGTTTTGCATCTCAACCCCTCCTATTCCCTAGAGTTTAGGAGCCGTTTGTTGCCAGTCCGGCAGCGCGGCGATGCGGGCATACCAGGCCCATATGTGGGGGTACTCCTCAAGGGGGAACTGACCGGGTACCGCATAGACAAGATCCCCCGTCACGGAGAAGTCCGCTAAGGTGAGACCTGTCCCAACCAAATACTCCTGCTTTGCCAAGTGCCGATCCAGGATGATCGCCTCCTGATGAAACCGCGCCGTTGCGGTTTGGACAACCTGGGGATCGGGTGCACCCCGCTGCAATAGACCTTTGAGGCAATTCTCATAGGTCAGGGTTTGGCAGGCTGGATACCAATGAGCTAACTGCCACGACTGCCAACGGGCAATGTCGGCACGAATTTGGCGATCGCCCGGATAAAGGGTATTGGGAACTTGGCTTGCCAAGTACTGCATGATCGCGGTCGCTTCCCACAAAACAAAGTCCCCATCCTGGAGCACCGGCGTCCGCCCCGTGGGGTTTAGCTCCAAAAACTCCGGCGTGTGGCTTGCCCCCTGGGTAATATCGACAAAATGCAACTCTAGGGACAGATTGAGGTGCACGGCCACGGCATGGACTTTGCTGCTGTTGGGCGACTCGGGAAAGTAATAGAGTTTCATGGTTTTGGAGCTCCTAGCCTTGGTTCATGGGCAGTAGGGGACGGACTTCCACAGCGCACCGGCTAGCGGCAGGGCAACGGGACGCCCAATCGAGGGCCGCATCTAAGTCGGCAACGTCGATGATGAATAGACCGCCCAGTTGCTCCTTCGTGTCGGCATAGGGTCCGTCCTGGACATGGCGCTGCCCGTTTTGAAGACGGAGCGTTGTGGCCGTGTGGCTGGGATGGAGTGCTGCGCCACCTGCTACCACGCCCGCAGCTGCTAGGGCTTGGGAATAGGCATAGTAGGCGGGCATGGTGTGCTCCCGCTCGGCAAAGTCCTGCTCTGTTTCGTAGACGAGAATGGCAAATTTCATAGGTTCGCTCCTGGGTGTCGTTTTCCGAAGGGTTTGTTGCCCTTCTGGATCTATAACGATGGAGCGATCGCCATTTCGACAGGACGGATGAAATTTTTTTCTCTTTTTAAAACCACAGGCCTTCTAAAACATAGCTAGGGCCAGCGGGGGCGATCGCGATAATCCGGCTTGCGCTTTTCCAGAAACGCCTGCTTCCCCTCCTGGGCTTCCTGGGTCAGATAGAACAGCAGCGTCGCATTGCCGGCCAATTCCTGCAGTCCAGCTTGCCCGTCGCAGTCAGCATTGAGTGCGGCTTTGAGGCAGCGCAGAGCTAGAGGGCTCTTGTCTAAAATTTCCTGGGCCCAGCGCACACCCTCGGCTTCTAATTCTTCCAAGGGCACTACTTTATTGACCAAACCCATCTCTAGGGCTTCCTTGGCGCCATATTGCCGGCAGAGAAACCAAATTTCCCGCGCTTTTTTTTGTCCCACAATGCGTGCCAAATAGCTAGCACCAAAGCCGCCATCAAAACTACCCACGGCGGGGCCGGTTTGCCCAAAAACACCATTTTCGGCCGCAATGGTTAAGTCGCAAACTAGGTGCAAAACATGTCCCCCTCCGATCGCATAGCCCGCCACGAGGGCAATCACGGGAATCGGTAGGGAGCGAATTAGCCGCTGCAACTCCAACACATTTAATCGGGGTATGCCGTCATCTCCCAGGTACCCACCCTCTCCCCGCACCTTTTGGTCGCCGCCAGCACAAAATGCATACTTGCCATCGGCAGCCGGCCCAGCGCCCGTCAGCAGGACAACCCCAATGGCAGGATCTTCCCGCGCATCGGTAAAGGCTTGCATTAGTTCGGCAATGGTTTGGGGGCGAAAGGCATTGCGGACGTGGGGGCGATTGATCGTGATTTTGGCAATGCCATCCCACTTGTGGTAAAGAACATCTTTAAAAGCATCTGCACAGGCACCAACCGTTTGCCAAGGAAACGATGCAGTCATGGGGCGATCGCCTAGTCGTTGGGAGAAGAATTGTACAGATCGTCAAGGCGCGACCGGGCATCGTCTAGGTTCAAGGATTTGAGCACCAGGAGGGGCTCGGTGGTCACGTTGCCAAATTCGTCGAGCAGTTCTGGATGGGAAACCGCAACCGGACGACGCACGGCCTTAGTCCGTTCACTGCGGGAGAGGGCCACCATGCTACGAATCAGATTGGTCATAGCTAGGAGAGAAAGAACGGTAAAGGCGGTGATGTAAAGAATTTGTCCCATGGTAAGTCAATGGCCTAAAAAATTAGTTTTTCTTAACTACCGTCTATTTTACGGTCATTTCTGGGGGTCGGCGGAGTTTTGCTGGCGGTAGCGCATCCCCACGGCCTGGCATTCCATCAGGAGCTGATGCCAAGGCATAAGGGCAGCAACATCAACGCCAACTTTGTGCCCCGTCGCTTGAAATAACAAGCTGGCCGTGGCGACTTCCTTTTGGGCTTGGGTAACGCGCTCCAGGAGGTGGGTTTGCTCCACCTCGGTCATAAAGGCGAGTCGCTCCCGACTCAACAGGTCATGGGCCCGCTGAAACCAATAGCGAAAATCTTCTAGCAGAGGCTCCAAAAGATCGCGGAGGACATTGGGGCCCAATTCGGCAAACTGATCCATAGTTTTGCACCAAAGCGCCGCACTGGTGTAGGCGTAGAGCCATAGTACGACACAGCGCAAACAATCGTGCAATAGTTCTTAACAATTCAGCCCCGCGGGGGAGAAAAGCCGTTCAAAACTAGTGGCGAAAGCGATAGGGATAGTAGTTGCGAAAGGGCTGGGTGTAGAACCGGCGCTTGGGAATGGGAGCACCGAACTGCACAATCACGCCGGGCGATCGCCGGAAGCGGTAGGAAAACGGCACCAGGGTGCGGTAGGGCACAATAACGCGGCGCGATCGCCGGATAACAACCGGATCCACTACAGGGTCATCAAAATACTCCACTTCGCCCACATACTCGTAGGAGTCCTGGAAGGCCGATGGCGGTAAAATCTGCTCTAGACTTGGCGATTGGGGAAAGATAGTGAGCCCCGAAGAATCCTGGGTTTGGGCAGCCAGGAGCTGGGGAAAGGCTAAGAGTGCCGCTGCTACGCCCAAAAAAGGGTAAATGCGCATGGCTGTGGGGTGTGAAGGATGCTTCTACGCTACTGAAGGTGCCCCAGTTGTGTCAACCCTCACCCCGCAGGACCGAGCCAAGCGAGACAAAACTATAACCGCGATCGCGCAGTTGGGGAATCAGCTTGGCCGTAATTGCCGCCGCATCCTGTCCGCCTAGGGCTCCGTCGTGGAGGACGATGATCGCCCCCGGATGTACCTGCTCCAGGGTGCGGTGCACAACGGTATCGACACCGGGCGATCGCCAGTCCTCGGATACCACTGACCACATGACAACGCGATAGCCCCAGTCCCGCAGCCGGGTCATGACCTGGGGGGTAACAATGCCATTGGGGGGTCTGAGGGCCCGAAACGCCTCGGAAGGTTCTCCCGTAGCCTGGGCCAGAAGCCCCTGGGTTTGGATCAGCTGCGATCGCAGTTCTGCTGCCCCAAGCCGCGGAAACGAACGGTGCTGGTAGCCATGGAGCCCTAGCCAGTGCCCTTGGTGCCATACCTGTCTGACTAACTGCGGATGGGCTGCCACCTGCTGTCCCAAAAGGAAGAAATTCCCTACGACCCCCTCGGCGGCCAAGACCTCCAGCAGGGGTGGGGTGAACTGCGGATGGACACCATCGTCATAGGTAAGGGCCACGGACGGGCGATCGCCCCTAGGGACCGTCAGTGACCATAGCGCCTCCGGAAAGGCTAGCCGCAAAACTCGATGCAGCAGGGGGTAGGGAGCAAGCCAAGCCATGATTGGGGATGGAAGCGTACACCTTCCTAGGATAATCGAGGTGATCCGAAGGAAAGGTGTCTGGTTTATTGACAGATAAACTCATAACGACTATGATTAAGCGACGTGACCAACCTCGTTTGCTCCCCTGCCGGAAGCAAATTTTCATCAACTGATCCACTCATCTGTTCATCTGTAAGTCATCTATAAGAGATAACGGAGGCAACCATGGCTGACATCAACATAGGTATTTCCCCTGAACAGCGCCAGGCGATCGCCGAGGGGCTTTCCCGGCTGTTGGCGGACACCTACACCCTTTACCTGAAAACCCACAATTTCCACTGGAACGTGACCGGCCCGATGTTCAACACCCTGCACCTGATGTTTGAGGGGCAGTATACCGAGTTGGCAACTGCTGTCGATGCGATCGCCGAGCGCATTCGCGCCCTAGGATTTGCCGCGCCGGGCACCTACAGCGAGTACCAAAAGCTGTCCTCCATCGCCGAAACTCCGGGGGTTCCCAAGGCCGAGGAGATGATTGCCCTCTTGGTTGAGGGACAAGAGGCGGTAACCCGCACAGCCCGATCCATTTTTCCCATCGTGGATGCCGCCCATGACGAGCCGACTGCCGACCTGCTAACCCAGCGGATGCAAGTGCATGAAAAAAATGCCTGGATGCTGCGGAGTTTGTTGGAGTAGGGTTTGTGGGAATGCTGCTGATAACCCCATAGTCCTGACCTAGCCCCGCGCCCGCTGGGAACCCAGGGAAGGAACGATTGAAACAACGCACAACTGCTGCACCCTCGAACGCACCTGCGTAGCTTGGGTGCATTTTTCTTGGTGACTTACCTGGTTAGCCTGATCCGCGACTGAATTAGAAGATATACTGAATTAAAAAAATATATCGATTGCTGAGTTGTTCTACCTAATGCTTCAGTATGCAGCTCCAGACTGATGCACAAGTTATCGTAAATGCAGCGATTGAAGCCGTTTTTGATGTGCCAACCGATTGCCAGAACTTGCCAAAACTCCTCACTGGATGCAATGGGATTCCTGCGATTGTGAGTGAAAAACCGTAGATGAACTGCCCCTTCGTGAAGGAAGTATACGAATTGTCGATAACAGTGATGGATCGTCTATGAAACGACCTAATATGCAGAAATATGAGTTGGTCAAAGGTTTTAAGCCACCATTTTCTTGGTTGATTCGGGTCGCATCTGGAAAGTGATCCTGCGAAACCCTAGGTAGCAAAACAAGGGTTATATGGAATTTTTATTTTGAGATTCCTAATGTTCTTGCTTATCTGGTTTTTCGGTTGGTAGTGCAACGCCCATTTCAACAAGCCCAAGAGATTTGTCTTAGAAACTTAAAAAAGTATGTTGAGGATAGTGGGGATAGCATGCGGGCTAACAACCCAAGTGGAGCGGACTTGCAAGATTAGTTTAGTTATGAATGACGAAGTACGCTTCCTAGCCGTTCATTTGGAACGATAACTATTTGAGGGCATCATTTGCCAGCGAACCTAACCCCTGCCGACTCGGGGCTTAGGAATGGGCGGTGCAGTTTAGCGGCAGCATTATGCAGCGTTGCTATTTTTAGAACCATTTAGGACTACTTAGGAGTATTGAAGACTATTTGGGATGCCGCCTCTGCCCCCAAAGCCCCAAACCCACCAACAACAGCAGGGGCAGCCAAGAACCCACCGCCAGACCCGAATTATTGGGCTGCACCGCTAGCCACAGGGCAGCAATCCAAGCCAAAGACCATGCTATCCAACCCACATTGTGTCTCCGTTCTTGCTCCTGGGAACTAATGCCAACGCCCCGGCTCGGGGGAGTTCATCTATACTGGTGCATATCCTTCCAACTCTGCCGCAATGACCAGCGTTCCCGTCTCTCGCATCCGTAATTTTTGCATTATCGCCCACATCGATCACGGCAAATCCACCCTTGCCGATCGCCTGCTGGAGTTTACGGGTACCGTTTCTAAGCGGGATATGAAGCAGCAGTTTCTCGATAACATGGAACTTGAGCGGGAGCGGGGCATTACCATCAAGCTCCAGGCGGCGCGGATGACCTACCGGGGCAACGATGGGGAGGAATACATTCTTAACCTGATCGACACGCCGGGACACGTGGACTTTTCCTATGAGGTGTCCCGCAGCTTGGCCGCCTGCGAGGGTGCCTTGCTCGTCGTTGACGCCTCCCAGGGTGTGGAAGCCCAAACCCTAGCCAACGTCTATCTGGCCTTGGAAAACAACCTGGAAATCATTCCGGTGCTCAACAAAATCGACCTGCCGGGGGCCGAGCCCGATCGCGTAGCGGCAGAAATTGAGGAATTGATCGGTCTGGACTGCAGCCAAGCGGTGCGGGCCTCAGCAAAGGAAGGCATCGGCATTGCCGAGATTCTGGAATCCATAGTGCAGCAGGTGCCACCGCCCCGGGACACCACGGCGGAGCCCTTTCGAGCCCTGATTTTTGATAGCTATTATGATGCCTATCGCGGCGTAATCGTTTACTTCCGCGTCATGGATGGCACCGTAAAAAAGGGCGATCGCATTAAGTTCATGGCATCGGGGCAAGAATACGAACTCGATGAACTGGGGGTTCTAGCCCCCACCCAAATTCCTGTCGACGAACTCCATGCCGGGGAAGTGGGTTACCTGTCGGCGGCCATCAAAACGGTGGAGCATGCTCGGGTGGGGGATACGGTGACTTCGGCAGCCTTGGGGGCGGTGCAGCCCCTGCCTGGCTACGAAGAAGCCAAGCCCATGGTTTTCTGCGGCATGTTTCCCACCGATGCCGACCAGTTTGAGGATTTGCGAGAAGCGCTGGTCAAACTAAAACTGAACGATGCGGCGTTGCAGTACGAGCCAGAGACCTCCAATGCCATGGGGTTCGGCTTCCGCTGCGGCTTTCTGGGTCTGCTGCACATGGAGATCGTCCAGGAACGCTTGGAGCGGGAATACAACCTGGATCTGATCATTACGGCACCGTCGGTGGTGTATCGCGTTACAACCATTAAGGGCGCAGTGCATTACATCGATAATCCCAGCGAGCTACCGGAACCCCACGAACGGGAGCAAATCGAAGAACCCTACGTGCAGTTAGACATCATGACGCCCCAGGGCTATATCGGTACGCTGATGGAACTGTGCGAAGGGCGGCGGGGCATTTTCAAGGATATGAAGTACATCACCAAGGAGCGGGCGACGCTGATCTATGAGGTGCCCCTAGCCGAAATTGTCACGGATTTCTTCGATCAGATGAAGTCGCGCACCAAGGGCTATGCCAGCATGGAGTATCAATTGATTGGCTACCGTCCCAATGAATTGGTGAAGCTCGATATTCTCGTCAACAACGATCCCGTGGATTCCCTAGCCTGCATTGTCCACCGGGACAAGGCCTACAACATTGGGCGGGCCCTAGCGTCGAAGCTGAAGGATTTGATTCCCCGGCACCAGTTCCAAATTCCGATTCAGGCGGCCATCGGCTCCAAGGTGTTGGCGCGGGAAAACATTTCGGCTTTACGCAAAAACGTGCTCAGCAAGTGCTACGGCGGCGACATTTCCCGGAAACGCAAGCTGCTAGAAAAGCAAAAGGAAGGGAAGAAGCGGATGAAATCCATCGGGACGGTGGATGTGCCCCAGGAGGCGTTCATGGCCATTCTTAAGCTCGATCAGGATTAGGGCGATGCTTTACCGGGTGAGGATTCACGATCGCCGTACGGGACAGGACTACGAGACCCAGGTACCGGGCGATCACTACGTTCTAGAATCCCTGGAGGGTTTGGGACTGAACTTGCCGGCAGCCTGCCGCAATGGGTGCTGTACCACCTGTGCCATGCGGGTGCGATCGGGCACCCTGGATCAGCGGGAGGTGATGGGTTTATCCCCTGCTTTGCAGGCGGAGGGGTACGCGCTGATCTGTTCGAGCTATGCCCGCTCCGATCTGGAGCTGGAGACTCAGGACGAAGATGAGGTCTATCACCTGCAATTTGGGCGCTATTTTGCCCAGGCACGGCGGCGGTGGTGGCAGTGGCGACTACCGTTGGATCATGACTAGGTAACCAGGGCTTGGGGAGTATGAACGACACAGCAGCCTACGTACTGAAGCGATCGGGACAGGCGATTTTGGTGGTTTTTTTGGTGACGGTGCTCAGCTTCATGTCCCTCAAACTGTCGCCGGGGGATTGTTTTACCGATCTGCTCCAAAACCCCAGCACTCCTAAGGAGGTCGTGGATCAACTGCGGGAGCGCATGGCATTGGATCGCCCGGTGCTGGAGCAGTACCTTCGCTGGTTGGGTAATGCGCTGCGGGGAAATTTGGGCGATCGCTGTCAGGGTTTTGTGCCCGTGTCCCAGGTGATTTTCGAGCGGGCGGGTAACACCCTGCTGATGTCCTTGGTGTCGTTTGTGTTTACCTGGTCGGTGGCCCTGCCCCTGGGGATCTACAGCGCGGTGCACATGGGTCGTCGGGGCGATCGCCTAGTGCAGACCCTCAGCTACGGCTTGCAGGGATTTCCCAGCTTTGTGCTGGCGATTTTGTTTTTACTGCTGGCCCAAACAACCGGCTGGTTTCCCATTGGCGGCATGACCAGCATTGACCATGACGAACTGTTGTGGCTGGGGCAGGTACTGGACGTGGGGTACCACATGATTCTGCCGACCCTGACCCTCACGGTGCTGGGTTTTGCGGGGTTGCAGCGGCTGATGCGGGGCAATCTGCTGGATGTGCTGCGGGAAAATTACATCAAGACAGCCCGGGCTAAGGGTTTGCCTGAGGGGCGGGTGATCTACGTCCATGCCCTGCGCAATGCCATTAACCCCCTGGTGACGCTGCTGGGGTTTGAGTTTGCCAGCTTGCTGAGCGGCGCTTTTATTACGGAATACTTCTTCAACTGGCCCGGTTTGGGTCGCCTGCTGCTGCAAGCAAGCCAAGAAAAAGATGTGAACTTGGTCATGGCAGGACTGACCTTGGGCACGGTGATGCTGGTGATTGGAAACCTGCTGGCAGATATCTTGCTGAAGCTTGTGGATCCCCGGATTAAGCTGGATGCCACGGAATTCTAGGAGCCTAAGGAAACCTGAAGCTTTGCTCGGCACGACTGTCTGTCTTTTGACAGAGCTAGAGAGCATTGCATATAGGTAAGAGGATGAATTCTACTTGGACTCGTGCATCACGTTATTCGGCGTTCCGTACTCTGTGTTTTGGTTGGTGTGGTCGTGCTGCTGTCGTTGGGGTTGGCACCTGCGGCGATCGCCAGTGACCTAGAAAATGGGGCCAAGCTCTTTGGTGCCAACTGCGCTGCCTGCCATGCCGGTGGTTCCAACCGGGTGGTGGCAGCCAAAAGCCTCAAAAAATTTGCCCTAGAAAAGTACGGCATGAACTCTCTAGAGGCCATTTCTTACCAGGTGCGCAAGGGTAAAAATGCCATGCCCGCCTTCAAAAAGCTCTCTGACGAGCAAATTGCCGATGTGGCCAGCTACGTGTTAGCCCAAGCCGAAAGCAACTGGGGCAAGTCCTGATGCTGTCGGGTTTCATGGCGGTGGGGCTGGCCTTTTGGGTCGCGGCCCTGCCGCCGTCCTACTTTCAGCAGGGCGTAGAACACGTCGGCCGGGGGGAGTTTCACCGGGCGATCGCCCAATTCACGGAATCGATCCGCTGGCAGCAGCACCTTGCCAGCGCCCACGTCAACCGTTGCTTTGCCTACATTCAGGTGGAGCAATACAATCTGGCGATCGTCGATTGTTCTATCTCGGCACGCCTTAGCCCCAACCAGGATGCCGCCTACCTCAATCGGGGGATTGCCGCCTACCGCCTCGGGCAGTATCACCGGGCAATTCAAGATTTCACCCAGGCGATCGCCATCCAACCCTACAACCCCGAGGCCTGGCTTAACCGTGGTGTTACCTATGCCGATTTAGGGGATTTGGTGCGTGCCCGTCGCGATCTGGGGCTTGCCGCCGATGCCTACCACCGGGCAGGGCACTGGGAAGAACTGTCCTCAGTGCATTCCATGCTGCACCAACTCAATGGGGTCTCCCAACTGAGCTAGAAGGTGGCGATCGCCCTTCCCAGTCCTTGTCAAATATTCCTTCGGAGAACGATAAAAAACTATGGCTTCTATCAAAGGTCTACTGGCCGCCGCCGCCTTCCTGGTGGTGCTTACCCCAGATATTCCCCTCAGAGCCCAGGGCACCCACGACCACGGTTCCCAGGGCAAAACCCGCGCCGTTCCTGCCAATGCCCCCGCCCCCAGCCTAACCGTTACGGCGGAGCCCAAGTCGGCGGATCGCAGCACGTGGCTCTTGACCCTCACCCCCCAAAACTTCCGGTTCATTCCCATGACCAAAAATATCCCCAGTTCCGTCAACGAGGGCCATGCCCATCTCTATCTCAATGGCAAAAAGCTGGGGCGGATCCACACCACCACCTACGAACTGAAGAACGTGCCCCCAGGAACCCATCGGGTGCGTGCGGTTCTCAGCACCAACGGCCATGAAGAAATCCTGTCTAAGGGACAACCCGTCGCTGGAACCGTTACCATTACCCGCCCCTAGACTCCCGCCCCCAATTCCCGCCAGCTAGGACTGGACATGGAGAAATCTCCATAGGGTGTGGACAGCATCGACTAAGACTTCCTTAGGTTGCACTAGGGCCAGGCGCACATAGCCCTCACCCGCCGAGCCAAAACCAGATCCGGGGGAGAGCACCAGTCCCGTCGCATTGAGGAGCGCTAGGCAGAAGCCCAGGGAGTCCTGCTGCCAAGGTGGGGGGAGAGGAATCCAAAAATAGGGAGTTGCGTGGGGACAGGGCACCGGCCAGCCGAGTTGGTTCAAGGTTAGGAGCACAGCATCCCGGCGATCGCCAAAGGTTTGCATCGTTTCGCCAATCAAGCTATCTCCCGATTGGAGGGCAGCGATCGCCCCCTGGGTAATGCCCTGGTACTGATTGAAGTCAATGACGGTCTTGATCGTTCTCAGGGCGGCGATGAGTTCGGCGTTTCCCACGGCAAAGCCAATGCGAAAACCGCCCATATTGTAGGATTTGGAAAACGTATAGAACTCTACGGCGAGATCCCGCGCCTTCCTAGCCTGGAGCGCCGAAGGTGGGCGATCGCCCGAAAACACAAAGTCGGCGTAGGGAAAGTCGTGGACAAGGGCTATATGGTGCTGGGCACAAAAATCCACCGCCTTCTGGAAAAAATCGAGGGGCGCCACCGCCGCCGTCGGGTTGTGGGGGTAACTGAGCACCATCATCCGAGACTGGGCCACCACATCCGCCGGAATCTCCTCAAACTGGGGCAGAAAACCGTGCTCGGGCCGCAAGTCCATGGGGAACGCGGTGCCGCCGGCCAAGGCAACGCCGCCATAGTGGGAGGGGTAGCCGGGATTGGTCAGTAGCGCCCCATCCCCGAGATTCAGGAGTGCCAGGGGCATATGGGCGGTGCCCTCCTGGGAGCCAATGAGGGGCATGATCTCGGTTTCCGGATCAATCGTCAAACCATAGCGCTGGTGCATCCACAGGGCGATCGCCTGGCGGAACGGGGCAGTGCTCCCAAACAGGGTGTAGCCATGGGTTGCCGGATCGTCCAATGCTTGGGCGATCGCCTGGCGAATTTGGGGTGCGACCGGCAGATCGGAGGAGCCTAGGGAGAGATCGATAAGCGCCATGCCCCGCGATCGCGCTGCCGTTTTGGCCCGATCCATATCGGCAAAGACATTCGTTCCCAGGGCGGCAAGGCGGTGGGCAAATTGGATCACGACCGGCTGGGGATCATCCCCGTGGCTCTGGCATAGGCAAACAACCCCCCGGCATCGATGACGGGCCGCACTTCGCCAAGGGACTTGAGGGCATAGACCTGACCGGTGCGGTGGTTCGTGAGGGTGAGCCCATCCATATCGAGGCTGGCATCATCGCCAGTTTGAAATACCTCGCAGAGGCGATCGCCCGTTTCCCAGGGATAGAGCTCTCCGGTGGCGGCACAATTGCGGAAGAAAATCCGAGCATAGGATTGGGCCACAACCGCCTGCACCCCGGCCGCACCGAGGGCAATGGGGGCATGCTCCCGGGAGGAGCCGCAACCAAAATTTTCGCCGGCAACAATAATGGGGTACTCGGTTTTGGTGGCTCCCGCAGCAACGAACGCGCCATAGCGATCGGGCAAACCGATCAGGGCGTAGCTGCCCAGCTTTTCGTATTCATCGGGCTTGGAGGGAACCAAAGTGAGGTACTCGGCGGGAATGATCTGATCGGTGTCGATGTTGTCATCAACAACGAATACAGGGCCCCGAAGGATTTGGGTCATAGGGAATCTTAGGAATAAGCACTGCAATATCTATCAGCTTACCCTAGACCGCGACCCAGCCTGGGGATTTGCGGTCTTCTCAAAGGCGATCGCCCCGGCATTCCTCCTGAGATCCACCCTGAACTTTACCCGAGGATTCGATGATGCAATGGAATGGGACACCGTAACTGGAATGAGGCAGCCAGTAGCGCCGATTGCGGGGTGCGTTCCACATCATAATGAAGAAAAGTTTCGGTGCCCAGCTAACACTCAACCAGCCTATGCCTCCCAGCATACCCACCGCCCAAGCTACCTATCCGATTGTCGAGACCTTCCACTCCATTCAAGGGGAGGGGGCTTGGATGGGAATGAGTGCCTGGTTTGTCCGCTTGGGGGGCTGTGACGTTCGCTGTCCGTGGTGCGATACCAAGGAAAGTTGGAATGGGCAGCGCCATCCCCAGCGCACTGTGGCAGACCTGACGGCCGAGGCCCTGGATACCGGAGCGGCGATCGCCATAGTTACGGGCGGCGAACCGCTCATGCACGATCTGACAGAACTCACTGGGGCGTTACGGGGGCGGGGGGTGCCGGTGCATCTGGAAACATCGGGAGCCCATCCCCTGACGGGAACTTTTTCTTGGATTACCCTTTCACCCAAAACCTACCGTCCCCCCCGCACGGAACTCTACGGCCATGCCAGTGAGCTAAAGGTAGTTATCGCTGGCGCATCGGACTTTCTGTGGGCAGAAACCCAGGCAGAGCAGGTCTCCCCCGAGATTCCCTGCTATCTCCAGCCGGAGTGGCATGGGGGTGAAGCACTGCGGCACCAAATGGTGGAGTACATTCTGCGCCATCCCCGCTGGCGGCTAAGCCTGCAAACCCATAAATTGTTAGGCGTGCGCTAGCGCAGTTGTCGCACCCAAAAACGGCCGTTGCGCTCCGTGAGAATGTGACGCGGTTCAGAGCCAGGTAGCAAATCCAGCCACCGTTCCCGGGATTGGATCGCACTATGGAGAGGCACGCCGTTGTGACGAAAGGCAAAGCTTAGGGGGTAGGGACGTGCTGTGCCAATATCGAGGCGCTGACGGTCGAGTTGCAGCAGCCAGTCGGGTTCGGCGTCGCCATCAAGGGGCAGGGACACCACGGTCCAGTTCTGCACGAGTTGACGAAATTCCTCCAGTGGCAAAGAAACCTGCCCGAGGGACTCCAAATCGCGATAGAGGGTGCTGACGACGGCGGTCTGGGCATCTGCGGGCATGTCGCGCACGTACCGGGCGGCACCTCCCGGAGAGTCCAAAAAGCTACCGTTGGATGCGAGGGGAAGCATCTCACTCTGGGCCAGAGCACCCTGAAGTTGCGCATCCCCAGAGGTGAGTAGCCGAACGTGCCCCTCGGGACTGACCCTAAGGGAATGCACCACCAGGGTGCCGCCAAAAAACCGGCGACTTGCTTGGGTGAGGATGATGCCTAGGCGGTTATTTTTGTGCAACCCAAGGGTGCGCCAGACAAACCGGGGAGCGCGATCGCCCAGGGCAGCAAAGGGGGTTGTCAGCCATGATTGGCGATCGCGCAGCACATCGACATCGACAATAAACCAGGCGTGCCCCGGAGGCAGTTCCGGCACCGGCAGCGCCCAGAAGCCTTCGGTCGTAGCGGTTGGAGATACGGGGCCGAGGATCTGCTGCGGCGCGAGGTCTGTGGGTTTGAGGTCAAGGCGCTGCAGGAGGTCTAGGACTTCAGGAGTTCGCGCCTGTTGTTGTTCTAGCCATTGCTCCGCCCGGCTCCATCCATCCCGATTCATAATCAGCCATGCCCCAAATCGCTTCACCGCTGGAGCAGCATTAAAAGCTAGGGCCACCTCGATCCGCTGCCACAGTGCTGCCTCGGACTGCTGAAGGGCGATCGCCCCCTGTATGCCATGGGATTCCGACTGCCCGGCCAGAGTAAGGGCCTCTTGCCACCGGCCAATACTGGCAAGGGCTACGATTTGCTGCCCAATGTCATCCTTGGTGTTGGCAACCATCTCCTCGGCCTTTAGGGCATGGAAGGCAATGAGGCGGTACTGCTGCTGCACGTAATGGGGAATGGGCTGGGCGCCTTGGTCGAGTTCGAGGAAGAGCTGATTTAGGCGCTCCTGGGCATCTTGCCACAAGCCTACACCAGCTAAGCGCAGCGCCTCTCGATAGCGGGGCGACAATCCCTGACCTTCATTGAGGGTGATCTGGCGCAGGGGCGGATCGCCCTCTTCGGTAAGTTCGTAAACGGCGTAGTCCTGCTCCACCCCTTGGCTGCGGTTGACCACCAACTGCGATCGCCCCTGCTCGAAGCTAGGCTCCAGTACATTTTGCCAGTAGGGCAGCACACCTTCCGGGCTGACCCACTCCCCTAAGATTTGCACTTGGGGCCGGGGCTGGAGTTGCACCCGCAAAATATGGCCGTAGGCGGTGCGTTCACTCGTTCCCACTGTCGCCAGCCACGATGCCCCCGCTGGTGCACCGGAGAGGGGCCGCATGTGCCGCACGGGCAGGCGGTTAAGGGATTGCCGCACCCGGCGACCGGGCTGATATCTTGCCTGTAGCCGCCGGATTGGGTATTCCTCAAGCCCATCCAACGTTGCCGATGACAAAAGCAGTACCTTCTCTACCCCCCGATCGCGCACTGGCTGATACAACCGAATCTGGGCGATCGCCCGCTCCCGCCCCCCCCGAATGGTGTAAAGTTGCTCTCCCGATGGCAATGTCAGCCGCTCACCGAGCACAAGATTTTTTGACTGCAGTTCCAGCACCAGTTCGGCCAGGGTCTTGGGAGGATTCCACAGAGAGCTAGAGACCACCGGTGCATCGCTTGGCCACAGCCAATCCAAGGAGAGAGGATTGGTAAGCATGGTGTACGCCAAGGCCGTGACTGCCGAAAGTAAAGGTACCGAAAGTGCCACGGATACTTCCGCACGGTTAAGTCGGGACGGCGTGGTCGGCCCAGGCTGATCCAGAGCAACTGGAGAAGTCGGTGCAGAAGACGTTTTAGTCACCACAGCAGCGCAATTCAGGGAGAATGGGAACTACTCTAGGGCAAACTTTCGCCTATCAAACCTTAAGTTATCGTAATTGTGCCCCGGCCGCCCCGTTCGCGATGCCTCCCTCACCCAGCCACATCTACCCCATCTCAGGCTATAAAGAGGTAAAGGCAACCTCACTCCATTCGGCTCAACCACAAAACCATGGGATTAGACCTTACTACCGCCCTGAACCGCATCGATGTCGCCGCCGACTGGATCGGGCTGCGCTACGTCCGTGAAGTGGATACGACCCACTACGTGCGCGATCGCCTGCCCCAGTCCCATAGTCGCTCCGAGACTGCCGGTGTGATGGTGGAAGTCCTCGTCGATGGGCAATTTGGCTACGCTAGCACCAACCACCTAACTGAAGCCTCGCTGCGGGCAGCGGCCGTCCAAGCCTATCAACAGGCCCGAGCAGCAGCCCCCTGGCGCATCTATCCCTTCACCACGGCCCATCGCCCCACCGCCAAGGGTACTTACCGTTCTTCGCGGCAGCAAAATCCTGGACACCTGTCGAGCCGAGAGCTCAATGAATTGCTCCAGGAGGTGTGCACCGCCCTCAAGGCTGGCGATCGCATTGTTAGCACCACCGCCTACGCGGTCACTACCGAGTGCACAACCCACCTTGTGAGCAGTAATGGCACCGATATTAGCCAGGAATTCCTCATGGTCGCCACCGATTATGCCGCGATCGCCCAGGATGGCACCCTAACCCAGCGCCGGGGGGATAACGGGATGCTGGCACGTTGCCGCCAGGCGGGCATGGAACTTTTTGACCGTGACGCCGTACTCCAGCGTGCCCAAGTCATCGGCCAGCAGGCCCTAGAACTCCTTAAGGCGATCGAATGCCCCACTACAACCACCAGCTTGGTTCTAGCACCAGACCAAATGCTGTTGCAAATCCACGAAAGCATCGGCCATCCCCTCGAGCTAGACCGGATTTTGGGTGATGAGCGCAACTATGCCGGTAGCAGCTTCATCCGTCTCGAAGATTTCGGACATCTAGCCTACGGCTCCTCCCAAATGAACGTCACCTTCGATCCCACCGTGCCCGGAGAATATGCCAGTTATGCCTTTGATGACGCTGGCATGCCCGCCCAAAAGGAATACCTCATCCATCAGGGGATTCTCCTGCGAGGTCTTGGCAGCATCGAATCCCAAGTCCGCTCAGGCGTGCCCGGAGTGGCCAATGCCCGGGCCACATCCTGGAACCGCCCCGCGATTGATCGCATGGCCAACATCAACCTTGAACCGGGCAACCACAGCTTTAGCGACCTGCTCAAGGACATCGAATTCGGCGTCTACATGGAATCCAACCGTTCTTGGTCCATAGACGACTACCGCCAGAAATTTCAGTTTGGCTGCGAGTATGGTCGCCTCATCGAGAACGGACAACTGACCCGCACCGTCCGCAATCCCAACTACCGTGGTGTAACTACGCCCTTCTGGCACAGCCTTAGTAAAGTTGGCGATGGTGCCACCCTGGGTATGTACGGCTCACCTTTTTGCGGCAAAGGGGAGCCCAATCAAGTAATTCGTGTCGGTCATGCTTCACCGGCATGTCTGTTTGAAAACGTAGAGGTCTTTGGCGGCGGCTAGGCTCCCAGAGCCAAAAATTTAAGAAATGTTGCTAAAATGTAAAATTTCCATTACATTTGGCTTGTTGTGATCTGTTTTACCCATGAAAAAAGTAGTTCTCGCCTCCGTTCTGGCCCTAGGCGCTCTATACGGTGCCAGCCCTGTTTCGGTTACCGCATCCCCAGCTGCTCCCATTGCTAAAAAAACAGAAGCCGCAACGATTGTGACGATCGCCGCTGGCAATAAGAACTTCTCCACCCTAGTTGCTGCCCTCAGGGCTGCTGGGTTGGTCGAAACCCTTTCTGGCAAGGGTCCCTTCACGGTTTTTGCGCCTACGGATGCTGCCTTCAAGGCACTGCCCCCGGGAACGGTTGAGAAGCTGCTCAGGCCTGAAAACAAGCAAGCTTTGGTGAGGGTATTGACCTATCATGTTGTCCCTGGTCAAGTTTTGGCCAAAGATGTTAAGCCCGGTGCGGTGAAAACCGTCGAAGGCAACACCATCAGAGTCGCCGTTGCCGGCGGCAAAGTCAAGGTGAACAATGCCAACGTTACTGCCGTAGACCTCAAGGGCTCCAATGGCGTAATTCATGTCATCGATGCTGTAATTTTGCCCCCAGGATTGAAACTCTAGGGCTTTCTCAGGTGCTCCCTCGCCCTTGGGGAGCACCACAAAGGTACTGCGTCCCTGCTCGTGTCACGGAAAAAGCACCTTGACTCAAAGCGATGACTCCCAAGGAGTACCCAAGACTAGATCCTTGGGACATTTTTCCATGCTGCCAGCCGTTCCAGATGCACGAGATGCAAGTGACGGCAAGAAAAATTCAAGCTTTCAACTTTTTTAATAACTTTAGCCGCAGCAAGGGATCAGTTCTTGGGGAACTAGGGCATAACCAAACAAGTGAAGCCAAGGAACCTAGTATGGCCCAAGGTTCTGCCGATTATCCCTTCAGGGACTTAATTTCTTTCAGCACGACCATCAGTCCCTTATTTTGATGTTCAATTTGCTGCACTAGCCGGTCTACCCGCTGGTTTAAAGCCTGTAGCTCGCTTTCCTGCTGACCAATACGCGCCACCACCTCGCGCTGAATCAGGTTTTCAATACCCTGGACGAGGAGGGTCTCCAGGGAGGTGAGACGTGCCATCAAGGTTTGCACATCGCCACCACCTGCAAGGGGCGCCACCTCTGCGGTTCGCGGCAGAGCAATGGGAGCCTCTGTTGCTGTCGCTGCCGTCGCCGCACTCGCTAGCAATAGGTTTTGAATCCTGGCGATCAGCACCTCGGCTTCAAAGGGTTTTTCGAGAAAATCGAACTCCGTGAAAGGCTCCGGCACGTGCTCCGTAACCTGCTCCTTCAGTCCGGAGATCATGATTACTGGCGTTTCGCGCAGGGCATCGATCCGACGAATTGCCTGCAAGGTCTGGTAGCGGGTGTACTTCGGCATCACGAAATCCAGGTGCATC
>DBAX01000032.1 GCA_002291895.1 Cyanobacteria bacterium UBA999
AGCCTCAGTACCTATGACCTAGTGAACCCTATGCAGTGGCGGGGCTGGGATAACTACAGGCAACTTTGGGGCGATCGCGCCTTCTGGCAAACCCTGGGAACTACGGTACAGCTAACCCTATGGATCGTGCCGCCCTTGGTAGTAGCCCCCCTAATGTTGGCGATCTTGGTTAATAAAGCCGTGCGCGGAATCGCTCTGTGGCGCGCTGTGTACTACGTGCCGGTACTGGTTTCGGTGGTGGTGGCGGCCCTCGCCTGGAAATGGGTCTATAGCGAATCGGGCGTGCTCAACAGGCTGCTGGGACTGTCCCTGCCATGGTTGACCGACCAGCGGTGGGTTTTGCCGGCGATCGCCATGGTGGTGATCTGGCGTGGACTGGGCTACTACATGACAATCTATCTGGCGGGGTTGCAGTCTATTCCCCAAGAGCTATACGAGGCCGCTGCCCTGGATGGAGTTGCTGGGTGGGAGCGCCATTGGTGGATTACCCTACCCCTGATGCGTCCCTACATTATTTTGGTGCTGACGGTTGCCACCATTGCCAGCATGAAGCTCTTTGAGGAAGTCTATCTCCTGACCCAGGGGGGGCCGGCCAACGGTAGTAAAACCACGGTCTATTATCTTTTTGAAAAGGGCTACACCGAGCTGAATATGGGCTATGCTTCCGCCATGGGCATCGTGCTGATGGGCTTTATTTTGCTCCTAACCCTAGGACTCTACCAATTAGGTCGCGAGCGATCGCCGCACCCACAGCAGGGACTGACGCGGTAGCTGCAACTGCGGGTAGGGGCTAAGGTCGATCCAGACGCGGTGGCGGGCGACGGCATTCCAGGCTATGACCTGACTGAAGGGCAGGAGTCGTTTTTCGTAAAGCAGCGCCCACACGTGGTCGTACACCGGCGCAACCTCCAATAAAACCACCACCTCGGCCCAATCTAGGGCGGCGGCCAATTCCTCAACGGAACGCAGCTGGGGAAGAATCACTAGCTTGTCCGCCCCGGTTGTCAGGGGAATCCCCAAGCTGGCCGCCGCTGCGATCGCCGAGCTTACCCCTGGCACCATCTCGATCTCCAAATCGGGGTGGCGTTCCTTAAGACCATGCATGATGAAGGCGAAGGAGCTGTAGAGCCCGAGGTCTCCTTCCGCCATAAACGCCACGGTTTTGCCCGCCCGGACATGGGGCAACATATTGATGACGGCGGTTTGCCAAGCGGCCCGCAGGATGCCATGATCCGCCGCAAGGGGTAACTGCAGGGGAAGGAGCTCCTGGTGGGACTGGCCGTAGAGGCGCAGCATCGCTTGGGCAATGCCGGGCTGCCCCTTGGGCCCCGCCGGGAAGGCCAGCACGTCCGCTTGGCGCAGAACCCGATAGCCGCGGATAGTAAGCTGCTCCGGGTCACCATTACCCACCCCAATGCCGTAAACTTTACCGAGGGTAGGGGTGCTAGGAACATCCTCTGCGGTGAATGGGGCTGCCAAGCGCATGATCGGAACACCTCAAAAGGGATACGCCACTATTATTGGCCACGATAAATTTTTTCTGGGGCTTGGTTGGGAACCCATGGTAATCTCTTAAGCCCTAGACTAGGACGCCAGGGAGAATTGCAGATGCTTGAATTTGCTATCGTTGATGCTTTTAGCGATCGCCCCTTTTCTGGCAATCCGGCGGCAACTGTTGTCCTTGAGGCCTTTCCCCCGGTAGAACTGATGCAGGCGATCGCCGCCGAAATGAACCTTTCGGAAACTGCCTTTGCCGTTCCTGTGGCAGCTAATTGCTACCACCTCCGTTGGTTTACGCCGCAGCAGGAAGTGCCCCTGTGCGGCCACGCGACCCTGGCAATGGCCCATGCCCTTGCTGAACAGGGGGTGATCGACACCAACCTGCCCCTACACTTTGAGACCCAGCGGCAGCGCCTGACAGTCTCGTTCAGCGCCGCCGGCATTACCCTCGACTTTCCTGCCCACCCACCCTACCCCTTCACCCACACCACAGAGATTGTGCCCGGCGTTCGCGACGGCTATACCGTTGGCGACTATTGGCTGGTAGAACTCCCCGGTGCCAAGGCAGTGCAAGGGTTTTGTCCCGATCTTGGGGCGATCGCCCAACTGCCAACCCTCGGACTGATTATTACGGCGCCGGGGGATCCCTGCGATCCCGAGGGCATTGATTTCGTCAGCCGCTTTTTTGCGCCCCAGGCTGGCATTCCTGAAGATCCGGTTACAGGTTCCGCCCACTGCGGCCTAGCACCCTACTGGCAGCAGCGGCTGCACAAAGACACCTTCCGCGCCCGGCAGTGCTCCCCACGGCAGGGAACCTTGGCGGTGACGCTGCGGGGCGAGCGGGTTCTGATCGTCGGGCAGGCCGTTACCACGGCCCGAGGACAGCTTTTCGTTTCCTGAACCTAGGTACCCATCTAGGTCAGCACAGCGCCGTCTAGTTTGGCATTGGTAAAATCCGCTTGCTCGGTCTTAGCATCTTCAAGATCGGCATTGCGCAAATTGGCTCCCCGCAGGTTGGCTCCCCGCAGGTTGGCGCGACGCAAAATGGCGGACTCCAGGTTGGCGCGTTCTAGATTGGCGTAGCGGAGGTCGGCCTGCTCTAAATTCATGCCATCGAGGCGCATGGACGCAAAATTTCCCCGAATGCCGCGGCGGGTTACCGCCAGACCACGGAGCTTAGGATGCTTGAGACGGTAGTCATTAACCCGGCTTTCGTCGCTGCCAAAACTGCGGTACCAAATCACATGCTGCAGGTTGGCATCCTGAAAGTCACTCCCCTTGAGGGTGCTGTAGGTGAAGTTGGCCCCACTGAGGTTCGCCGCTAAAAAGCTCGTGCCCCCAAAGGTGATGCCCCGGATGATCAAACTTCGGATGAGGTGAAGGGGGGGATCGCCGGCGATCGCCCGCCACGCAAGAATGGCCCCCAGACAGGTAGCAGTGAGGGCAAAGGCCATGGCTAGACCGCCGGCCAGAACTTGAGCGACCAGGAACGCCACGAAAATAAACACGATCATGCCCAGCACTCCGGAAATAATTCCTGCCAGTCCGATGGCGGCGGCTGACAGGACGGCAACGGCCACCAACCAGGCGATCGCCCCGGTTAGGCCGATGGCAAACAGTACCGAGGTCGCAGTTTCCGCCAAATCGCGCAGTTGGGGGGCATTGGCAGTGGTGCTGGCTACCAACGGCGACGCCAACCGGGCACCCCAGGCGCAACCCAACGCCGCCAAGCAGCAGCCCGCCTCCACAATCAGGGCCTGCCACCAGGGGTAGCGCAGGGCATAGAACAAAAATACCCCCAGGGTTGCCAACACAATGCCCCAGGACACGTTACCCGCTTCGACCCAATCCAAGATGGTCAGCACGCCGCAGGAAAGAATCCCCGTCAGTACAGCAAAGCCAAAGCACACGCCGAGGAGCCCCAATCCCCAGAGGTCGGCAATACCCGTGCGGGCGTGGTAGAAACTGGCATGGGATAGGTCGCTATGGTGAAATTTTGCCCCCCGCACGTCGGCGTTGGTGAAATTGGCCCCCGCTGCCTGGGCTCGGGAGAAATTCGCCCCGGTGAGGTTGGCCTTGGTGAAGTCCACATCCAGAACCTTGGCTCCGGAAAAGTTGGCCCCCGCTAAGTTCTGACCGCGAAGGGACTGGCCCTGGAGATTCTGACCGGCAAAATTTTTTCCCATGGGCGATCGCCTCCCAACTCCTAGGCGCAAGTCTACCATGGTCGCCAAAAGGACAAAAAAACAAGGCTCCGAAGAGCCTCGTTTACCATCAGCAAGGGCAGTCCCTGCCCAACGCCCTAGGAAGATGGCAGTAGTTGCAGGTTGTCCGACGGGGGCAGAGCACTCTCCACTTCACGGCAGGAAACCTTGCCATCGTCATCCACATCCACCTCTACCGTTGCCCCTTCGCGCACTTTACCGGTGAGAATTTCCTCAGCCAAGGAGTCTTCAAGGAGGCGCATGATCGCGCGGCGCAGGGGACGGGCACCGTAACTGGGGTTGTAGCCCTCCTGAACCAGCAGATCCTTGAAGCGCTCCGTAACCGTCAAAGCGATGTTCTTCTCCGCCATGCGTTTGAAGATTTCGTGGAGCATCAAGTCGGCGATCTGCTTCACTTCGTCCTTGTTCAGTTGCCGGAAGACAATGATTTCGTCAAGGCGATTGAGAAACTCCGGACGGAAGTACTGCTTCAGTTCTTCGTTCACCAAGGAGCGGATGCGGGTGTAGTGGGAGTCCTCTTGACTTTCGGCAAAGTCGAAGCCCAGTCCGCCGCCACCTTTTTCGATCACCTTGGAGCCAATGTTGGAAGTCATGATCAGCAGCGTATTCTTGAAGTCCACCGTCCGCCCCTTCGAGTCGGTTAGGCGACCGTCCTCCAGAATTTGCAGCAGCAGGTTGAATACGTCAGGGTGAGCCTTTTCGATTTCATCGAAGAGAACCACGGTGTAGGGGCGTCGCCGTACCGCTTCTGTCAACTGCCCACCTTCGTTGTAGCCCACGTAGCCAGGGGGGGAGCCAATCAGCTTGGAAACCGTATGGCGCTCCATGTACTCCGACATGTCAAGGCGAATCATGGCTTCTTCCGAACCAAAGAAGTAGGCTGCTAGAGCCTTGGTCAATTCAGTTTTACCAACGCCGGTTGGCCCGGAGAAGATAAAGCTGGCGATCGGGCGGTTGGGATTCTTCAAACCTACGCGGGCACGGCGGATGGCGCGGGAAATGGCCCGCACGGCTTCTTCCTGCCCAATGACGCGCTGGTGGAGGGTGTCCTCCATTTGCATCAGCTTGACCGATTCCGACTCGGTGATCTTGCTGACGGGAACACCAGTCCAAGAGCTAACAATGTGGGCGATGTCCTCTTCCCCAACGACCGGAGTCTCGTCGTTGCTGCTTTCGGAGCGCTTGGACTGACTCAGGGCGCGAATCTGCTGCTTGATTTCAATCTCGCGATCGCGCAGTTCGCCGGCCCGGTCAAAGTTTTGGGAGCGTACGGCATCGTCCTTTTCCTTGAGCACCTGACGCAGTTGCTTGTCAAGCTCCTTGGCCGCCGGGGGCAACTGGGAGTTGATCAGCCGTACCCGGGAGCCGGCCTCGTCGATCAGGTCAATGGCTTTATCGGGCAGGAAGCGATCTGAAATGTAACGATCCGATAACTTGGCAGCAGCAATGAGCGCATCATCGGAAATAACGAGCTTGTGGTGTTGTTCGTAGCGCTCCCGCAGACCCCGGAGAATTTCGATGGTTTCATCAACGCTAGGCTCGCCAACCATCACGGGCTGGAAGCGGCGCTCTAGGGCAGCATCCCGCTCGATGTGCTTGCGGTATTCATCGAGGGTGGTCGCCCCAATACACTGCAACTCACCCCGAGCTAGGGCGGGCTTAAGAATATTGGCAGCGTCGATCGCCCCTTCGGCCGCACCGGCCCCAATCAGGGTATGCACTTCATCGATCACCAGAATCACGTTCCCCGCAGAACGGATCTCATCCATGATTTTTTTGAGGCGCTCTTCAAATTCCCCACGGTACTTCGTGCCCGCCACAAGCAACCCAATGTCGAGGGTAACGACGCGCTTTTCTTGGAGAATATCGGGTACATCGCTGTCGGAAATGCGTTGGGCCAGGCCCTCGGCGATCGCCGTTTTGCCCACGCCCGGTTCACCGATGAGAACGGGATTGTTTTTGGTGCGGCGACCGAGAATCTGAATCACACGCTCGATTTCCTTTTGGCGACCAACTACCGGATCGAGCTTTCCTTCCACCGCCATTTGGGTAAGGTTGGAACCAAATTCATCGAGGGTAGGGGTTTTGGTGCGTCCCTGGGATGCCCCACCGGCGGCAACTTCCGCCGTTTCACCAAGCATGCGAATCACTTGGGTGCGCACCTTAGATAGATCAACGCCTAAATTTTCTAGGACGCGGGCGGCAACTCCTTCTCCTTCCCGAATGAGCCCAAGGAGGAGGTGCTCCGTACCGATGTAATTGTGACCAAGCTGGCGTGCTTCTTCGAGGGAAAGTTCCAGTACGCGCTTAGCTCGGGGGGTAAAGGGAATTTCTACCGCCACAAATCCGGAGCCGCGCCCGATAATTTTTTCGACTTCAATGCGGGCATCTTTAAGATTGACACCCATGGATTTGAGTACCTTGGCAGCCACGCCCGTCCCTTCTCCAATCAAACCCAAAAGAATCTGCTCGGTGCCAACAAAATTGTGGCCAAGACGGCGAGCTTCCTCTTGGGCAAGCATGATGACCTTAATGGCTTTTTCGGTAAAGCGTTCAAACATGGCGAGTTCCCGTTCTGGTTACGGTCAATCCTAACATAGGCACTTTGGGTTTGCGGGTGTACGGAAACCACACCAAAGGGGTACAATTCATGACTATTTGACACCACTTGGAGCGGGGTGGCGTTCTGGTCTATGGGGCTTCTGCGGGGCTTCTGCCTGCGTGCGCTGTGCCCAATTTGCTTCGCTGCTGATATGACCGGTGCGGGTATTGCATGTCATGCACCGGCATCAAATAGCTCTCAATGGCTCTTAATATTTTTATTTCTATGGGTTCCCATTCTTCACCGACAATTCTGTTACAAGCACAACATTTATCTAAATCCTTTGGTGGCGTTAGGGCTGTAGATGATGTGGCGATCGCCATTCCCCAGGGCAGTATTACGGGATTGATTGGGCCCAATGGGGCGGGTAAGACGACTTTTTTTAATTTACTGGTGAAGTTTTTGCCGCCCGATCGCGGTTCGGTGGTGTTTGACGGGCGTCCGGTGCATGGCTTGCCCCCCCACAAAATTGCCCAGTTGGGGATGATGCGCACGTTCCAGGTGCCGCGGGTTCTGTCGCGGCTGTCGGTGCTGGAAAACATGTTGCTGGCGGCTCCGGGGCAGCACGGGGAGCGATTTTGGGCTGTGTGGTTGGGCGGGCGGCGGATTCGGCAGCAGGAACGGGAGATGGGTGAAAAGGCCCTGGAGCTGCTGGAATCGGTGGGATTGGGGCATGTGGCGACGGAGTATGCCGGGGCCCTGTCGGGGGGGCAGCGCAAGCTGCTGGAGATGGCCCGGGGGTTGATGTGCGATCCGAAACTGATGATGTTGGATGAACCGGCGGCGGGGGTTAATCCTGCTCTCCTAGAGCAGATCTGCGGTTATATTGAGGCGTGGAACCGCCAAGGGATAACGTTTCTGATCATCGAACACAACATGGATGTGATTATGTCCCTGTGCGATCGCGTCTGGGTACTGGCAGAGGGGCGCAATCTGATCGATGGCACGCCGGCGGAGGTGCAGAGTCATCCCCGGGTGATTGAAGCCTATTTGGGTAGCGCGTGATGGCATAATGGGTGCCTAACTGCCTTCGGTGAGCGCTATGTCGGTGGATTCTTCCTTTTCACGCCTGCAGCACCTTTTGGAGCAACTGCACCAGACGCTCCCCCAGCAGCCAAACCGGGATTTGTTACTGGCTGCCCTCCAGGCGATCGCCGAGATCAGCGCCCTAGAGACCGATCGCCTCAATTGGAAGCTCATCGCCGGTTCGTTGCAGGATATGCAAAAGGCAGTGGCCCTATTCCAGCCCTACCGCCACGTGCGTAAGGTGAGCGTCTTTGGTTCGGCCCGTACCCACGCCACCGCCCCAGAATACGAGCAGGCTAAGCACTTTGCCCAATGTATTGTCAATCGCGGCTTTTTGGTGCTGACGGGCGGCGGCGGCGGCATCATGGAGGCGGGAAACGCGGGGGCAGGGAGCGATCAGTCGTTTGCGCTGAATATTGCCCTTCCCTTCGAGCAGGTGGCCAATCCCTTTGCGGGCGATCGCCTGGTGCACTTCAAGTATTTTTTTACCCGCAAGCTGTTTTTTATGCGCGAGAGCGATGCGGTGGCCCTGTTTCCCGGGGGATTTGGCACCCAGGACGAATTTTTTGAGTGCTTGACGCTGTGCCAAACTGGTAAGGCCACACCCAGACCGGTCATTCTGGTGGATAAGCCCGGCGGGGATTACTGGGTACAGTGGGATGCCTACATTCAAAAGCATTTGCTGGGACGGGGGCTGATTAGTCCCCAGGATCGCAGCCTATATACCATTACCGATGACATCCAGGTGGCTTGCAAGGCGATTTGTCAGTTTTACCGTGTTTTTCACTCCAGTCGCTGGGTGGACGATCGCTTTGTGATCCGGCTCAACTGCCCTCTAACGGAGACCCACCTGGCCCAGTTGAATCGGGAATTTGGCGATATTCTCACCGAGGGGGCGATCGCCCAGACCAACGCCCTGCCTAAGGAGCAAAGCGAACCGAAATTGCAGCACCTCCCCCGGTTGGTACTGCACTTCAATCAAATGAGCTACGGGCGCTTGCAGGAGCTGATTTGGGCCATCAACGACGTGCCCGGTGATGGGGCCATGCCCTTCCATCCGGAAACAAAGTAGAGCATAGTGCTCCCCCGTTGCCGACCACGGCAGAATACCACTACTGTGGATTGGTGGGTGGGGGCTCCGGGGTGGGCTCGGGTGGGGCAGGTGGAGCTGCGGGCGGCGGTGTGGTAGGTGCAGGGGCTGGGGTGGTGGGGCTTGCTCCAGGGAGAGGTGGTGGC
>DBAX01000136.1 GCA_002291895.1 Cyanobacteria bacterium UBA999
ATAGGGGTGGGGGTGGGAATGGGGAAGACGCCCGGGAAAATCTTGAAGGGATCGGGGCGATTGCTAGAATTTTCGGCGATCGTGCCCCGAAGCCGTTCGGTTTCAGCTTTCTTGTCCAAGGGAGCCTGTAGGGGCGTCCGTTCTCCTACTTCGATGGGGGTGTCAAACTTGGGCGGCTCAACGGGTTTGGGATCGGGCTTGGTCGCGAGGTTGGCAGGAACGGCACTCAGGGGCGTGACCGAAAAGGGGCGACCAGCTTCTAGATCCGCCCGCATGACATTGCAGTCGGTACCCGAGGGAAACTTGATTACGGTGGGCACACCCGTGCGCCGATCAACACCTAGGGTGCAATCCTGTCCGGGATCTTCGCCGCAGGCACCGAGAAGAATTGCCACGCCGGAAATAAGTCCAACGGTATACCAAGTGCGACGGTCAGCACGCATACAAAGTCCTCCCTAAATGCCGATGGCTTGACGTGTTTATGGTCGGCGCCATTGTAGTGTGGATAAAGGAATTTAGCAATTTTTTCCTGAAACTAGCTTAGCAGTGTCTCGGGGGCATGGGAGCGCAGAAGATGCTGATGTATCGCGGCGCGATCGCCCAGGGAACTGAGGGTTTCGGGGCTGAGGGGTTCGCCATTGGCCAGGCATTCCATCCACTCCCGGGAGAGCACAGCGGCATCGGCGGGTAAGTCTGGAAGCGCCCATCCGGAGATCGCAGTTTCTGCCATGAGGGCATCGATCTTGGGGTCGTAGCTGAGCGCCCAACACCGCGCGCCCTCGGCAGCGGCCATGATCAGGGCATGGAGCCGCATGGCAATAACCAGTTCTACGCCACGAAAAAGCCCCTTGAGGCGGCGGGGGTTCTCTTCCAGGATCATCCGACTGTGGTGGGGAATTTGGGCCACGATGGCTTCGGCGATCGCCCGATCCTGGGACGGCTGAAAGGGAACAATGAGGAGGTGGGTCGCGGTAGCTTGCTGAAACTGAGTTAGGGCCGTAACCAACAGCCGCAGTCGGGCATCCGTAAGCTGGGGATGGGTCCTGAGCACCACGGCCACGCGGGGGGCGGGCAGGCTAGATAGCTCGGGAAAGGGTTCCGCAGCTAGGGCCCACACCGGATCCGGGGCTAGGGTTGGCTCAAGGTGCCATTCCTGCAGCAGAGCCGCCGAGGCGCGATCGCGCACGCTGATCCGATCGCACTGGCGGAAGGCCTGGCGGGCAATCCACTGGCTAGACCGGTGCCGCAGCGGGCCCACGCCCTGGGCCCAGGCGATCGTCAGGAGGTCAAAATTTTTGGCGAGCCCCATCAAACCGCCGTAGTAGAGGGGGCTGCGGATGCTGGTGGCATCCTGCATAAGGCTACCGCCGCCCCAAATAAACCAATCCGCTTGGCGCAGGGCCTTGGGCACGCCTAGGGCCGAAGACCGCTCGGTGGCGGCAACGCCATGGAGTTGCTCCGTCGCTTCCGGTCGGGCCGACAGAACCACGGGCTCGGCAGTAGCGGGGAGCATTTGCAGCAGGGTGGCCAAAAGTGCCTCATCGCCGCCATTGCCCATGCCGTAGTATCCAGAAAGTACGACCCGTAGCATGGCACTGTGCCCCTCGAAACTGCCTTGCCCATCATACGGCCGTTCGGAGAACCCGGAGTGCGCTGAGGTTGGGGTCGCTGCCGCCATGGATGGCACCGCCGGCCCGATGGATGGCGGTAAGGGTGGCGAGAACTTCGGCGGTGACCAGCTCCCCGGGACAAAGGAGCGGAATACCCGGTGGGTAGGGGCACAGCAGTTCGGCACTGGTGCGTCCCATGGCCTGGGCGATGGGGACAGATTCCTGCTCCGCCATAAAGGCCTGCCGCGGGGAGCATATTTGGGGCGGGATGGCACAGGGCGCAACGGGATCAAGGGGAGCCCCACCGGGGGTGAGGTGGGCGAGTCCGGCTACCAACCGCTGGATATCCTGGGAAGTGGTGCCAATGCTGAGGATAAACACTAATTGGGTCAGGGTGGGCATTTCCGGCATCACTCGGTGGCGGCTGAAAAGTTCTTGGTCGATGTCATAGCCGTTGCGCCCTAGGGCATGGAGTAAAACGGTGAGTCGCGTAGGGTCTAGGGTGGGTGTGGTGGCAGGAGTAATGACGTCGATGCGGGCTAGCTGGGACAGTTGGGAACGGGCGATCGCCGCCAATGCCAGGGTCTGGGAGAAAAGTTCCTTTCCCTGCTGGTGCAACTGCCAACGGGAGACATCGAGGGAAAGCAACAACAGGAAGTTGGGGCTCGTTGTCTGCAGGAGGTGCACGGCGTGGTGCAGGCGCTGGGGGTCTATGCGGGGCCCCTGGCAGTGCAGCATCGATGCTTGGGTGCAGGCGGTGCCAACCTTGTGGGTGGAGTGGACAACCCCATCGGCACCACACTGGAGCGCCGAGGGTGGTAGCCGGGGATGAAACCCCAAATGGGCCCCGTGGGCAGCATCGACGAGTAGGGGAATGTTCTGGTGATGGGCGATCGCCGCCAGTGCTGCCATATTGCCGCAGACCCCAAAATAGTTGGGGCTTACCACCAGCACCGCCTTGGTGTCGGGATACCGTTCTAGGGCGGTAGCCAGGGTTTCGGGGGTCACGCCCAAATCCAAATCCCGCCCGTGGTCATAGGCGGTGGGCAAATAGGTGGGAATGGCTCCAGAGAGAACCAAGGCACCAATGGTGGCCCGATGGCAGTTGCGTCCCACGAGGATCCGTTCGCCAGCGGCAACTGCAGCTAAAACCAGGGCATGAATACCCACCGTAGAGCCATTCACCAAAAACCAGGTTCGCTCTGCTCCGTAGGCCGCTGCTGCTAGCTTTTCGGCCTCGGTGGTTGCGGTGGCAATATCAGGCAATTCGGGCAGATCCAGCTCAAAGGGGCGCGAACCCAGCACCTCCCTCAGCGCGGGAGCAATCCCCTGACCGCGTTTGTGCCCCGGCATGTAAAAGGGGGCATGGTCCGTAGCCAGGTAGTTTTGGGCGATCGCCAGGAGCGGCACCTGAGTCTGATCCATGGAAATTGTTGATTTTTTTGAATTAATTTTACGAGTGATTACTCTATCTAATGTTGTGTGTTGTGTCCGTCTAAGATAGCTGCCATTGCTTGAGTATTGCGCCGCATTTTTTTCGCTTGTTTCACTAATTTCAATTTTCAAAACTCTAAGGATAGATACCGTTATGCACCTTATGCTTACCCTTGTGCCAGCTACCCCCACTTGGTCGCCCAGTGTGGCCATCGTCATGATTGCCTGTAACGTTTTTGCCCTAGTTGTCGGTCGCTATGCCATTCAAGTTAAGGGTGTGGGGCCCAACCTGCCCGTGGCACTTCCGGGGCTGTTTGCGGGATTTGGACTGCCTGAACTCCTGGCAACCGCCAGCTTTGGGCACGTCCTCGGAGCAGGGATGATTCTGGGTATGGGTCAGGCCGGCTTACTTTAGGGGCTCTGACGAAGAAAGTCTGACGCGCATTCTTGGTGGCAATCGCTCAAACCTTAGGGGCATCATCGGGCGATCGCCACCACAGGTTTAGAGGCACGTAGAGTAGGGGTGTCCAAAGACTACTGAGAACCGCCGATGTAAGGGCAATGCGTTGCTGTTTGACCCACAGGTGACCAAAATCCTGACCCAAAAGCCAAAACTGCAACCCCAGCAGGGTCTCCACGCCCACGGCGCCGACAAAAACCAAGAGGGCGATGGAAATAACATCCTCGCGCATTAGATTTTGCTGTTGCAACCAAGCTGTCACACCGCCGGCAATGGTCAAGCCCAAGGTGTGGGTAGGCAGCCAGTCTCCGCCTACCATAGCATCCTGCACCAGTCCGAGAGAAACTCCCGTGAGGACGGCGATCGCCACTGGATACCGGCGACTCCATGTGATTAGCCACACCAGAAGCCAGTTGGGAGTTACGCCCATAAGGTGCATGCCCGGCAGGTGCACATAGATGCCACAGGCGCAGATGAAAATACTTACTGCTGCCAAAACGTAGTTATGCCACCAGGGGCGATCGCGCCTAGGGGGAGAGAAGGAGGGCATCGGCTTTGGCAGTAAAGGGCTGGACGTAGACATATTCGAGCAAGCCAAGGGGGGAAGAGAATTCCACCACAGCTTCCGGGGCTGGCTGCTTGTCTAGATTTACCGCAGTGACCCGACCCACAACGATGCCAGGGGGAAACCGCGTGGTGTAGGGCGAAGTTAAAACGCTATCCCCGACGCGTACATCAGGATCCCGTTCAAAAAACTCCAGCACCCCACTCCGCTGATTCTGTCCGCGCAAAATGCCCATGAACCGATTGCGGGATAAGGTGACCCCCACGGTGCTGCTGGGATCGCTGACGAGGAGCAACCGGCTGCTATGGGGGGATACGGCAGTGACCCGACCCACCAGTCCGCCAGTGCCAAGGGCGATCGCCCCGGGTTGGATACCGTCCCGCAGCCCCTTAGACAGTACCACCTGACTCCACCACGCTTCGCCGCTGCGACCGATCACCATGGCCCAGGTTCCCTGGGATGACCGTGACACCTCCAGGTTGAGCAGTTGTTTCAGACGCTCGTTCTGGGACTCCAAATCCGCCATGCGGGCGCTCAGTTCCGCAGTTCGGGCTTCAACGAGGGGTTCCGGGTTGCGGGAAAACCACTGCCACGGCTGGGTAAAAAATTGATAGACCTCGAGCAAAGCCACACCCTGGGTCATCCGTAGCCCAAGGGCTACCACAAGTCCGACCAACGCCGCGAGCACATGAATCGAATACCGCCCCCACCACCGTCGTAGCGCATCCAGCATGGCTCAAACCCTAGAGATTGCGCAGCCGACTGGTCAGCACCCGACCGAGGTTTTTGTAATCTTCCAGAACGCGCCCAGCGCCGATAACGACACAGTTGAGGGGGGCAGGTGCGATGTGGGTCACAATGCCCGTTTCATGGCTGATGAGCGTATCGATGCCGTTGAGTAGGGCACCTCCCCCAGCCAACATAATGCCGCGATCAATAATGTCGGCGGCCAGTTCGGGCGGCGTGCGCTCCAGGGTGCGCTTCACAGCTTCGATGATGACCGACAGGGGCTCCGCCATGCTTTCCCGAATTTCTGAGGACTTAACCGTGACGGTTCGGGGCAACCCCGAAAGCAGGTGCAGTCCGCGCACTTCCATGGTGACTTCTTCGCCCGTGGGGTAGGCCGAACCGATCTGAATTTTGATCTCTTCGGAGGTTCGTTCCCCAACCACTAGGTTGTGGACCGTCTTCATGTACTTCATGATGGCCTCGCTAAGTTCGTCTCCCGCCACCCGGACGGATTCGCTCAGAACGATCCCCTGCAAGCTCATGACGGCTACCTCGGTGGTGCCGCCGCCAATGTCGATGATCATGTTACCCGTGGCTTCGGTTACGGGCAGACCAGCCCCAATGGCCGCAGCTACGGGCTCGTCGATGGGGTAAACTTCGCTAGCACCCGCCCGACGCGCCGCATCCATCACAGCCCGCCACTCTACGCCGGTTACGCCACTGGGAATGCCAATGGCAATGCGGGGATTGAAAATTCCGTGGCGAACCCGTTGAATGAAGGCTCTAAGCATCATCTCAGCGGACTCAAAATCGGCGATGACGCCATCCTTGAGGGGACGAACTGCCACAATGTCGCCGGGGGTGCGCCCAATCATTTTGTTGGCTTCATCGCCAACGGCGTAGGCTGTGCGATCGCGTTGATCGATGGCCACCACCGACGGCTCCTGTAGGACGATACCCTCTCCAGAAACATAGATGAGCGTATTGGCGGTGCCAAGGTCGATACCGATGTCCTTCGCGAAATGGCGGAAAAGTCCCACAATTGCCTCTTGTGCGGTTGGTACGCAATTTTACACGGCGATTCTAGTACGATTGTGCTGTTTCGTCTAGGAGAAACGGGTGTGATCCCTCCTTTGCATCAAGTAATCCCTATGGTTGCCCAGCAGTATGTCGGCGCGCCCTACCGGGCGGGGTTGCTCGATCAAACGCCTCGAGAGGAACTGGTGCTGCGACTGGACGCCTTTGACTGTGTTTTGTTTGTGGAAATGATGCTGGCTCTAGCGCGGCAGGTGCAACAACCCCAGGTATCCCTAGCGATGCAGGTGCAATCTCTGCGCTACATCAACGGGGTTTTAGATGGCTATTGCAGTCGGTTGCACTATTTCAGCGACTGGGTGCGGGATAACCAGAGGCGGGGTCTGGTCGCGGAGGTGACATCCCAATGGGGGGGGCAGCCGCTACGGAAAACCCTGAATTTTATGACGCGCCACCGCCAGGCCTATCCCCTTCTCAGCCAAGATGAGATTTTTTTCTGCATTCGGGAACGGGAGCGGACCCTGGTGGCTCTGCCCCTGAGCTACATTCCCACGGAGCAAATTCCTAGGATCGTGCCCCTGCTACAACCGGGGGATATTGTGGCGATCGCCACGGCAATTCCCAACTTGGACGTGACCCATACCGGACTCATTCTCTCCCGGCAGGGCGGCACTGCCCAACTGATCCATGCCTCGCCATCGGGTTCGGTGCGGGTGGCTCCCGATGTGGCGGCCTACGTGCGCACCGTGCCCCAGTCCCTGGGGATTAGGGTGATTCGTCCCCTAGATGCGGTTGAACGCGGGCGTGAATGACGGAGCCAATGACGATCAGGGTGGGGGAGAGCCAAGCGTCAAGGTTGGGAAGGGTATCGAGGGTGGCGATGGCCAGGTGCTGGTTGGGGAGGGTGCCCTGCTGGATCAGGGCAATGGGGGTGCTGCCCGGCAGTCCGCCGGCCTTGAGTTCGGCCACAATGTGGGGCAATTGGTGCAATCCCATGTAGATGACCAGGGTATCGGTGGCCGTGGCGATCGCCCGCCAGTTGACCTTGGGGGTGTAGGCCGCGATCGCCTCGTGACCGGTCACAAAGGTAACTGAGGAGGCATAGTCTCGGTGGGTTAGGGGAATGCCCACCAGCGCCGGAACGGCACTGCCAGCGGTAACACCGGGAATCACTTCAACGGCAATACCTGCCTGGGTTAGGGCAGACACTTCTTCACCGCCGCGCCCAAAAATGAAGGGATCTCCTCCCTTGAGCCGCACCACGCAGCGATGCTGGGAAGCCGCTTCCATCAGCAAAGCAATAATTTCCTCCTGATTGAAGGTATGGTTGCCCCGCCGCTTGCCGACATAGATTTTTTGGGCGCGTTCGGGAATCAACTGCAGCACAGCCGAGCCCACAAGGGCATCGTAAATAACGACATCGGCGGCTTGGAGGAGGGCATGCCCACGAACGGTAATGAGATCCGGATCTCCCGGCCCGGCACCCACAAGATAGACGCGCCCCATTCCTTGCTCCATAGATTCTGCCGCACCCTTCCATTGACGGATCCCTATTCTGGCACCGATGGTGGGGATGTCGTTTAGACTGAGATTCTAAATCGTTCCATGGATGGCGGAGTGGCAAAACGGGGATGGGGTGGCTTGGTATTGGCGGCAGTGGTGCTCGGAGGGTGCCAAGGTGCCGAGTGGAGTGCCCCCCTAGAGCGGGCGATCGCCCCTCGGACGGTTGCGCCGCCAGCACCCAAGGAGATGGCAGCGGATCTGCCGGCGGGTCTGCCCAGGGCTCCGGAAACAATAGTGCGCACCTGGGATACCACGCCTACGGCTCAGCAGGGGGTTTGGTTTAGCTCCCTAGACTTGGAAAAGGTGCAGGCATTTTATCGTCAAGCCTTTGGGGGCGATCGCTGGCAAGTTGCGTCCCAACCCTCCGATCCCAAATCCGGCGCTGCCCGCCTGTTTCTCGTTTACGAAAAGAGTACCCAGCGCTGGCTGAGCATCACCCTGTCCCCCGAGGGCACCGGCACCCGGATCCTGCTCCAGGTGAGCCGACTGGATCGCAACCCCCTACCGGCGATCGCCGCAACGCCGACCCCGACGCCCGATATTGGGATTCCAGAGGATCCCCTCAAGGATTACGTTCAAGATTTGGCCCGCCTCGGCATCCGCAGCCAGGAAGACCTCACCCAACCTGTGCGGCGGCGGGAATACGTCCGCTGGTTGATCCAAGCCAATAACCGCCTGTTTGCCGACCTCCCCAGTCGCCAAGTACGCCCGGCTTCGCCCCGGCAAGCGCCGCGCTTTACCGATGTGCCTGCCAGCGATCCGGATTTTGCCCCGATTCAGGGAGCAGCGGATGCGGGACTCTTGCCAGGCACCGATACACGCTTCTTTCCTGATCGCCCCCTGACGCGGGAACAGTTGGTGCAGTGGAAAATCCTGCTTGACGTGCGCCGCCCCCTACCCCCGGTATCCCCTGCCGCGCTGAGAAAAGCAACGGGGTTTACTGATAGCGATCGCATTACTCCCGCTGCCCGCAGTGCCGTCGCCGCCGACATGCAGTTGGGGGAACGTTCCAACCTGCGGCGGGCCTTTGGCTTCCGCGTGCAACTCCAACCCCAGCAGACAGTCAGCCGCATTGAGGCCCTTGCCTCTTTGTGGTTCTTTGGCACGGCTACGGATGGGCGATCGGCGTCCCAGGTGCGGCCGCCGGTATAGTTTCGGCAATCGCCCCCAATTCCTCGGCAAAATGCACCGCAGCCCGATTGGTCTTGCCACCCACGTGGAGCACCCCATTGAGGGTTAGGGCCCACACTTGGGAGTAGCTGACGTAGCTCATGACCACCCCTGCCATGAGTAGGGCAAAGCCGAGGTACACCAAGGGCACGCCGGGATCGGACTTAATCTGCAAGCCCGTGGCCCCAACCACCTCCCGCAGGGTGAGCGTGATGCCGTTGATGGTGATTCCTTCACCGAGATGGGTCGTGTGCTGCAATTGCCCTGCCTCGTCGTAGATCAAAAACGTCCCCTGCATGTCCGGTGTAATCAGGGAGACGCCCGCACTGAGGTCGGTTTTGGTAGGAATCCAGGTACCCCAGACTTGGGAGCCGTTTTGGGGCGATCGCAGTTTCGTGAGGGGCAGTTGCAGCACCGGACTCTGGTTGAGCGTAAACTTCACCGCCGCCAGATCCCAATTGGCCTGATAAAAAGTCACCCCATCGAAGCGCAGGGGGCGATTAACCTGGATCGTTTCCCGTTTGAGTTCCTGACCCTGGCGATCCACCACGGAGAGGTCGGAGTAAAACTGCTCCACGGCTCCACTGGGGCTGTACTCGATCCAAAAGCGGTTGACCCGCACCTGCCAGTTCTGGGGAATACGCGCCCAGGGCCCCCGCTCCAGCACCTGCGCCAACTGAAACGTCTCGCCGCTGGCAACTAGGGCTTGGGTGAGAAAACCCGTCGTTGCCCCCCACACGGCCCCCGCCAGGATCAGCAGCAGACTGACGTGCACCAGGATCGGCCCGATGCGCCCCACCAGTCCCCGACGGGCATAGAGGCGACCTTCTTGGCAAAAAACCTGAAATTGCCGCTGGCGGAGGATTTGCCCCAGGGATTCTATCCCCGAATCCGTATCCTGGGTAATCGCCCAATGGAGGGGCAGCTTGGCAATGCTCTCGGGCTTCTGGTAGTAAAACCAGCGCCGCGCCACCCGTAGCATCGGCATTTGCCGCGTCCAAGTGCAGGCCATCAGACTCGCGGCCAGCAGCATCAGCAGCGTCAGGTACCACCAACTGCTATAGACCCGGTCTAACCCCATGGCGACCAGAACCTGGGCGGTCAAAAAGCCAAACAGCGCCGGATGCTCCGGGTAGTGCTCCTGGTAATAGTCCCAGCTCTGCCCCTGCTCGATTACGGTGCCGGCAATGCTGAAAAAGGCGATCACCAATAGAAGGGCGATCGCCACCTGCAAGTTGGCTAGTAGGGGCAAAAACTCATGCCGCCAAAAGCGGCGTGGCCCCCTAAGCAGAAGAGTGGCAGCACCTAAGGATTTATGGAATGGTTTATCGGAGATTTGGGTCATACCCCCATTATGGGGCCAAATTTTCCCGCTGCGAACTTGCTACATCGAAGCACTTCCAGAGCAATTCCAGCGCACTTCTAGAAACAATCCCCCCAGGCAATAAGCCCCAGGGGGAATGTCTCAACCTAACTCCATGCATGTCCAAGATTCCAGATGGGACGCAATGCCCCACCTAGAAGACCTAGAAGGAGAACGTAGTCCGCAGGGTGCCCACCACCAAGCCGGGGTTTTCGGTCTGGTTGGGATTGAGAATCACGATCACGCCCGGGGTAATCGAGATATTGTTGTTCAGACGGTAGCGGTAAAAGGCTTCCAGGTGCCAGGTTTCCGTGTTTCCCAGGGTGCTTAGGGCATTGCCCTCGTAGTCCCGCAACCCGCGCAGGCTCGGCTCAGTGCCGACGACAAGCCCCAGCAGATTCCCCTCCTTAAACAGATTGGGAAAGGCCAGGGTCATGGCATAGTTCCAGGTTTCCGCATCCCCAAGGTTGAAAATGCGCGCCGTGGTGTAGCCAGCCCAGCCGCCCAAAATAACGTTGGGGCTAAACTGAAACGAAACTTGCGCTCCGTAGGAATTGGTGGACACCGGCCCCGGGGTGAGGCTCGGCGCCGAGCCGGCAATCAAGTTAGATTGAAAGGTGCCCGTAGCCTGTCCGGGGCTGCCAAATCGGAACCCCGACTGCCCTGCCGTAGTATTGTTGTAGCCCAAAACGTAGGTTAGCCCGAGTTTGATCTGGGGGGTGGGGTTGACCACCACCTGACCGAGGGCCGAATAGTTGCCGCCAAAAAGTCCCGTGCCGATGCTGGGGTTGCTGCCGGTATTGGCCAAGTAGCCCAGATCCAGACGCAGCGCTTCGCCAAAGCGATAGGTCAGACCCAAACCCGCACCACCACCATTGATGTTGTAGATCGGGTTGCGTTCGCCAAAGCGGGAAATGGCTCCGTTGCCACCGCCGCCATTGTCGAGGGCCGGATTGACCGTATCGGCATAGTAAAAGTGGTTGCCACCGTTGGCGAAAATCGTCACCCGCCCTTGGCTACCCAGGGGAAAGCTGTAGTCGAGCACCTCTAGGTTGACCGAGTTGTTATTGGTGGCTAGGGTGGAATCGTCAAAATTGAGCCGACCGTTGTTGCTGGCAAGGGCATTGGCGCCAGCGACGGTGCCCGAACTGAGGAGGGGCTGGGCATTCCCCATTTGTAGCCGGGTACGCAGGCGATCGCTCCCTGTGAAGCTGGTAAGAAAATCAAGCCGCACCCGATTTTGGAACACCACATTGCGGCCGAGTCCCACGGGGGCACCGGCAAAGCCCGTGGCTGCAAAGTCCTTTCGCTGGTCGTCTACTACCCTGGCTACGCCAGAAACCGCGAAGATTGCTTCGCCTACCAGTTTGGTGGTGGTGGAAAACTGCTGGGCTTCGAGGCGGGTGGTGCGGGCTTCGAGGGCATCGACGCGCCCGCGTAGGGCGGCCAGTTCGGCCCCAAATTGCTCCTGGAGCTTTTGTAGGGTGGCGAAGTCGTCGGCACTCACCTTATCGGCTAGCCCGGCGGCAATAATTTCGTTGACTTTATCTAGACAGGCATTGAGCCCGGCGGCAAATTCAAAGCGGGTCATGGCCCGTTGCCCACGGAAGGTGCGGTTAGGATAGCCCGCAATGCAACCGTAACGCTCAACCAAGGACTGGAGGGCCGTGAAGGCCCAGTCGGTGGAACGCACGTCCGAGAGTTGGGAGACCGATGTGGCTTGGGCTTCTTGGGTGGAACCAGGATTGGCTACCGCTGGGGCAGTAAAGGCCGTAGCTAGGATAGCAGTGGGCACGCTGATGCACAGCAAACGGAAAAAATGGGAATTCATGGGGACTACCTCACACGAATAGGGTTTGTACTACTCGCCCTAAGCAGACCTCAACACAATATTCATCGACCGTAACGGTTTTTAGACCCCTGGGACATCAACCGCAATGGCATTTTCAGGCTATATCAAGAATTCAGCCATTGGTTCTTGCGCAATGGAAAAATTCCGGTATACTCCCGTTGCAAGCAAGCCTACTCAACACACAACCTACCACTTACTCCCACTCCCCAGAGGAATTTCGCCGTTCGCTTTGGGAAGCTCTCTTGGTTCTAGGCTTGCTTTTTTTCTGCTTAGCAACGCAAAAAGACCTTTAAATTATAGGGTATTGTCCTTTTTTTTAGCGGATTCCCATGATTTTTCTGCGGCACGATCGCATCTATGACCCCAGGAGACCCTAGGCGGCCAGCCACTGACACAGCACCTCTTCAAGGGGCTGGTGGTTTTTTTGCAGGTTTTGGCGCACCCACTGGGCGATCGCATCGATGGGCGTAAATACTTCCCCAGCTTGCCAGGGTACCTCTAATCCGAGGGCAGTAAGGTGGTCGCCGGGTAAAACCTTGACCGATAGGGATTTGGGAAAGCGATCCTTCAGTTGTTCGGCCAGATCCAAAATTTCATCAATGCCGTCATCTTCAAAACGAACGAGCAGGTTGCGGGCGATCGCGTACCGGTCGGCAACGAGTTGGCGGGTTTCGGCGGGCGTGGGCGAAAATTCTAGGGTTTGGAGTTCGGGAACGGTTCCAGAAAGCTCCCGAAAAAAAGGAATGGAGCGATCGGCGCTGTAGTTGTTGTAGGCCAAAAAGATATTGCCGACCCGCTGGGTTTGGGCATAGCTGCAGATCAAAAGATGGATCTTGCAGCCCATGCTGTGCCCCATGCCATAGGTGGGGAAGTAGTCGAGGAATAGTTTGCTGCGCACCTTGCGGAAGCTGCGGTAGGTGGTGCGGGCGATGTCGGTGTGATCGAAGGTGTTGGCAAAGGGGGTGGCCACAATCACGTAGCCCTGGCTGGCTAGGTGTTCTAGGATCCGGCGGTAGGCAACTTGGGGCGCGGCAGCAAAAAAAGCCCCACCCAGAAAATGAATTACGGCTTTGGGCTGGGATGGGGTGAGCACCCAGGCATCTTCCACGGATTTCCAGGAGAGAGACATAGCAATTAGTGTGAAGTTTTGTGAATGCCTGCGGCGATTATAGCCTCCAAGAGCCCATCGAGGGTGTAGGGCTGGGCTTCAATATCCACCCGCCCAAAGAGTTGGCGGCAGGTGGCAGAGGTTTGGGGGCCGATACTGGCTAGCTGAACGCGCTGGGGATGCCAGTGGGGGAGCATTTGGCGGCAGTGGCGCACGGTTTTGGAGCTGGTAAAGGTAAGGATGTCGATGGTTTCCTGGGCGATCGCTTCTAGGAGCGTCT
>DBAX01000097.1 GCA_002291895.1 Cyanobacteria bacterium UBA999
CCCCAGGGTTCCTCCCTGCCCCGCCCTCCCGCAACACCCTATCAAAGAATTCGCGCCGAGATCGATCGGCACTTTGCCGCCCACAGCGAGCATCCTGCGGACTTGGGGTTTGCCGCGACGGGCGATCGCCTTTTTACTGCTGCCGCCGCAACGCTGAAGCTGTGGAGCCACGACGGACAGGAACTTCTAGCCCTGACAATCCAAGAAAGTACCCTGGGTAGCGCTACCCTGAGCCCCGATGGCACCCGCATAGCCACTGGTGCAGAGGACGGCACCCTAGGAGTTTGGGATGGAACGGGTCGGGCGATCGCCAAAGTGTCTGCCCACCAGGGGGCGATCCGAGCTGTCGCCTTCAGCCCCGACAGCCATTTGCTCCTTTCGGCCTCTGCCGATGGCAGTGTCAAACTCTGGACTGCCCAAGGGCGATTGCTACGCACCCTGACGCAGCAGGATGGACCCATTGAGAGTGCCACCTTTAATCCCAACGGACAGTGGATAGCCACCACCGCCAGCCATGGAATGGTGCAAATCTGGGATCGGCAGGGGCGACCCGTTGCAAAATTTGGGGCACCCCATGCCGCAATTCATAATTTGGCCTTTAGCCCCGACGGACACCTCATCGCTACGGCGGCTAAGGACGGTACCCTCGGACTTTGGACTGTTAGCGGGCGATCGCACCAAACTATCCCAGCCCACAACGGCAGGATCCTCGGTGTGAAATTTAGCCCCGATGGTCTCAGCGTGGCCACTGCTGGCAGCGACGGCACGGTGAAATTGTGGAGTACTAGCGGCAAGCTGCTGCTCAGCCTCAAAGGACACCACCAGCAAAGCAAGGGTCTTAGCTTCAATCCCAAGGGCGATCGCTTGGTGACGGTCGCCGCAGACTCCCAAGTGCGGCTGTGGAACCTACAACGCTACTAGAAACAGAGCCGTTTTGATGCCATACCTTCTCTAAATTTGGTCCGAAGCTCTCCCAAGGTGATCTGACTGGAATTAAAGAGAATTGGATTGAATTGGCAAAGGTCTTTTATTTTTTAACAAGGTGAATAAACCATGTTCATTCAATGAACTGAAGAATCTTAACCTCTGGCTTGAGAGTAGAAGTTTCCTGGTATTGAAGCGCCTGATGCTCAATCCGCTCTAATTGACCTAAGGCCAGTCTGCAGGGGACACCATACTTTGCCTTGACGCGCTCACTAGCAATCATTAGGGCAGTCCGTGCACGGGACACAAAGTCGTCCAATGGGTAGGACTGGTTAGCTGTAAAGTAATTCTTAATAACTAGGGAGGGGGAATAGCAGGTCTCCCGAATTCCGTCGGGCCATTCAATCTGAAAATGAATTTGTGGCATGAAGTAATGCTTGATAGTGATTCAGGTGCATTATAGCGGATGCTTTCCAAGAATAAAGCTGAGGAACAGAACGACTGTTGTAAATCAATGATTGGGTAATTTGGGGCTGAATACTCTTAAGCATGGCTTGGGCAATGGCATTAAAGTCTTCAGGAGCGACAAACAGGGTTTGTTCAGACGTGAGGAACTCAGTGAAAGGTGCTTGATCGGAAACAATTGTAGGTAAACCACTAGCCAGGGCTTCAAGAACCACTAAGCCCCACCCTTCCTTAAGAGATGGAAAGACAAAGGTATCAGCACATCGATACAAACTGGGAAGATCTTGATCTGAAATCACCCCTGGAAGTATGATTGCTTGCTCAAGATCCAATGCCTTAGTCATTTGAAAAAATTGCTCGCGATACTCCTGATAGTCGAACAATGTGGCACCACCCGCAATGATTAATTGCGCTTGTGGCATGAGATTGCGTACTGCAGCAAATGCCTTGACTAGCTGCAAGGTATTTTTTCTAGGTTCAATGCCACCGACAGTCAAAAATACGGGAGTTCCTGAAATCTGCAATCGTTGTTTCAGAAATGAATCTTGAGGTGAAGCTTTAGAGCTAAAGCGTTCAAGATCGACTCCATTGATCACCCTAGGTGCATGAATTCGGTATCGATGGGCTAACTGCTGCTGCCAGTAACTACTCACGCACAGGCAAAGGTCAGGCTGATAAATTGATTGTTCCTGGCATTGCTGAAGATAAATGCTCCTATAATCCTCAATGTGATGAACAGTTCGAACAAAATGCGGAATCCTGCCTTGTTGACGTAATATCGCTAGGGCATTAGCACTAATGCAGTCCTGGGCGTGGAAAATTGCATGGTAATACTTCTGTAGATGCCCATCTAAAAAAGTGACAAAGTCGTCTATTCGCTGTCGAATCAATTGATCGATTTCCGGAGAAGCAGTCTCGACGGGAATGGGCTGATGTGCACAAGGGAGTGGGCGATCAAAACCAAGTCCATCTTTGTCTAAGGCGTAAACGCAAACACTATGACCTTCCTTATGGAGAGCAGTTGCCAACTCAATGCTATGAATGACACTCCCCCTGGGTTTAGTGGAATAGGTGAATAGGGCAATTTGCACCGCGTACTACCCAGTTACTCTAAATTGAAAAACTTAAATCCAGTTAATGGACATTCGTCCAAGTTCCAGAAACTCATGGATTCCTGTCGGAACTGTAAAACTAACTCCGAGGTGGAGTTAACTTCACCGATGACTTCACAGACTATTTGGTGATTGCGAAATAGTCCTTGCACCAAAGGAACTTGAGTTGGTGTGACGCTGAGTAGAAAACCAAAGCTGGGAAAAACAGTAAGCCAAGTAGCTAACGGCACTCCTACTGGGCAGGGAATAGCATCAATGCTCAGAGTTGCGCCCTTGCCAGAGGTTTCTAGTAACATTAAGGTAGTTCCTATGATCCCCCCCATACTAATATCTTTTCCTGCACAGCAAAGTCCCGTCTCAGCAATGTGAGGTAATAAAGATAAGTTTTTCCTTAACAGATCTGATGCAGTTTCTGTTGCTGCATCCCAAAAAGGAAATCGAGGATGCATTTTGCCGTCAAGATCCACCACCATAAGTAGTTGGTGACCTGGTTGGGCATCGAAACTGGTAATCAGTTGTTGGGCGCGTCCTAAAATAGATACCGATAGGGCATTAAAAGGGCTATGGCAATTGGTATGACCGCCGATTATGGGTACATTGAAAGCTTTTGCAGCAGCTTGCATACCTGCCCACAACAACTGCGAGTGCTCAAGTGATCGGCTCCACAGCGTGTCAACAACGCCAATTGGAATCCCTCCCATGGCATAAATGTCATTGACATTAACCATAATAGCTGACCAGCCTGCAAACCAAGGGTCTTGCTCGACAAGAAATGGTACCATTCCTTCACTAGCGAGCAAAAGGTAGCCATACGTATCAGGAATTGCGGCGCAGTCATCGCCTATTAGGACGTTAGCATTGGTGCATGATATATTTTGCCCCAGCATCTTGGCAGCAACTTGGATATCCTGCTTATGCAAAATCCCAATTGACGCTTGTAGATGGGTAACCAAAGATGCCAACACTACGACGCTCCTCGATTTCGGTAGAGAAGCGCTGGCCGAGTTTCCCATACAGGGGGGTAGAAGTTCAGGTCAGCCTGCATTAAATGATGGGGATGATTGTGAATGGATATTTCTTCCACAGACTGCCAGTGAAGCCTCTGAAAAAATCGAATGTTTTGCATTTGTACGGTCGCTAGAAATCTCTCGCATCCCCAGGCATTAGCAGTTGTGACTGCTTTGTAAATCAAACCTTTGCCAATATTCCAACCTCTGCGATAGTCCGGATGGGTGCCTAGGCGCCCACCATACCAAATGCGTGGTTGTGATTCATAAATACGAACTACACCCACAACCTCTTTTTTCAGGCTATTAGAGTTTGATCCACTAGAGTGCTTGGAGTGGATAGCAACTATAGGATGAGCAATTTCATCAATGGGATCCATGTCGCTTCCCTGAAAAAGTTGTTGTTCCTGAACAAAAATAGTTTTACGCAGGGCAAAATAGTTTGCTATTTCTTCAGATGTGGTGGCGAGTCGAAACTGATAGGAATTCATGGTCTTGGATGTGCAAAAAGTTCTCAGCTAACTTCAAAGGTTGATAGAGCCGAGCACGCTCCGCACTTAGCACATCCAGCTTTCATATTGGCGGAGCTTAATCCGGATTGCTTAAGCATGGCACTTACCCGTTCATAAATGTCTTGCATGAACTCACTATTGGGAGCGGGATGATGGGATAGCAATGTGCCACTAATGGGAACAAACGGAACGACAAAAGGATAGACTCCCATGTTGATCAGGCGATCGCACACTTCTGTAAGGGTTGCGACGGTGTCACCTAGTCCTGCCAAAAGGTAAGTACTCACCTGTCCCCAACCAAAAACTTCTATTGCTGCCTGAAACGCTTCAAAATAATAACTCAAAGGAATGGAAGACTTTCCTGGCATCACTCTCTTCCTAACCTCCGGATCGGCAGCTTCTAGGTGCATTCCCAAGTTTTCAATCCCGGCTAGCTTCATCCGCTCAAACCAGATAAAGTCGGTCGGTGGTTCGCATTGCGCCTGTATGGGTAGGTGTACTTTAGCTTTGACAGCTTTGGCACATTCGGCGAGATAGGCCGCACCTCGTTCGCCAGTGTTTGGCGTTCCCGTTGTCATGACCATCTGGCTTATCCCATCCAATCGGACTGCAGCCTCTGCCACTTCAGCTAATTGAGCGGGCGTCTTACGGGAGACAGTGCGATCTGCTTCTAAGGATTGCCCAATGGCACAAAAATGGCAGGATGTTGCGGCATCGTTGTAGCGCATACAGGTTTGCAGTACGGTTGTAGCTAGCACATCTCGACTGTGGAGTAGGGCGATTTTCCAGTAGGGAACACCATCAGCCGTGGCAAGATCGTAAAACCGCGGTCTTTGGGGAAAGGAAATGGAAGTAATTTCTTGATCCTGAAATCGAAGTATTGCACAGTCAGTAATCGGATCTGGAACAGCTGTATAGGGCGATCGTACAGCTAAATCATTAAATATGGGTACCATTACTGTTGTGCCATCTATGGTGATGGCCCTGTGGTCAGAGGGTCCAGCCCCTCCTTTGCGTCCCATAAACTCTTGTGCAGGCTCTAGCCACTGAAGTCCATGGGTTTGCAATTGAGTAATCAGCTGCTGCTTATTCATGCGCCTCGACGCTCCCAGTGGAATTTCCGCTCTGATGGCAATATGGGCAAGTCGTTAATGCTAGCAAATCTCTGCATCATGAGACCATTCTCAGCAAATTCCCAATTCTCGTTACCGTAGGATCGATGCCAGAAGCCAGAGTCATCGTGCCACTCGTACTCAAACCGAACGGCAATGCGGTTTTCCATAAAGCACCATAATTCTTTCTTCAGGCGGTAGTCTAGTTCTTTAGCCCATTTACGTTTAAGAAACTCCACAATCTGGGCCCGTCCATATAGAAACTCTGCTCGATTGCGCCACTCTGAATCCTCTGTATAAGCTAAGGACACACGCTCGGGGTCACGGGTATTCCAGGCATCTTCGGCTGCTTGAACCTTGGCTTTTGCAGTTTCTAAGGTGAAGGGAGGTAAGGGAGGTCTCATAGTGAGTCATTTCCAGTTAAAGCAGGTGAACTAGTGTCCTGTTCCGGAGCCATCACAATCATCCGCGATAGTTGAGAGTCGGCGGATTCCGAAATCAGATTTTGGGCGATTAAGTTAGCCTGAAGTTGTAAGAGGTCGGGACGAGAGTAATGACCAACAGAGTCCATCATCCGCTTCCTCTTAGTGATTAGGGAGAAGTCTAGATCCGCGATCACCATACCCTCCCCATCTGTAATGGGAGCGCAAAGATGAGTTCCCTCGGGGCTAATAATTGCCGTGTTGCAACCACCCCTCAGCACCCGTCGCATAGCTTCGTCGTTGGTGATTTGCTCGACTTGCTGTGGTGATAGCCAGGCAGTTGCGTTGACTACAAAACATCCCGACTCTAGAGCATGGTGACGAATTGTCACTTCGATCTGATCCGTGAAAACCTGACCAACCAAAGAGCCGGGAAACTGCGAACAATGAATTTGCTCGTGCTGAGCCATAAGTACAAATCGGGCAAGGGGATTGTAATGTTCCCAACAGGCGAGGGCGCCAATACGCCCAAATGCTGAATCGACAACTTGCAGTCCAGAACCATCGCCCTGTCCCCAAATCATACGCTCATGGTAGGTAGGGGTGATTTTTCGACGCTTCAGCAACAGCGAGCCATCGGCATCAAATATTAACTGGGTATTGTAAAGCGAGCCATGATCGCGTTCATTGACCCCCAAAACGACCACCATGCTGTGCAAGCGCGCTGCCCTGCTGATGCTATCCGTGACTGGCCCAGGAATGGCAACCGCCTCGTCATACAATCTCATGTGCTCCTTACCCATGAGAGCAGGTGGCAGGACAAAAGAAAAATATGGATAGTAGGGAATGAACGTCTCTGGAAAAACAATCAGTTGCACCCCTTCACCAGCGGCTCTCGAAATTGTCTGCAAAACTTTCTCTGTGGTACTATCGCGACTGAAAAGTACCGGGCTGATCTGAGCCGCCGCTGCACGAAGAGTTCCTGGATGTTTCATAACTCCCTGAAACCATGAAGTACTAAACAGTCCAAGTATCTAGGATAAAAGCATTTTCCTTTCGATGCAGCAAAATCAAGTCGAGCACATCAAGAGGATTAATTGGACGAATCCCCGGTGTCAAGGACGGCTCACCGTGTCCATACAAGGCTTGCAAGGCAAAGCGGCAGGCATAGACCTTTCCGCCCTCAGCCATAAACTTGCTTAGTTGGTCGTTGAAATTTTGATGACCGGGAAAAGCAGAATCACCAAGCTTAGGAAAACCACGTTGCACGCCCAGGGTAACCCCAGGACCATACAGCAGCACTGATGTTTCAAATCCTTTGCGGAGAAGTCGTGTTGCTTGCAATAAATTGACAAATCCAATAGAACCTTCAAAGGCTACTGTATGAAACGTCACCAGTGCTTTTTCACCCGGCTCAGCCTTGACATCGGGGAAAACCTTCTCTTCATAATCAACAAAGAAATCACCAGTCTGATGGGACGGGGTTGTGACTTGCGGCATATTATCTCCTTTAGTTTTTTGTCATTGCCGTGAATTGATTCTGCACTAACACTAGGAGACTGCCCTGGATTAATTTGTATCTTTGATTACAGAAGCGAGAAGTTTAGCAACAGGACTAACGTTAGCAGTTACTACTTCTGTCAACCTGTCTAGCAAGTTAATGACACGAGCTACGAACCAAGTAAAAATTCATTCACTACACTCCAGTCACGGCTGACCGATGCTCGACTGCGGGCTGCTAAATAATCTGTTAGATATGCTGCATCACGGGCAATCCCGGAAAAGCGTCCAGAACCCCATGTGTAGAGCCAAGGCAATCCAAGGAAGTATAGTCCCCGGACAGAAGTCACTCCTCGTTCATGGCTCGGATATCCCTTACCATCAAATACTGGGACTTCTATCCAACGAAAGTCAGTCTGATAGCCGGTGCACCAAATTACCGTTTTAATGTTTTCTTGTACAACATCAATTGTTGGCTTTTCATCGCTAGGTTCCCATACGGGTTGATAGGGAGGTTCGGTAGGAGCAGTGATTTGATTGCTCTCAATAAATCTATCTATGGTGCGTTTGATGCTTTCGGAAACGCTATCTGCTTGGTCTAAGTTTTCCTTGAGGTCGCTGTTGAATTGCAGTTGCGTTCCAATTACTTTCATGAGTCGCCCGTGGAGTTGCATGCCTTCTAGGGCAAACTGGCGTAGGTCGATTTCCCGTCCCCCATCACGACCGGTTAGATAGTGATTGGCCTTTGACCGCACTTTGTCTTTCTGGGCATGTTCATCAATTGGCATGTCGTAGTAACCCATTCGATCCAACCAAGCCACCACATCCTTGCCTCGGTACCGACGGGGAGATCGCGGGGCACTACCAACACATAGGTGTACCTTGCGACGAGCTAGATGGAGATCCTCAGCAATTTGGCATCCAGATTGTCCAGTACCTACAACTAAAATGGAGCCTTCAGGTAAGGCATCAGGATTTTTGTATTCTGAGGCATGGATTTGCACAATACCGATTGGTAGCTGTTCGCCTATACAAGGAATTTGGGGACGATGATAGCTACCAGTAGCAACTACAACTTGCTCAGCAGTGTAGAGACCAATAGTGGTCTGAACCTCAAATCGATTCTGGGTCTCATCTTGTCTAAGTCGCAAAACCTCTGCACCCTCTCTCACAGGAGGCTCAAAGGAAGCGGCAAAATGCTCAATGTACTGGACGATTTCATCTTTCACCATGAACCCATCAGGGTCGTTACCTTGGTAAGGAAATCCCGGAAGCTGACATTGCCAGTTGGGTGTGACTAGGCAGAAGCTATCCCATCGCTTTTCTCGCCAAGCATAACCAATTTGATTTTTCTCGAAGACGATGTGGTCAATGCCACGGCCTTTCAAGTAGTAACTCACGGAGAGTCCTGCCTGTCCTCCTCCAACAACGATTACTGGATAGTGGATGCTCATAGTCCTACAAAGTAAAGGCTGATTGCAATTGTAGAAACTGTATGGTCTTCTTTTGGCTGACTTTGTGCTTGGAGATACGGAATTTAGATCGCTATTGCAATGGATAAAGATAAGAGAAATATTAGGTTCAGTTTTTCAGTGAACTTTAATGCATCAATAATGCATTAGCAACGCATCTATGCTGCTTTACATGCAATCGGCACGAAACTGGGCAGCATAATCGAGCAACCCCCCAAGCTGCTTGAGATCGATAAAGCTAAGCTGTAATAAAATCATCAGCAACGGCCCATCTTGGCGAGCCTGCATCTTTTTGGCGATCGCCAACTGCTCCCGATCCAGAACGGAGTGCTCTAGCAGGTAAGACTCAAGTTGCTCTTGGTTTTGGTGCGGTTGCATAGACGTACCTCGCCACCGGGAGTTGCGTTGGAGAATATTTGGAACTAAAGGTTAGCGCAATAGTTCTTTTGTGACAAGAATCAAAGGCACTTTAACGCTTTCTTAAGGTTTTGTCCACGGTAAGATGAAACAAATCTGGCCCATTGAGACCCCTATCCTCCGGAAAACGTTAAAACTATGAAAGATTTTTTGGAAAATGTGCTGCGCTACCCTAAGTTCTTAGTGCTGATTACCGCTGGGGTGCTCTCGGTAGCCCTAAAGCCCCTTGTTGACCTGTGGCGGCGACCGATAACGGCGATCGCCCTTGTCATCGGCAGCATCAGTAGTCTCGTCGGACTTTCCCTGGTTCTGCGGGCCATGCTGGGTCTCGATCCCATTTTTTAAGCTAGGTCATGGATGCCGTTCTCGTTTTATTTTTGGGTCTCACACCGCCGCTGATGTCCCTTTGGCTGCTGCACCACCTAGAGACCCATGCCCAGGAGCGCTTGCGGCAGACCAGTCAGGCGGTGCGCCCGCTGTCTAAGCCGTCCCGCATGGTGGGAGATCTCCATTACATCGATGGCTATGGCTACGTGCTTGGGGAGGTGCGATGCCGCTACAACGCCCGGTCGGTGCACTTGCGTTGCGCCGTCATGCCCACGGGACCCTGTGCGGGCTGCCCCCATTTTCAGGAATCGCTAGAGTCCCTAAACTGAAGCCGGAATGTTTTGATTTCCAGGGGTCGAAACGGCGTCGTGAAGTGCCGAGCGGCATGGCTGATGGGGTGACGGGGCTCTTCGAGGAGATCGCATTCCCAAACCGCTGCTAGGGGCGGGAGATGCTCGGCAAAGGTGAAGGTGGGAGCGGTACGCTGCCCGTGGGCTTCATGGCACCGCAGGATCCAGCCGCTGCTATTTTCTGCGGACTTGAAGCAAGTCAGAACCACATCGTGGGTGCTGAGGTGGAGCCACCCGTGGAGGAGGTGCAGGGAAGACTGGGCGGGGGTGAGGTGCCAAGGACGATTGAGCCCATGGGCATGGATGAGGGTTTGGGCCTGCCGCCAATCCCCTTGATGGGGCAAAAGCTGGTAAGTGAAGCTATGGACGCCGCGATCGCTCTGGGGGCAGGGAAACTCGGGGCTGCGCAGCAGGGTGAGACGTACCTGGTTGGGCTGGATGTCATAGCCATATTTGCAATCGTTGAGGAGGCTGAGCCCCTGGGTACCATCGCTGCTATCGGCCCAATATTGGGCAGGAACTTCAAATTGGGCGGGCTCGGTGGTGCTGCGCTCGATGTGTCCGCAGGGAATTTCGTAGGTGGCAACGGGGGCGTGCCAACATACGGGAAAGGCGGCCTTGACCAAAACGTGGGATTCCTGCCAGTCCACCCAATTGGTAATTGCTATCAGGGGGCTGTAGGCATCGAGGATGAGGGTTTGGTGCCAGCGGGAAGACTGGAACTGCCGCTCGATGGCGATCGCTCCCCGGTGGGGGCCCAGGGTCAGGCATTCGAGGCGGTGGAGGGTGGGGGCAGATCGGAA
>DBAX01000135.1 GCA_002291895.1 Cyanobacteria bacterium UBA999
TTTTTTAGGGCGATGACCTGGACAACGCGATCGCCACTACTCGGTTGCACGGGTTGGTAGTCAAAAATTTTGAGGGACAGGTTTCGTTTGATCGCCTTCGACTGCACGATATCCACCACCGCCTGCAAGGTAAACTCGCTAGCCGTGTGGATGCGCAAGGTCTGATCCTCAAGCAAAAGTTCCGTTTTGGTGTCCTTAAGGTCAAAGCGGCTAACAATTTCCCGCCGAGCCTGATCGAGGGCGTTTACCAGTTCTTGGCGGTCAAAGTCGCTGACCACATCGAAGGAATAACTACTTGCCATAATTCTATGTATGCCCCACGTACTGCATCCGTGCCCCCTAGGGAGCATCTAGTCATCGTCTTAATTTGTTGCGTTGATTTATTCGATCTGTTTGATCGGTGTTGCTTGAGCTGTATTGATCTTGCTAGAACATCTAACTCAATGCGAGGAAAAATTAAATCGCTAGGCTTCACCTTCGAGCAAAAGCTCTTGGGGCAACCAAACCGGCGGTGTGGGCACGGAGCCAAACACCACTTGGGCAGCGCTGCCCCGAAGTTCCACCACCTCGCCCCAAGTTTCAAAAAGGTAGGGCGACCAGCGGGGGTCGTTGGCTAAAACCGCAGTGCTCTCCATGAGCTTTTCCCGGGAAACCTTCACGCGGGTACCTTTTTTTAGTGCCATGGTCAATTCTAAAAACCTCGTTAGCATTGTAGCGGTTTTTCTTTTCCCCCCTGCTAAGATTCAGAAATTGAGGTTTTCGTCCACCATGTGCATTTGTATCCATTGCGCCTATGTGGATCGCTGCGAGACCTACCATGCGGTTGAGACCCAGCACCAGCAGCCCCACCTTACGGCGACGCCAAACTTCACGGCCCAGGCACCCCAGATCAATGTCAACATCCGCACCACTGCCGATGAAATTTTGATGGAATGGGACGTTGTGGGATGCAACAGTTTCACCCAAGACCAAGGGCGTTGGGCTCGGCTGCGCCCGGGTGAGACTGTGCCCACCTGATGCCTAAGCTGGCAATTTTTGTCGAAGGGCAAACGGAGTTGCTTTTTTTGCGGCGACTGCTGGGCTATTTAGCGTCGCGGCGAGAAATCTACGTTGACGAGCGGGAACTGCGGGGCAAGCGCGGGGTACGGCTGCTGAAATTTGTCCACCATCGCCCCCGTCCGGAGCCCCCGCCCCCTTTTTGGGTGATGGTTTGCAACTGCGGTGGAGATAGTACGGTAGTTTCCGACATGCTCGAGCAGGCTCCTAGCTTGGCTGCCCACGGCTACGGGCAAATTATCGGTCTGCGGGATGTCTATCCCTTACCCTACGCTAGGGTTTCCCACCTAGAGGACACCCTGGAGCGCACCCTACGCCGTGCCGGTTTTGCCGCTCCGCCAATGGCGATCGCCCTGGCAGCGATGGAACTGGAAGCATGGTTCATCGCCGAATGGCACCACTTTGCAATACTCGATCCTGACCTAACACCGGAAAAAATTCAGGAAGAGATGGGTTTTGATCCCCGCACGGACTCGGTGGAGCGAATTCCCCATCCAGCAGATTTTTTGCGGCAGATCTACCGGCTTGTGGGGTTGTCGTACCACAAGCGCCGCAATGAGGTGGCAGAAATTACGCGCGCCCTGGATTTGGCCCACCTCTGCGGCCCCCTCGGGGAGCGGGTGACCTATTTGGGGCGGTTCCTGGGGCTCTTGGAGGATTTTTTTAGGAACGACTATATAGACGGGTAAGCTCCCGCAGGCGATCGCTCAATGGGGTCGACAGCAGATCCGAATGGGCATAGCGCCACTCCCAGTTGCTAGCGGTGGTGCCAGGGTAGTTCATCCGGGCGGCATTATCGAGGCCTAAAAGATCTTGCAGGGGAATGATGGCCACATCGGCCACGGAGGCTAGGGCTATGCGGACTATGGCCCAGTGGATCGGTTCCCCGGCGCTATACCCAACCACGTAGCGATGGAAGAAATCCCGCTCGTACTGTCGCGTGGCTTGCCACCAGCCCACGGCCGTGTCGTTGTCGTGGGTGCCGGAATAGACTACGCAGTTTTTGGGGTAATGGTGGGGCAGGTGGAAATTATCGGAGCCGCCGCCGAAGGCAAACAGCAAGACCCGCATGCCAGGAAAGCCAAAGCGATCCCGCAGGGCTTCCATTTCGGGGGTGACCACGCCCAGGTCTTCGGCTAGGATGGGCAGCTCTCCCAACTCCTGCTGCAGGGTTTCAAAGAGTTCCTGTCCCGGAGCTTTTTCCCAAGCGCCATTGATCGCAGTAGTTTCGCCGGCGGGAATTTGCCAGTAGGCTTCAAAACCGCGGAAGTGATCGATGCGGATGATGTCCACATGGCGATGGAGAAAACGGAAGCGGTTAACCCACCAGGCAAATTCGGTGCGGGTGAGGTAGTCCCAGTTGTAGACCGGATTGCCCCACAGTTGCCCCGTCTCGCTGAAATAATCGGGAGGTACCCCGGCCATCAGGGCGACGGCTCCCGTTTCGGGATCGAGGGCAAAGGCTTCCTGCTGGGCCCACACATCGGCGCTGTGGTGGGAGACGTAGATGGGAATATCACCGATGATTTTAATCTGCCGCTCGTTGGCGTAGGCCTTAAGCGATCCCCATTGCTGGAAAAATAAAAACTGGAGGAATTGTTGAAATTGAATCTCGGGGCCGAGGCGGGCGATGGCGGCGGCCAGGGCTTCCGGTTCCCGATGGGCGATCGCCGGTTCCCACTCTGTCCAGATGTGTTCGGGTTGCTCCCGTTGCAGCGCCATAAACAGGGCATAGTCATCGAGCCAGGCTGCCTCCGCCGTGCAAAACAGGTGAAAGGCTTCCGTCGGTTGGGTAATAAACCGCTGAAAGGCGCGGGCAAGCAGCTCCATCTTGTAGGGAATCACCCGGGCAAAATCCACCCAAGTTGTGGGAAAGTCTGGGGGGGATTGGACATCATCGGCCGTGAGGAGTTGCTGCTCTACGAGGATATCGGGATTGATCAGCAGTGGATTGCCGGCGATCGCACTAAAGCTCATGTAGGGGGAATTGCCATAGCCCGTTGGCGAAAGGGGCAGCACCTGCCACAGCCGTTGCTCTGCAGTTGCCAGAAAATCCACAAAGCGGTAAGCTGCGCTTCCAAGGTCGCCGATACCATAGGGACTAGGGAAACAGGTGGGGTGCAGTAAGATGCCGCTCGCACGCGCAAAGGCCATAACCATTCCAAGCAAGAACCCGTTCAATTTATCACGCGATCGCCCCAACTGTGGGATGCAGCCACCGTGCTACAGTGCACCTGAGGCTATTGGAATTCAGCAATGCACCCCGTATCCCTTCTCAGTCCCTGGCAGATTAAGGATCTAACCCTAAAAAATCGGGTCGTACTTGCCCCCCTCACCCGCGCCCGTGCCGGAACCGAGCGGCTGCCCAATCCCCTGATGGCCACCTACTATGCCCAGCGGGCCAGTGCCGGGCTGCTGATCTCCGAGGCCACGGTAGTTTCTCGCCAAGGGATTGGCTGGCAAAATTCGCCGGGAATCTACACCGATGAACAGGCGATCGCCTGGCGGCAGGTTACGGAGGCGGTGCATGGCCAGGGGGGGCTGATCTTTTTGCAACTTTGGCACTGCGGCCGGGCTTCCCACAGCAGTTTCCACGAGGGTGGGGCGCTGCCGGTTTCAGCCTCGGCGATCGCCATTCAGGGGGATGACATTCATACACCCACGGGTAAGCACCCCCACGAAGTGCCCCGCGCCCTAACCACGGAGGAGGTGCCCCTAGTAGTAGCTGACTACCGCCAAGCGGCGCAGCGGGCTAGGGATGCGGGCTTTGATGGCATTGAAATTCACGGTGCCAATGGCTATTTGATCGATCAATTTTTGCAAGCCAAAACCAACCACCGCACCGATCGCTATGGTGGCGATCGCCCGGGACGGTTCCTTTTTCTGCGGGAGATTGTCGAAGCCGTGCTGACGGTGTGGCCTGCGGAGCGGGTGGGGGTGCGCCTTTCCCCCAATGGCGTTTTTAACGATATGGGCTCCCCAGACTATCGGGAAATGGCCCTCTACACCGCCGCCGAACTCAATTCCTACAGCTTGGGCTACCTCCACGTCATGGATGGGCTGGCCTTCGGCTTCCACGGCCTAGGCGAACCGATGACCTTGGCAGAATTTCGTCCCGTATTTTCGGGCACCCTGATGGGGAACTGTGGCTACACCATGGAGTCGGCGGAACAAGCGATCGCCACGGGTGCCGCCGACCTGATCGCCTTCGGTCGTCCATACATCAGCAATCCCGATTTGGTGGAGCGCTTTGCCCATGGTTGGCCCCTAGCCGAAGATGCGCCGATGGCGGTGTGGTACTCCTTCGATGAAAAGGGCTATGCCGATTTTCCAGTCTATGAAGCAGCGATTTAGTCCGTGTGTGCCATCTTTGGGATCACGGGCGATCGCCATGGAATTGTAATATCTGAGAAACTTAACTAAGTCAAATGGCATCCTTAGCAGCCCATTTGCTTACACCCTACACACCTTAAATCCGGTACCAATGAACATCTCAGTAATAATGATGCTGGCGTTTGCCGCGACAGCAGTAACCAGCCCATCGTCTGAGTTTATTTCCCAAGCGCCCTCTACCGCGGGTATTCCGGCTCTTCCAGAATCCGCCCAGCAGCAGCTTAAGTCTTTGGGTATTCGCATTGCAGTGCCAACCTACATCCCACCGGGCTATCGCTGGCAGACAGTCGTAACAGAGCCCTGCCCTGCTGGTGCTAGGGTTGACAGTAATGGCGTTTGTCGGTTTCGGCCGGGCTATAGCATTGTCTATAGCAATCCCCAAAATAATAGTTGTTTTGTGGTGGAAGCAACGGGCGGCGGTGTCGGTGGTGTAGCTTCTGACTTTGCCCATTCCTTTAATGCGCCACTTTTTGCGGGACAAACGTCCATCTCCTTTGGTGGACTAAGAATGGCGGCAAATCCCAAAAAGGCGATCGCCAGCGATCTAAGAAGAACCTATGACGTGGTTTATGGTGATTGGCTGGGGACATCGCCGTTTTATCGGGTTAGCACCTTTTATCCGCGCAGTGTAAAAGCTTGTACGACACCCAGGGGGCTAACGCCATTGGAGGCCCAAAAGGTAACTGTATCTCTGCGATGGCTGTTTTAAAGACCCGGTCGGACGTTTCATGGTGCGAGAATTCCCCCGGGATTTTCCAGAAAAGCTAGAATGCTCCCGGGCACTAGCCAATCATCCTCCATCCTAAAACCGAGTTTTTCTAGCACGCGCAGGGAGGCACTGTTGCCTCTGTCGGGACAGACCACCAAACGCCCCAATCCGGCGATCGCAAATCCATAGTCAATCCACCTTTGGGCGGCTTCGGTGGCATAGCCTTGGTTCCAGAAAAGGCGACCGAGCTTATACATCACCTCAAATTCGGTTGTCACGGTGCCATCCCGTCCCTCAAATGCGTGGGGGGTGAGACCGCATTGCCCCATCAAGATCCCATCCGATCGCCGCTCCACTGCAAAAAAGCCAAAGCCATGGGTTTGGTACTGCTCGATGTAGGATGCTATGACCTCGACCCGCTCATCTAGGGTGCGGGCATAGCCCGGATCAAAGCGCCAAACTTCCGGATCGGTATCAAAGAGCTCATGCAGTCTGGGGGCATCCGCCAAGGTCAAGGGACGCAAGCGCAACCGCGCTGTTTCTAGGGTGAAAAGTTCCATGGCGATCACATACCCGGCACCCCGCACCCGGCAGAAATTTGCAGTTTCCAATCAATTGGGTTCCCCTAATGGAGGGGAGCTTCTCGATCAAACAGCCTCCCTACATGGGGGGTTGCTTGGTTTCCAATCAATTGGGTTCTCCTAATGGAGGGGAGTCAATTCCGATTTTTATGGACTCTATGTAAATCGCCGTTTCCAATCAATTGGGTTCCCCTAATGGAGGGGAGTGCCCTATATGGGTACAAGAAGCTCATCGGATTTATGTTTCCAATCAATTGGGTTCCCCTAATGGAGGGGAGGCTGGCATCGTCTGCATGGAGGCGAGCGGCATCTTCGTTTCCAATCAATTGGGTTCCCCTAATGGAGGGGAGTGGGGCTTGAGGGCCTGGGCGATCTGGGCCTTGAGGGTTTCCAATCAATTGGGTTCCCCTAATGGAGGGGAGTCGATCCTGACAGGTACGACCCGTCCAATTGGGCGCGTCAGTTTCCAATCAATTGGGTT
>DBAX01000007.1 GCA_002291895.1 Cyanobacteria bacterium UBA999
CCTGCCCCCCCCCCGCCGCAACCCCGATGCTCCCCCTAGCGATGATGTTTCCGACAGCGATGACTCCCTAATTTTGCTTCCCGATGTTCCCCTGGAGGACACAACTACCGCTTGGGATGATTCCCTCCTCGACAGCTTGCACCAGGATATGGAAGACTTAGAAGCGGGTGTGGGAGCCAATCCCAACATTCTCATTAGCCTCGACCAGCACATCCGCCAGACCCCCCTCTACGATGTGATGGATCTGGAAACCCCCAACTTCGATGAGCCATTACCGCCGGAGTCGATTGACCTCGTTCCCGAATTGATGGCAGAGCCTTCCCTCGCTGCCGCTGCCGATTTGGACATCGAGCTGGACGCCCTAGACCTCGCTCTAGCCGAAGGTGTGGAGTTGCCAGTCCCTTCCTCCGAAAATCCCATGCTGGCGATGATGTCGGAAACCGTGGATTTCGAACTGGATCAGCTTCTCAATGGCATGTCCCAGGACTTTTCTCTGGAGCTGGAGCAAGAACCCGCCTCCGAAGAGGAAGACGCCCTGTTCTTCGATGCACCTACGGTGTTGGAGTCGGCCGACGATCTGCTGACGGAGCTAGATTCTCCCGCCGATGCGTTGGCTTTGATGGGCGATCGCCCCGATAGCGCCATGGATAGCGAGGAATGGATGGGTCTCCTAGACGATCCCCTAGCGGATCCTCCAGCCCCGAGCGCCGAACCCGATTGGCAGCTCCTCCTCAGTGAAGAGGAGGAACATAGCCTCAACGCTTTTGCCGACCAGCCCGCCGACCCGCTTGGCGAGCAGGCAGAGGACGATCTGCTGATGATTTTTGGTGTTGCTGAGCCGCCCACCGCCGCTGCTGACCGTGCCGATGATGATTTTCTAGCGGCCCTCACCGCCGAATCCCCCGACCTTCCCACCCTCGCCGATGTGGAGGATCCCTTTGCCTTCCTATTTACGGCAACCCCCGAACCCCTTGGGCCCGTTGACCTGCTGCTCAATGAATTTGCCGATCGCGGAGAATCGGCCCTTCCCCCTGAGCCGAAGCCCCCAATCCTACTGCCCGAGCGCTTTAGCCGTGACGACCACTGGATTTTGGGCATTGACTTTGGCACCACAGCCATGCGCGTCAGTGTGGGGAATGCCGCCAATGGCCGCCATTATGTCCTGAATTTTGATCGGGCAACTGACCTCCCAACGGAAGTGCGGGTGCCAGGGCCCGATGCCGACCCCACCGCCGATCCTACGGAGGATTCCCTCCCCCGGGATGGCACCGTGGAGCGCTTCAAACCGCTCCTGAAGGTGGGACTGTCCTACCGAGGCATCCACGGATGGCAACCCGTCATCGGTCGCAGCCATGCGCGGCTGCTCTTGGCGGGGCTACGGAATTTGCTGCGGACCATTCCAGAGCGGGCATGCCACCCCATGCTGCCGGATTTAGCTACGATTTTGCAGAACTTGCGCTGCGTGGTGTTGGCCCACCCCACCCACTGGAGTGATACCTACGGGTTTAACGTGCGGGAAGCGGTTCTGCGTGCGGAGCTGGTCAGCCAACCCGATCAGGTGCTGGTGGTGGAAGAGGCGATCGCCCCCTTTCTTACTCAATACCACCGCCAAGCCATGGTGCCCCAGGTGTCCCTCCATCTCAATGGCGGTGCCACAACGACCCACCTTACCCTGGCCCGCATTCTCGATGACCATCCCAAGCGCCACGACCTCTTCGATCGCGGTCTGGATTTTGGCGGCGATGGCATGACCCAGGATCTCGTTACCCAGTTGCTGTACCCCCAGTGGCAGGCCTTGCCCCACGAGCCCCCCCTATCCCAGCGCCAGCTACCACGGATTCCGGAACCTGCGGATCCGGCACCCCGCGATCGCATCCTGTGGCAGCAGTTCCTCCACCAGGACGAAACGGGGCGGGCACTGCTGGCCGCCGCCGAGGCAGCCAAGCACTTCTTCAGCCAGGCGTCTGCCGCCGAGGAATGGCAGCACGAGCTGCTGGGTGTGCCCCTGAGCCTCACCCGCCGGGAATTCGAAAGCCGCATCGTCCAACCCTACATCCAGCGCCTCAACCGAGAGGTAAACCTACTCCTGAGTTTGGCCGGAATCACCGGCAGCGACCTTACCCAGGTGTTCTTTCTGGGCGGCACGTTTCAAATTGCCTCCCTGCACCGCTGGCTAGGGCAGAAATTTCCCAATGCCCAGATCGAGTCCTTGGCCGCTACAACCCTGGCGGAGGGATTGGCGATCGCCCCCCTTTACCCCCAACTTCTCGACCTCACCCGGCACCAGTACTCCGACTATTTCCTGCTCTACGAAATCTGCCGCCTGAATCTCAAGGAGCCATTTACGCCCACCTACCTGCTGCAACTGCTGCACCGCCGGGGCGTGAATATCCACCACTGCCGCGATCGCCTCCTCAACCTGTTGCAAGGGGAACTGCCAGCCGGGATTTTTCCGTGGCAAGAGCCCGAGGGCGTAGTCGTAGCTGGCGATCCTGGTATCCAGCGGGATGTGCTGGCAGCGCCGCTGTTTGAGTTGGAAACCGATGGGTGCTACCGTCCCAATTTGCCCAAGTTTCAGCACCTGCGCGCCTACCTGCAGAATATCCTTGACAGTTCGCGCCAGAGCCTCAACGAGCCCCTAGTGTTTCCCACGGCTACGCCTGCCCCCACCCGGAGAACCTAAACCATGCGCATTCTGCTGATGTCCACCTCCGTGGGCCCCTTTGGCTCCGGCATTGGCGGCGGTGTGGAGTTAACCATCCATAACTTGGCCCAGGAATTGGTGGCGCGATCGCACCAGGTTCAATTGGTGGCTCCCCATGGCTCTAGCAGCAACATCGCGCCCCTGACCACCATACCCGGACAGGTGCACCCCTTTGCCCAGAACGAATCCCGCAGCGCCGATATTCGCTTCCCCGCCCGCTCGGTACTGAATGCCATGTGGCAGTTTGCCCAGACGGTGCAGCACAGCTACGACCTGATTGTGAACTTTGCCTACGACTGGCTGCCATTCTACCTCACGCCCTTTTTCGATACCCCGGTAGCCCACTTTGTCAGCATGGGATCCCTACTGGATCCGATCGACACCCTGATCCGCCAATGTGCCCATCGCTTTCCCCATTGCCTGGGAGCCTACACCCAAACCCAAGGCGATACCTTTGGCTTGGGGCTGCCCTGGCACATCCTGGGGAGCGGCATCGATATGGATCTCTATGAAGTGCACCCCCAGCCCGAAGCTGCCCTGGCCTGGGTGGCCCGCATTGCTCCGGAGAAGGGTTTAGAGGATGCCGTGGCGGTGGCAGCGGCCACCGGATTGGAACTACGGATCCTGGGCAAGATGCAAGATGAGAACTACTGGCTGTGGGTACAGTCCCAAGCTGGTGCGGCTAGGGTTACCTACCTGGGGTTCCACCCTACGGCAACCATGCAGGCCCACCTAGGGCGCTGCCAAGCCCTACTGATGACCCCTAAGTGGGTGGAGGCTTTCGGCAATGTGGCGATCGAAGCCCTGGCCTGCGGTGTGCCGGTCGTTAGCTATGCCCGGGGTGGCCCGATCGAAATCATTAAACATGGTAAGACCGGCTTTTTAGTCGAGCCCGATAGCATCGAGGGGATGGTAGCTGCCGTGGCCCAACTCCCAACCCTCAGCCGTACAACTTGCCGCCGCCACGCCGAAAGTGACTATTCGCTGCCTGCCCTAGGCGATCGCTTTGAACGGTGGTTTGAGTTAATTTTGGGCCAGCGGCCGTAGACCGAGGGGGCCTATGCTATGGTGAATCATTGTTGGAAGTACAATAGCCCATGGCCAAGCGCAAGTTGGTGGATTCTACGGACATTATCCACCGTGTCGAACATTTAATTGCCGCATCCTCAAACCGCTATCGCATCACAGTGATGGTAGCCCAGCGGGCCAAGCAGCACCGCTACGCCAACGATGAAAATCACGACGATCCGAATACCATGAAGCCCATCCTGCGGGCCATTATTGAAATGTCCGACGAAGTGGCCCTCCCCGGAATTATTAGCGAGGTTTAGCACTGGCGCTCCACGTTGGTCGGGGCTGGCGTTTGGGCTACGAGCCCGATCGCCCTACCTATCAGGGGTTGCTCGGCGGAGATTCCTGGGCCATAGAGGTGACAGGCGCTGAGCTGCGGGATTTTTTGGCACTGAGCGATCGGATCCTCGGGGTCGTTGCTGCTCTCACCGAAGAGCTGGTGGACGAGGAGTCCTTTTCCTGCGAACTGCACACGGAGCGGCTTACCCTTGGGGTTAGCGGACTGCCAGCTTCCTACCGATGGCACCTGCAAGTGCACCAGGGGCGGCGCGGCGAGGGTTTTTGGGATTATGGGGCGGTACAGGAGATGGGGGCGGCCCTCCCGGAGGTGCGATCGCACTTCTTTGGCACGGGCATTTGACACGGGCATCCAGGAACTGAACCCCTAGCTGATAAAGCCAAGGCCCATCCTAGGGCAGGGGCATAAGAGGAGTTTGGGGCAATTGAAACAACTTCCTAGCGTTGGCGGTGGTGGTACGAGCGAGATCCTCAAGGGGCTCGTGGCGCAGCTCGGCTAATTTCTCCGCTACGTAGCGCACGTAGGCGGGTTCGTTGCGTTTACCCCGTCGCGGAACCGGAGCCAAAAACGGACAATCGGTCTCCACCAACAGGCGATCGCCCGGCACCATGCGGGCAACCCCATGGAGAACGTGGGCATTCTTGAATGTAACGATGCCGCTAAAACTGACGTACAGCCCCAAGTCTAGGAACCATTGGGTTTCTTCCATCGTTCCAGACCAGCAGTGCATCACGCCGCGCACGGGGCGGTGGGGATGTTCGTGGTTAAAGTGGGCGATCACCTCGCGGGTGGCAACGGCTGCGTCGCGACTGTGGATGATCACCGGTAGATTTTGTTGGTGGGCAATCAACAGTTGGGCCCGAAATGCGGCAATTTGGGAGTCTCGGTTCTCAGCTTTGTAAAAATCTAGACCCGTTTCGCCAATGGCCACAATGTTGGATTCCGATTGGGCGATCGCCGCAATTTGCTGGGCAACTCTGCAATCCCATCCTGATGCGTTGGTTTGGGAATCAAGGGGGTGCATCCCAACGGCCAAATGAACTTCCGGAAACTGCGCAGCGATCTGTTTCAGGCGCGGAAACTCCTCGGGAGTGACGCAGGAATGCACTAAATCTACGACACCAGCAGCACGCCATTGGGCGCGAATATGACCGAGATCGGGCTCAAATTCGGGAAAATTGATGTGAACGTGGGTGTCAATGAGTGGATAGACGGGAGGACTAGACGTCTTCATCTTCTGGGGAAGCACCGTTCAACTCGGCATCCTTGGTGATCTGATTGAGGCGAATGTGCTTGTAGCCAAGCTTAATTTCAAACTCATCGCCTTCATGGAGACCCATCTCGCGGGTGTAGCTGGCCCCAATGACAATTTGCCCATTCTTGTGCACGCTGATGCGATAGGTAGGTTCGCGGCCGCGACCATCTTTAGCTTGCTCGGGATCGACTGCTATGCCTCGGGCCTCAAGGATGGCCTCATAGAATTCCGTGAGGTTTACACGCTCTTGATTATCCCGCGATCGCGTGATGTACCCACATTCTCGGGCCCGATCCCGCTTGTTGAGATGATTGAGTTCCTTGAGCTTTTGGAGCAATGCTTTGCCGGTAAGGGGGGCAATACTTGTTTCACGCATGGAGGTTTTCATGGGATGACAGTAATTTTTTAAGTGTAGTAATCATAGTATATATTTCCATGGAATTGTTTTTTTGGTGATGACTGTAGAAAAAGAAATAACTTTTTTGGCGTTTTTAACGGTGCTTTCTAAGGGGACTTGGTTTTGCCGTGTTTCGTTCACTAGGTTGTATAGATTGGATGCAACTATTGGGATGGTAACCATGATTGAAATGAACGCACGCCAGGAGTTGGTACGTGAGTGGTTCCTCAGCCTTTGCTAATTTTGAACTTTATTGCCCTTGAGCGTGTCCAGACTGTCAATCTTTCTGCTAGTTCCTTGGTGTGGCAAGTCCCATAACATATAGTTGGGTTTCCTTTTTTTCTTAGCAGTGTTAAGGTGGGGTAGCGCATAATTACAATTACGATGACTAGGTTGTGGCGATCGCCCCTTTTCCGTTCTGGCTTTCTGCTTTGGCTGGTAGCTGGATGTGGCGGCAGCCAGCCTCCCGCCGGTTTTGGCGATGGTGTGCCGGTGAACGTGTCTGCCGTGGCAACGGGAACGGTGGAGGATAGTTCTGAGTTTGCCGGACGGTTGAATTCGCGCCAATCCGTAGTGTTGCGACCCCAGGTGTCTGCCCAGGTGGCGGAGGTGTTGGTGCGCCAGGGTGATCGCGTAGCGGCGGGGACGCCGTTGGTGCGCTTGGATGCCCGCGCCCAGGAGGCGGCCGTGGTCGATGGCGAGGCAGCCGTTGCAGCGGCGGAGGCGGAGGTCGTGGCACGGCAGGCTGCCCGGGCCCAGGCTGAATCGTCCCTGCGGGCGCTGCGATCGCGGCGGGCTGCCCTAGTTTCGGAGTTGGGGCTTCAGCGCCAGGATGCCGATCGCGATCGGCGCTTAGCCGATGCCGGAGCCATTCCGCGGCGCACCCTCGATATTCGGCTGCGCGACTTGACTACGGCCCAAGCCGAGTTGCGGGCCCTGGATCAGGAAATCCAAGCCCAGGAATTTCGGGTAAGCCAAAGCGAGGCGGAGGTGGAGTCCACGCAGCGGCGATTGTCCCAAAACCAAGTGCGCGTGGTGCAGCAGGAGGTGCAGTTGGGCTTTTTTGTGGTTGCGGCTCCCTTTGCGGGCGTCGTTGGCGATATCCCGGTTAAGGCTGGCGATTTTGTCACCCCCGGCAGTGAGGTGCTGTCCTTTAGTTCCGTAGAAGATCCCCAGTTGGAGCTAGAGTTGTCCATCCCCGTCGAGCAGGTGCCCAAGTTGAAGCCGGGGCTTACGGTGCAGGTGTTGGACACTCAGGGGGAGGTGCAGGCTACGGGTACCGTGTTTTTTGTGGCCCCCAATACGGATGTGCGATCGCAATCGGTACTGGCCAAGGCCCGCATTCCGGCACGGGGTAAAGCCGGACCGTTCCGTGCCGACCAACAGGTGCGATCACGCGTGATTTGGTCCCAGCGATCGGGACTGTTGGTTCCCGTGAGTGCCATTTCCCGCTTGGCAGGACAAAACTTTTTATTTATAGCGGAAAAGACCTCCTCCTGCATGCCCAATCCTGAGGCAAAGGCCGAACCCCTACTGCGAGCCTGTCAGCGCCCCGTCAAACTAGGACGCATTGTGGGCAATCAACAGGAGGTGGTGTCTGGCATTGACCCCAACGCCCAAATTGTCACCTCGGGAATTCAGCTCTTGCAGAACGACGCGCCGATTGTTCCCTTGCCACCCCAAGCTAAGCCATGATTTTATCGGTTTCCGACTTTTTCATCCGTCGCCCCATCTTTGCAACGGTATGTTCCACCCTGATTCTGCTGTTGGGGGGGCTGTGTATCTTTTTACTTCCCATTTCCCAGTATCCCGAAATTGCGCCGCCCCGGGTGGTGGTGAGCGCCAACTACACTGGCGCCAACGCGGAGGTGGTGGAATCGACCGTGACCAATATCCTAGAGCGGGAACTCAATGGGGTCGAGGGATTGCGCTATGTGGCTTCGACCAGTGCCAACAATGGCAGCAGCAGCATTAACCTCACCTTTGAAACCGGACGCAATAAGGATTTGGCCGCCGTGGATGTGCAAAACCGGGTTTCTGCGGTGCTGTCGCGCCTGCCGGGGCCGGTGCAGCAAACTGGCGTGCGGGTGACTAAGGAATCCAGTGGCTTTATCTTTGCCATTGGCGTTTTTTCCGATCGCGATGCCCAGCAGCAGCCCCTTTACAACGACATTTACCTCAGCAACTACGCCGATTTGTATTTGGTCAATGCCATCCGCCGGGTTAAGGGAGTGGGTAATGTCCAGATTTTTGGGCAACGGGAGTATGCCATGCGCCTGTGGTTGGATCCGCTCCGCATGGCGGCACGGGAACTGACCCCCCAGGATGTTACCCAAGCCATTCGCAGCCAGAATGTCCAGGTGGGGGCCGGACAGATCGGCCAGGAGCCCGCCGTACCGGGGCAGCTCTATCAACTTTCCGTATCCGCTCGGGGGCGGCTGGAGTCTGAAGAAGAATTTGGCCAGATTGTAATTCGTACCAACCCCGATGGCACCCTGGTGCGGTTGGCGGATGTGGGGCGGGTGGAGCTGGGGGCGGAAAACTACGGCTCCGTGCTGCGCTTCAACGGACAGGACTCCGTGGGGCTGGGGGTGAGCCAACTGCCCAACGCCAACGCCCTGGATGTGGGCCGGGAGGTGCAGCGAACCCTCAAGGAGCTAGCCCCCAGCTTTCCGCCGGGGTTGCGCTACGAAATTGCCTTTGACACGACCCGATTTATTGAGGCGGGGGCCCGGGAGGTGGTGGGATCGCTGCTGATGGCAGTGGTCCTGGTGGTGCTGATTTTGTACGTGTTTTTGCAGACCTGGCAATCTACGGTGATTCCGTCCATTGTGATTCCCATTGCCTTGGTGGGCACCTTTTTGTTTGTCAAGCTGCTGGATTTCAATATCAATACCCTGACGCTGTTTGGGCTCACCCTGGCCTCCGGTCTGGTGGTGGATGATGCGATCGTCATCGTCGAAGACATTAGCCGTCGCATTGAAGAGGGACAGTCTCCCATGGCTGCGGCGATCGCCTCAATGAACGAACTTGCCAGTGCCGTGGTAGCTACATCGCTGGTGCTGGTCGCTATTTTTGTGCCCGTGGCCTTCTTCCCGGGAGCCACGGGGCTGCTGTACCGGCAGTTTGCCCTAACCATCGCCTTTTCGATTGTAGTGTCTACGTTTAATGCCCTCACTTTTACGCCAACCCTATCGGCGGTGTTGCTGCGGCAGCGCACGGGTAGGGTGCATCCCTTTTTTGCCATGGTAAATGGGGCAGTGGAGGCAACGCGGCGGGGCTACGCTTGGCTGTTGGGGCAACTGACCCACCATCGCGCCGTAGTGATGGGCTGTTTCGCCCTAGGCATTGCCGCGACGGTGGTGGTGTTTCTCAATACACCGACGGCATTTTTGCCCGTGGAAGATCAGGGCTATTTCATTACAATTGTCGAGGCACCGGAGGGGGTTTCCTTGAACTACACCCGGCAGGTGCTCACCCAAATTGAGCAGGCGATGCTCCAGCCCCTGCGGGATGAGTCGGGGGCGGTGGTGCTGGACGACCAGGGGCAGCCCCGGCGGCGGTTTCCGGAGATTACCAACACTTTTGCCATTGGCGGCTTTAGCTTTAGCGGGCCCACACCCAACAAGGGTATCGTGTTTACAACCCTGCGCCCCTGGGAAGAGCGCACCGGGGCCAATCAATCGGCAACGGCCCTGATTGGACAGCTATTTCCCCAACTCTTTGGCATTCGGGAGGCGATCGTGGTGCCCTTCCCGCCCCCGGCAATCCTGGGACTGGGGGATGTGGGCGGGTTTGAGTACCAGCTCTTGGACGTGGGGAATCGGGGCTTTGGGGAGATGGGCAATGCCCTTGGGGGCCTTTTGGGGGCAGCGAGTACGTTTCCTTCCCCCCAGGCACCCAAGCTCGTGGGGCTGCGGCCGGAGTTTAGCGCCAATACCCCCCAACTGACCCTGGAGGTCAATCGCGATCGCGCCAACGTGCTGCAAGTGCCCTTGGAGGACATCTTTGGCACCCTGCAAACGTTTTTAGGGTCAGAGTATGTCAATGACTTTGAACTATTTGGGCGGGCCTATCGGGTCTACGTCCAGGCCGATGCGCCGTTCCGCTCTTCTCCCGAGGCGATCAACAAGCTCTACGTGCGATCGCGGCAGGGCGCAATGGTCTCCCTAGGAAACCTAGTGACGATTCAAGAAACCACTGCTCCGTCGGTCATTACCCACTTTAACCTGGCCCGCTCGATCAAGATTACCGGCAATGCCGCCCCGGGTACCAGTTCCGGTGAGGTGCTCGGCATTTTAGAAAGCCTGTCCCAGCGGGTGCTGCCACCGGGCTTTAGCTACGCTTGGTCGGGCCTATCCCTGGAGGAAAAGGAGTCGGGCGGCCAGAGCCTGCTGATTTTCGGCTTTGGTCTGGTGTTGGTGTTTTTCGTTCTTGCTGCCCAGTACGAAAACTACCTTGACCCGCTGATCATCATGATCACGGTGCCCTTGGCGATCTTGGGTGCTATGGTGGCAATCCAACTGCGGGGACTGCCCAGCGATGTCTACGTTCAGATTGGTTTGGTGATGTTGATCGGCTTAGCTAGTAAAAACTCGATTTTGATTGTGGAGTTTGCCAATCAGTTGCGCCAGGAGGGGCTCAGCATCACCAAGGCGGCGGTAGAAGCCTCCCAGCAGCGCCTCCGTCCCATTTTGATGACGGTGCTTTCGACGGTAATTGGGGTTTTGCCCCTGGCGATCGCCACGGGAGCCGGGGCGGCAGCCCGGATTTCCCTGGGTACGGCGGTGATTGGGGGCATGTTGGTGGCAACGTTCCTGAGCCTGCTGATTACACCAACCCTCTATATAGTCTTTAAGGGACTCTTTGCTAGGGAAGTGCCCCACGCCCTGCCGCCCTCCTAGAAATCTAGGGGGTGAGATCCAGATTCTGCCACCGTGCAGCGCTAGCCCTCAGGTGCAACCGACGGCGATCGCCTAGGGTCGTCCAGGTGAGGCTAAGGGCGTCGGGGGGTATGGGGTTTAGGCGTTCGGCCCACTCAATGGCGACCACCCCTGGCGGAAATTCGCGCCCCTGCCAATAAAGCTCCAGGTGCAGGGCCGGAACCTGGGTTGGCTCCAGGCGGTAGAGATCGATGTGATAGAGGGGAATGCGCCCCTCGGGGTATTCGTGAATGAGGGCAAAGGTAGGGCTGGTTATGGGCTCGGCAATCCCAAGGGCAGTGCCGAGGGCCTGGACAAAGGCGGTTTTACCACTGCCCAGATCGCCGTGCAGCAACAGCACCGTGGGAAGCTCGGCGGGAATTTGGGTTGCCAATTGGCTGGCGATCGCCTGGGTCTCGGCGAGGGAGGTAATCCACAGGGTTCGGTCGATCATGGGCAGCAGCGATCGCAATGACCGCAACGGGGAATGGGTTCCGCTTCGCCAAAGGCTTGGCGGAGCACCTGCCAGCGGCAGTTTTTGGTGTGCTGATAGGCGGTCATCTCCCCATAGGGGCGACGGTCAAATTGGGGCAGCTTGTCTGGAGACGCCGTAAGCACAAACTCGAAAGGCGTAGTCCAGCGCAGACAACCGGCCCGGTGCAGCAGCCCCAGAACCATGGATAAATCGGGATCCCGCTGCTTGAGAGCGTCGATGCGTCCCCGGCGCGGCAACTGGCGTCCCAGTTGGGCAGCCCTTTGGTACTGCTGCTCCTGCTGCCCGATAAAAAAATCGACCCGCTGGCGATCGCCCGGATCCAAAATTCCCGTCGGTTCGCTGACCAGCATCAGCGCTTGAGCAGGGGCCCGATCGCGTCCGGCCCGACCCACCTCCTGGATGTATTCTGCCAAGGTTAGGGGTGCCTGGAGGTGCAGCACCCAACGCACGTGGGGTTGGTTGATGCCCATGCCAAAGGCGCTGGTGCAGACCACGATCGGCATAGCCCCCCCCAGCCACGCCCGCTCGATGTCCCGGCGTTGCCCCGATGTCAGCCCCGCATGGTAGGCGATCGCCCGCAAACCCTGCTCCTGGAGCCAGTCCGCCACCTCCTCGGTGTCGCGCCGCGTCCGCACGTAAACAATCCCGGTGGTATCGGGAAAGGCGCGGATAAACTTGAGTCCCTGCTGCCGCCGCCCCGCCGCAGTCCAAGCCACGGCCACCCGGAGAAATAAATTGGGACGGTAGACGCTGCTGCTGAGAATCGCCGGCGATCGCAACTGCAAGCAGGCAATCAATTCCCTTTGGGTCTCGGGATTGGCCGTAGCCGTAAAAGCTGCCACGGGAATGGGGGGATGGTCTGCCGGTTTTGCTTGCTGCAACGCCAGCCGCACGGCCCCCAAGCGGCGGTAATCGGGACGGAAGGTGTCCCCCCACTGCACCAGGCAATGGGCTTCATCGATCATCACGCCATTAATTGGCAGATCCGGAGCGCTCAATTTTTGCCACAGCCCCGGCGACAGCAGGGTTTCTGGAGACACATACAGCAATGCTAGCCGCGACAACTCCCGCAAAATCTGCGATCGCCGCCCCCGATCCAAATGGCTATGCAATGCTGCGGCCGCCAACCCCCGCTGCTGGATATCCTGCACCTGATCTTCCATCAGGGCCACCAAGGGCGAGACCACCACCGTCAGACCCCGCTGCAGCAGTGCCGGCAGTTGGAAACAAACCGACTTGCCGCCCCCCGTGGCCAGCACCACCAAGCAATCCCGCCGGGAGAGCAGATAGGACACCACCTCTCCCTGGGGCGGACGGAAGTCGTCATAGCCCCAAATCTGGCGGAACCGCTCGCGCACTGCCTCCCATTCCATGGATCGCGCCGATAAAGCCCCTACTGCCAGGCCCGGGTGACCGTTTGCCGCAGGCTAGCCACATCGCTGCTTCGCTTGCCATTGACCGGGTCAAGTCCGAGGGCGCACAGGTCGGCATCTACCATCAGCCGAACCAGTTCGGGGAACGACACCTGGGGCTGCCACCCTAGCTTTTGCTTAGCCTTGGTAGCATCGCCGAGCAGCAGGTCCACTTCCGCCGGGCGAAAATAGCGGGGGTCGATCTCCACATAGTCCTGCCACCGCAGGTTGACGTGGGCAAAGGCCAAATCCAAAAACTCCCGCACCGAGTGGGTTTCGCCGGTGGCTACCACATAATCGTCCGGTTGATCCTGCTGCAGCATCAGCCACATAGCTTGGACGTAATCCTTGGCATAGCCCCAATCCCGCTTGGCATCGAGGTTGCCGAGGTAGAGCTTGTTTTGCTGCCCCGCCACGATGCGGGCGATCGCCCGGGTAATTTTGCGGGTAACAAAGGTTTCTCCCCGCCGCGGGGACTCGTGGTTAAACAAAATGCCATTGCAAGCAAATAACCCATAGGACTCGCGGTAGTTGACCGTTTGCCAGTGGGCGTAGACCTTGGCACAGGCATAGGGGCTGCGGGGATAAAAGGGCGTCGTTTCGCTTTGGGGCACCGCCTGCACCAGTCCAAACATCTCCGATGAGCCCGCTTGGTAAAAACGCACCTCCTGCTGGGTACGCGACTGGTAATCCCGCACCGCCTCCAGCAGCCGCAGGGTGCCCATGGCCACCGTATCGACGGTATATTCTGGGGCATCGAAACTCA
>DBAX01000006.1 GCA_002291895.1 Cyanobacteria bacterium UBA999
CATCGTCGATGGCCGCCCAAACGCGCAGACCGCTATGTGGGGTGTATTTCTGCGCGTTGTCGAGGAGATTGTGGAAAATTTCGCGCAGGGCGGCGGCATTTCCCCGAACGGGTGGCAGGTGTGGTGGAATCTGGGATGTAAAGGACAGACCCCGTTCCTGGGCGATCGCCGCGGTGGTTTCCAACAGGGGGGGCAAAAGCGCGTTCAGGGAGACCGCCGTGGATTCTAGGGCGGCCGCGGGCAGTTGGGGTAAGGGAGATTGGGGCAGCAACAGGGGCGTCGGTCGATCAAGCTCGGACAGGAGTTCTTGCATGTGCCATGTTTCCCGCACGATCGCCTCGGCCAGCTTGCGGTTTTCTTCTTCGCGCCGCAGCCGCTTGACCAGCAATTGCCCAAAGGTACGAATGGCAGTGAGGGGATTGCGCAACTGGTGCATCAGGGTAGCGAAAAAGTCCTGTTGCCCCTGGCCCAGCCACTGGAGTTGCCGGTCGAAGGCACAGGCGATCGCCAGGGTTTGGGCAATGTGCTGCACCTGCACCTCCTCCTGCTCGTTCCACGGACGATCCTGCCGACCCGTCATTAAAAAACCTAAAATGCGATCGCCATAGATGAGGGGAATGGCCACCTGACCCTGGTAGCGCAGGGAAGTACGGCTGCTGCCATCGGGCAAGAGCGGCATGGTGGGAACGGTCATGACCTCAATCAGGGTCGGCGCCGGAGATGCATCGGTGAGTTCGGTGAGGTACTCCGTCAAATACAGCGTACTGGAATCCGCGCCCAAGCACTGCCACAGCAGCGTCAACTGCGATCGCGTTAGGGCAATGAGGTCGGCACTGGCCGTCAGCATGGAGGTGTTTCTGGAGTGTTCCTAGTCTATGACGAAAAACGTTCTTCCTCACGCACCCAAACTCCCAAACTAAAGAGAACATCACAGCCCGCAGCAACCCCCAAAAGCCTGTGGCACACTAAAGCAAATGCCCTCTCTTTGCACGCAGGAATTGTTCCATGACCTCCACAGCCGCCTTTCGTCAAGAAACCCTAGCCCTGACCCAAAGGCTCTTCATTCAGTTGCGCCGCCGCCCCGCCACCCTGATTGCTGGGGTGATCCAACCGCTGATGTGGCTTCTTCTGTTTGGGGCCCTGTTTAGCGGACTGCCCGCCGGTTTGGTGGGCGAAAACCAGTCCTACATTCAATTTTTGGCAGCAGGAATTGTGGTGTTTACGGCCTTCAGCGGGGCCCTAAACTCGGGACTGCCCATGCTGTTTGATCGCGAGTTTGGCTTCCTCAATCGGATGTTGGTGGCCCCCCTCGTCTCCCGCTTTTCGATTGTTGTGGCGTCGGCAATCTTTATTATGACCCTTAGTTTGGTGCAAACCCTGGCCATCACCCTAGCCAGTGGGCTAATGGGGGCTACCCTGCCCAGCGCCAGCGGACTTGGGTTGGTTGCCCTTGTGGTCATGGTGCTGGTGGTGGATTTCACCATGCTGAGCTTGGGGCTGTCCTTTGCGATGCCCGGACACCAGGAAATGCTGGCGCTGATTTTTCTGGTCAACCTGCCGCTGATTTTCTCCAGCACCGCCCTGGCGCCCCTGACCTTTATGCCCCCATGGCTGCAGTGGATCGCCTGCCTCAATCCCCTATCCTGGGCCATTGAACCTATCCGCTATGTGTATAGCCATGGAACTTGGTCGTGGCAGAGTGTGGTGATGACCGCTCCCTGGGGAACGATGACGGTGGCCCTTTCCCTATTCCTGCTAACCGGTTTTGGAGTGCTGGTAGGGCTGGCGATCCGGGGTGTTTTGCGGCGAGGCGTGGCGTGACCACTCCCTTTGGTAGCAACTGGGACTACCTAAGGGCTGAATTGGCTTGGCTCGATCGCCTGCTCATGCGGGCGATCGCCCGGCAGCAACAAAATCAAAAAGTTGTCCATCGGGTTGCCCAAACGGCCGCCGACCGAGCCTCTAGCCACTGGTGGCAGGGATTCATCAATGTTGACCCCAGCCAAGGGGGCAGCCGGATCAAAACCGCCCCCGCCAGCCACCATCCCCTGGGGCGCTACGGCGATCGCCTGCAAAGTAGCCGCGAGCAGGGTGTTGTTCTAGCTATTCCCGACCTGTGCCACCAATTGCACCTCCGATTGTGGGAACGGAATACCCTAATTCTTTGCCTTGCCCCCGAGATCAACCGCCGCTACGAAAAGCTCTACGCCTACCTCAACGGTGACGAGACCAACTGTCGCCACCCGACCGTAGACCTGGCCCTTCGGCTCTTTTGCCCCTCCGATGCCGCCTGGTGTGAAGCGCGCCCCTCCTTTGACCCCCAGGGCAAAGCCCCCCTGCTCAAGTACCGGCTGATCGAACTCCACGACTCCCCCAGCACTGCCCGTTCCCTGCTCTCGAAGGTTGTGGTCATGTCCGCAAAGGCCGTTACCCACTGTTTGGCGGAGCACGCCACCCCAGAAAAATTTTTGCCCAAGCCACGATCGCGCCGCAGCACAAAATTAAATACAAAATTAAATTAGTGTTATATTTACGAAACGTGGCAGCATAGCTCAGCCGGTTAGAGCGACGGTCTCATAATCCGTAGGTCCCCAGTTCAAGTCTGGGTGCTGCTATTGGAAAAACCGATCACAAGCATCGCAGCGCAGCAAAATTTTTATTTCCTTCAACTCTCCTTCAACTGAGCGGAGTCGTTGCTTGGGGCAGTCATCCCAATGGGCGATCGCCATCCTCCGTCCCAAACGCTGGGGCACTTGGCGTTGAGGCAGAACCACCCACTGCTGCCGCCTCCTGGGAGACAAAACTTCTAGACCAGCTTAGGTAGTACCGACAATAAAAAAGGGAGCCGTAGCTCCCCATGCTTACCATTGAGGTCACCATTCCATCAGCCTCGATCGGGAAGAACCCCGACCGAGGAGACCCAATTCCTAAACGGATAGGCGGGCCGAGAGGATAATGTCGTTGTAGTCTAGGTCGCCGCCACCGCGGGTGTCCTCAATCCCGAAGGTGTTGTCTCCCAATAGGCGGAAGTGGTCAGCGCCGCCGGGGTTGAGTCCCACCACCGGGAAGAAGATGCTGTCGCTGCGTCCAGCCAGTACATCTGCGACCGTTCCGTTAGATATCAGGAAGGGTGCGAAGATGCTGCCCCCCTGGAGAATGGTCGAGAACGTCTCGGTTTGCTGGTTGCGGGTGCTGCCAAAAGAAGTCACCAATCGCCGGCTCGAAAGTGCTTCCCGGATGTAGGCATTGCGATCAAAGCCCGCCACGGAGGGATTGATGCCGGCAACTTCACCGCGCTCACTATCCACGCGGTAGAAGCCCACGGTGTTGTTAAAGACTGCTTCGCGGAAGACCGAAATCTCCGCCAGCACGGCTTGACCGGCAACTTCGCGCACATCAATCAGTTCCCGTTGCCTCTGTCCTTGCAGGCGGGTGCCAAGAACGCGGCTGGAGGTTTCGGCTTCAACCTTGAGGGTAATGCTCTCGAAGGTTGTGCTGGTGGTCGATGAGCGGAAGCTAACGCTGAAATCGCTGCCCAGGCTGTTGATTTGGGCGGCATTGCCTCCCAGCAGCACTTGGGGTGCCGTGGCACCGGCGCGAACGGCATCGACCGTGCCACCCCGGACGAGGAAGAAGCGGAGATCGCCGCCATCTAAGCCAGTAATGGTGCGGCTCAGGAGGTTGGGATTAAATCCTGTGGGGTTGTTGCTGATGGTGCTGAAGATCACCTGCCCGCGCTGCAGAATCCTAGAGGTAGTGTTATCAGCGTCATCCTTGCCGACGGCATAGACCCCAACTTCAAACAACTCGTTGAGCCTGCCACCCGTAAGACTAAACTTCAGGCGATCGGTGCCATTGGAAAACAGGGTGTTGTTCTCCACGAAGAGACGGCTATTTTGGGTGACCGTATCCGTGCGCCGAACGCTGATGTTTTGGATCCGGCGATCCAAACGGGACTCGTTGTCATCATCATCAAAGAGATTGTCGTCGTCGCCGTCACTGCCCCGACCCCGCAGGGCCACCGACCCAGTGTGGTCGATTTTGCCGCGCACTGGGGTTGTGCCGTTGAGGACCAAGTTGGTTTGGGTGTTGCTAATGGTGAAGCCCACCCGTACCGACTCGGCGGCAGTGCCAACACCGGCAGCGGCGCTGACTACGCTGACGGCGGCAGCGACTTCAAGATTTACGGCCGCGAGAATGCTGGGATTCAGAGCCACTGTCGTTACCCCACCGATCACTTCGGCATTGGTGCCGGTGACGCGAATGTTGGCATTAATCTGAGCAGCGCCAATGTCGGTGCCAGCTAAGGCGACATTGCCTAGGAACGTTGCCAGCTCCGTGGAGATCAGCAGGTTTGCTCCACCCAGCACCAAACTCGTTGCCGTTGGGTTCGTTACGCTTTGGGGTGCCGAAATATCGAACACGATCGCCCCGGCCAAACCATCATCGCTGACATTGGTTTGCACGAAGAAGCCGGAACGGCTACCGCCCACCCGCGCTGCATCAAAGCCGATGGTGAAGTTGCCGAGGATGGTCAACTTGCCGAAGGGGGTCGTTGAACCAAAGCGATCGGCAAGAAACTCGGCAAGGGCATCCTGTTCGCTGCCAGCAGGGGCAAAGGTGGCTTTACCGTTGAGTTCCCGGGCAATGTTGTCGCGCTGCAAATTCACAATGCCGGTGTGGCGAATGGAGCCGCTGACGGGCGTGGCGCCATTGAGCACCAAGTTGGTGCCGGCACTGTTGGTGATGGTAAAACCAACACGGGCATCAGTGGTTCGTCCTACGCCCGCTGCCGCCGCAACCACATTGGCAGAAGTACCGGCAACGCTGAGGTTGACTAGGGCCAAAACCGCAGGATCGAGGGCCACGGAGGTGACGCCGCCGATGACTTCCACGTTGGTGCCGCCCGCGGGTTGAATGTTGGCATCGATTTGGGCGTCGCCGATGTCTACGCCAGCAATGGAGGCGCCGCCGGTGAGCACTGTGGAAAGCTCGGTAGAAATCAGCAGGTTGGCACCGCCAATTCTCAGGGTAGTGGAAGTAGGGTTGTTCAGCACCGTAGGATTGGAAATGTCAAACAGGATCGCTCCTGCCAGTCCATCGTCATCCACCGTGGTTTGGACGAAAAACCCGGAGCGGTTGCCCCCAATGCGCGTCGCGCTAAAGCCAATCGTAAAGTTGCCAACATCCAGAATGATGCGATCTTGGATGAGATCCCTAAAGTTGACGCGATCAACAAATGCCGCGTTGTCTTGAATAAATTTGGGGAAAGGATAGCCGTCTCCGCCCAGCCCGGAGCCAACGGGTCCATTGGCTAGAAAGTCGAGGGTAACCAAACGCAGCAGACGATTGGGGTTGCCGACAACTCGACCATCCCGAATCAAAACCTCGCGCGTTACATCGTCATCATCGTCATCGGAGAGCAAGGCGACATTCTTAATGCGGGTACCAGCGGTGGTGACGTTACCGGCATTATCTAGCACTTGGCGGGTACCAGCAGGATCAAAGCTGAAGGAAAAGCCGCCTACTTGAGCAAAGGAACCGGGTGTTGCGCCAGGAGCCACATCAGCAACACCGCGCTCCAGCAAGATTTTAAGCTGGGCAACGGTGATCGTGATCGCCGTGAGACCGTTGTTGAACCGCAGGGAGTTGGCAATATCCAACTGGGATAAGGCACCGCCAGTTTTATTGGGGGCAAGCTCGCTGGGCTGGGGGGGCAGCTTGGTGACATCATCGCTGCTGGTGGCACCGGGGGCAGCCGAGATCCGACCAATGTTGTCGCGAATGCCGCCACCGTTTTTGAGGGAGATGATGGGCAGGTTGTTGATCGAGGGATCGACGCTACGCGTTAGGGCGATGTTGGCATCGGCGGTTAGGTTGCCCAAATTTGTTTCTTGGCTACGCACATCGGAACGGGTGCCATTGAGGAAGACGTTGGAGCGCCCAAACGTCAGATTATCCTGGCTGGAGATAACATTGCGAATCCCGGTTGTAATGGCCACAATGTTTTGGTGGTTTTGGTTGGTGGCCAGGTTGACGCCATTAGCAGAGGCATTCACTGGGTCAGCACCGGCACCAAAGAACCGCTCGACGCCTGCGGTGTCGGCGGCATAGGCCCCGTTGACCGTGGTGTTGAGGTTGTTGACGATGATTTCGCCATTGGCGTCAAAGTCTACGACCAAGCGACCAACGTACTTGTAGTTGCCATCGGTGTTGACGACGAGGATGGGCTTGCCATTGGCATCAGTACGAACCAAGGGATACACGCCTTGGGCCGTATCACCAGCGCGCAGGCGATCGTTTTCGTCCACAAGGCGGGTATTGGAACCGCCAGCGATGATGACGTCGACATTGCGCAACCGTGGCGCTAGTTCATCCGCCTCTAGGGCAATTTGTTGCAGGTGGGCTAGAACGATGATTTTGTCTAACCCGGCGTTCTGGGAAATGAGATAGTCAACGCTGGCTTGAACTTCGGCCGCGAGGGCCGCAAAGTCTACTGGGTTTGCCGGCGTTGTGACGGCGGCTCCGGGGGAGGTAATGGTGGGCAGGGTGGGTGTGGTGACGCCAACGAGACCAATTTTTTCGTCGTCGGCGGTGCCTAGGGTGCCATCGGCTCCAGCAACAGTAATGAAGGTGCTCTTGGCGATTTTGCCCTTGATGGTGCTGGCTTCGGCGGTGTTGCTAATGGCGTTGCCACTGGCTTTGTTGGCGGGCACAGCGGGATTGCCTGGCAAGGTGTTGGCGGCATCGCGAGTGGCTAGAGTACCACCCGTACCGGCGGCCAGTTCCGTCAAAGGATCGTTGAAATTGACGTTCGTGGAAAGATAGGGGAAGTTGGTGCCTGGGTTGCCAGCGCCGATCCGCAGAATGTCACGAATTTGGCGGGTGCCAAGGTCGAATTCGTGGTTGCCAAGAACGGCGGCCTGGGTACCGAGATTGTTGACGATCGCAATGTCACCGCGACCAAGAACTGGGGCAGTGGAGGTGCCGAGCCCACCGACACCGTTTAGGCTCGTGTCAGACGAGGCGTTAAAGAAGGGCCCGGGGAGGTAGTTGTCGCCTGAAGACAGGGTGAGCGTGTTGGCGCGAACAACACTGGTGAGGCTGGGGTCGTTGCGCAGGTAGTTGAGCACGGCAGAAAAGCGAACTGCATCGGAGGTCTGAGGCGAAGTGCCAGCGGCGGGAATGCCTGCCTCAGGGTCACCAAAGTGCAGGAGTTGTAGCGTTAAGGGTGCCATGGTTTCAAAGGATAGGTGCACCGCCACAGTAACTTAGCGCAGGGTACCAAAAGTTAAGGAATGATTATCTGCGCTTTAAGAAAGTGAAATTTTCCTGTAAAAAATTGTTTTACTTTGGATGAGTGGTTCCTCATTGGGTTGTCTAGAGCACTTTTCGGGACTTTGAATGTGCTACCTTAGCTATCTCACACAAATTTCAGGTATTGCCGATGCGTCCTTGGGTTTCCCTGGCTGCGCTGGGATGCTTGCTCATCCCCCATTCTGTCTGGGCGATCGCCCGTCTCAATCCGGCTTCGCGATCGCCTCGCTCCGTGATCCCCGCTCCCCTAGTTCCCGAACCTCCCTCCTTGCACCAGTCCCTCCAGCGTTCCTGGCGGCGCAGCATCGATGAGCACTTAGCGGCAGGGCAACTGTCCGAGGCCTGGGCAGCTATGGAGTTGTACCACCTAGCCGAAATCCACCACTACCTGAACCGGGATCCGGAGGTGCCGGAAAAGTCCTTGCTCCAGGTGCAGGAAGAATTGCAGGAATCTACCGAGCGATCGGGCAGCTTAACCGTGGCGGTGTATCCCTTTTTGCTCCCCAACCGGATGGAAATGCTCCTCATTCCGCCCCAGGGCGAGCCGCGGCGCTATCGGGTGCCAGAAGCCGATGAAGGCACCATACGCCGTGTCATGGGGGATTTGATGGCCAAGATTCGCCTAGATGAATCCCAGGAATTTATGGAGCCTGCCCAGCAGCTCTACGACTGGCTGATCCGCCCCCTAGAACCGGAACTTCGCGCCTGGCAGACTTCCCCCAGCGCCCACCCCCC
>DBAX01000123.1 GCA_002291895.1 Cyanobacteria bacterium UBA999
AAACGCGAGCGGCAACTCTATGATCAACGGGAGCTGTAGCGTGGTAGTCAAGGTAAATGGTTGGTGTAGAAACAGAACTTGCCATAAATCAGAGAAGTCTATTGCTACGCAATTATCGAATTACCAAACCAGGAAAACATTTTAGGGGTAATACGTAGATCATGTGATCACGGAATGTGAGGATTTTCATCCATCCTTCAGAACTGATATAGACTTCTATGGCTCCGTCTGAACGAATTCCTCTTCTTCTGAAACGAAATTTTCCATCCTCTAGACTTCCTATTATCCAGCAAATGATGTAGTCAGTTTGCTCAACGGGGTGTTCGTGCTCAAAAAAATTTCTTAGTTCATACTCGAACTCAGCACTAGCAAAATTCTGTAAAACGCTGGATGCAGTTCTTCTGATTCTTATTAGTCCATCAATTCCTAGTTGACTTGTATGCTCAAGAATTTGAAATTCACCAATATACTGTCTGATGTATGTTTCTAACTTTGCTGCAAGTATAATTAACTCGGTTTCATTGGTTGGCTCATATCCAAGGAAAATTTCACGATTATCATTGTATAAGATGCTTGCTCGAGAACTTAATGAGTTACGCCTTTGCTCAAGCCTTCTGAGCGTTTCTTGCTTCTTTAAATTAAGTTGGAACTGTATAATCTCTCGACATTTCTGACAAGTATCTAACGAGGATTTAATATCTATGAGCATTTGCTCTGCTGAGCAAGAATAGTTAGACCTAGTAAATGTATCAATTTCTAACGGTATCCCTATATTAAAACCATAGGTTGATTGATACGGAAAGTTTATAGCTTCCAGAAAGTCCTCACGACTGATGTAGAGACTTTCCACTCCGGTTAGAGCTTGATATGCATTACAACGAACTCTACTATCAACATCATTTCTTTCAAAGATGGCATAAAAACTCCTGTCAGTTTCAAAATACCAAATAGCATTTTGTGTATGAGGGCGTAAGATTGCTCGAGATGCACCAACTGATATGTCTACTGAACGATTTCTCAAGTAGAATGGAACTGCCTTCGACTGAAACCAAGTCCTCTCTCGCAATGCTTTTGATACAATATCAGCATCTAACATACTTTCCTTCTTCAATCTGAAAAAGAATATCAAGTTCCCATCATCCATAGAACTTATTAAATCTGAAACATAGCTTGAGATAGAGATTTCAGATGATGAACTCAGCAAATCGTCTCTGTCTACTTTTTCAGGCAACCAATCACTTTTAGATATTAGAATCGAAGGATCTCCAGAATATCCTAAAATCTCCCCTGAATGAAGAGGAGATATCTGCTCTAAGAGAAGTTTATAAATCTGCTCAACTTCTTCAGTTAAAGATTCTTGCTCTAAGTAACAAAAAACCCAAATCCATTCATCCCCTTGAGAGATGGGGACATCAATTCTAGATAGAATAAGCTGATTTTGACCAAGCTCCCTGTTTAGTAAGGAGGCTAGTGTATCAACATATTTCATAGAATTTCTAGCCTCCTTGAATGACTCGTTGAAGCTCACTCTTTAAGTGAATAAAGATTGCATCAACACCAGCTTTTCCTGTACTTCTCAAGTCAGAATCTATTTTAAGAACCTCTTCGTTCTTGCTTGGCTTACTTAAAACAAGCTTGACCTGTTCTCTTGCTGCCAACTGATCAAGGTAATTTGTGATTAACTCGAAGGATGGACTTTTCATACCGTCAATCCATGTAGTTACAAATAATTCGGATGCGAGCTTTGAAAATGCCCGTATTCCTGTCTCTTCAAGTAGGCGATAGTCAAACCCTGTTGTACCGGGCTTATCTTTAGACTTCTTTACCCCAAAATTTGGCATTTTGTCCATATCCGCCCAAAACTCTGGCATAGCATCTCTAACAGCACGCCAGTAGTTCAACACAAACTCAATAGCTGCTGGACGAACATCTTTGCTAGAGAATGGATCGAAACCTTTAGGAATAATAAAACTTCTGCTATATGTTAGATCGATACACTCCTTTGCTGCTCCAAAAAGAAATACTGTCCAATCATGCTTCTTTTGAGTGTCAATACGTCCCTTGAAAACGGATTCCTCGTCTTCCATGAGAGCAAGGGCTGCCATTGCTGAGAAATTATCTTCTCTTTCTAAATACACAAGAAGAGATTTCTTTACACCTTTCTGATTACCATTAATGTCAACGAACTCTTGCTTTTCAATATCCAAATCCATTGAATCGATAGCCATGAAAGGTATGGGTCGTTTTTTGAGGTCATCAGAAATATTATCATCGACCGCAAGTTGTAGTAAACCTCCAAGCCTATGCTGCCCATCAATAATTGCTGCTTGTTCGTCAGCTTGAATAGTTCCAATATTTTTATTGGTGCTAGATGATGGTGTAAATTTCCATTTACCTCTAGCAGAAAGCAAAACAGGAGGAATTAAACAAGAAGGACGTTTAACAATGAACTCCTTGATTTTTATCATCCGCTTGGTATCCCCTGATCGCTGATATCCACCGGGAACTTCTTTAAGCCTTTCAACTTCATTGTCCTGTTGAGAAGTTTCAGTCACAACTGGAACAAAAGTTAATGCTTTAATTTCTTCAGGAGTAATAGTACCTAAGTAGTATGTCAAACCTGTTGGATCAACTACTTTTAAAACATTTTTTAGCTCACACGGCATAATTGGCACTCCTAAAATTTTAACAGCATCTATTGAATCTAAAGATGGCAAACCAAGCACGGAAGTTCATCATTATCAACATCTAAAACGTTATCCAGAATTTCGGCTAACGTTCGATCAGTATTTATCTTTTTCTCCCTGTACAGTGACCGCTCATGTTCAGCAAGAATTTCATCTCTTCTAGCGATTAGTTCCTCCAAGGTTTCACCCTGAGTCCAAGTGTATGTTCTGCCGTCCTTATGATTTTGTTCGTATTCAACTGCTTTCTGGAAAAGGTCAGGATGCTCGTGCGCTAGCATAACCCACTCATATTTACGCTGAAAGAAGCAAAAGTAGCAACCCGAACGTGACCGCCATTGATAGTAGGAAGGCAATCCAAGACCGCTATCGTCAAGAATCCTCAAAATATCAGGCTTTCTCAGGTTCCTCTCCTTGAAAGGGTAAACAGGGGTGATGTTACTTTTCGCTGAAATGTATCCATCGCGATTCTCATCGGCCCGAATACCAATGTAGCTAATGGCCTGACCGTCTCCTACAAACTTTTCTAGTGGTTCAATCTTAAGTTTGCGAGTACACCATCTTACGTTTGGGGATGGTAAAACACCGCCATAGACTCCCAACCAAAAGTCGAAATCTCGTTCCGCGTTAAGATATTCGATTTTAATACCTAGCCTGGCCCGTATTCGTTCGAGATATTCGTAGGTTTCGGAGAGTTCTTTGCCGGTATCGCAAAAAAAATACTCCATCTGGGGAACTTCTCTGTGCATCAGCACGGCAAGCGCGGTGCTGTCTTTGCCACCCGATAGTCCGAGGATATGTCTTGCTGGCGTTTTGCCCATGGATCGCGAACTTTTAGGTTATTAACATTCTAATCAAAAAGTGACATCAATTTCTAGTGCGGGGGCGGAGGCAGGTCGTGCTGACAGTCGATAGATGGCGAGCAATGACAGCACCATCCTAGGAAAGCTTTCTCGATTGTCGGCCAGAATCGCGCGGTTCCTTAGCTGTCTCTGTGGGTGCAGCCAATATGACCTCTGCCAAGGTGGCGGCCAAGCCCTGCCGCAGGCGATCGCTGTTGGCGAGTTCGTGGCGATCAAGAATTTCCGCGACCAAGGCATCGATTTTTTGCGATTCCTGCGGATCGAGCCACACCAAGCGATGTGCCTCGCGCCCGTCCGGGCGTGTCACCGATACCCGTCGCGCCTCAAGTCCCGTATGATTTGCCGCTGCCATGCCCTTTTGTATGGCTTCGAGGTTGGCAAAGCGTCGGGCCAAATCCCCCAGTTTGTACTCGAATCGCTGCACATCGTCATCACCCCAGGACTCGGCGGGTTTGTCGGCCACCACCATCAGCAATGCCTCCAGCCACGTTTTATCGTCTGCCGACCCGTCCGCCGCTGCTAGCACAAACCGCCGCAGCGATCGCTCTAGACAGCCATCGGTGAGGTAACTGGCCCGCACCAGCAAGTCTTCCCGCAACTGGGCTGCGCCGCCACGCACGCCGAAGGCATTGTGCAGCAATTCCGTGCAGTGGGTTAGCAGAGTATCGTAGGCCGTTTGAATTTCTTGCAGGGCGCGCACTAGCCGTGCTTTGTATTCTTTGGCTAAGTCCCCGTCGTCTGTATCGTCGGAGGCGAATTGTTCCGCAACGCCAGTGGCGATCGCGCTTAACCCACAGGCCTGGGGTAACGCGGCAAAAAGCAATGCGTCCGGTTCTTGCGCCTGTTGCAGGGCTTCGATGACCGCCCGTGCCTCAGGGCTAAGCCGCTGCGTTTTCTTGGTGTAGGCAGGCAAGCGCTTGACAAACTGAAACAGGGGTTTGACAACAGCCAGCAGCGTGCGGTTGCGCAGACCGTCGGGCATGGTTTTCTTGGCGGCGAGTACGGTCTCCAGCTCCCGAAATACCTGCGATCGCAAGCCCAGGATTGCAAAGTGTTTGACCGCAAAGCGTTGGGGTTGCTTCACCAACAATTCAAAGTGTTCGGTGCCGAGGCTGGGAATAAAGGTGCCATCGCGGTGCACGCTGACATCATCGCTGCGGTAGAGCAGCACAGCAGCCAGCAAAGGGGGAATCAGCCCGCGTTTGAGTCCGTAGGGTGGCGCTTCCAAGGTTTGGTAGAGGCGATCAAGTCCGATCGGGCGATCGCTGGCGTCAAGGCAAAACTGCTCGATCGCTTGCCATACCGGCTGGAGGCTTTTGTCGTTGGGCGGATAGAAACCCCATAGACCGTCCTCTTGGCGGTGGATGCCTGTCTCTTGCAGCAGCGAAGCATACATACTGGTTTCGGGGCCATGGCCTTGCAGCCCTAGCCGTTCCTCCGTGGCGTGGGAAAGCATGGCGTCAATCAGTAGCCGCAGGGCTTTGGTGCCCTGAGCCGAGAATTCGCGCCGGTTGAGCAGTTCGTTCCAGAGGATTGGCGTGGCGTGATACGCGCGATCGCAGACTTGGGAAAGCAGTCCGTTAAGCGCTCGGGCATGGGCAATTTGCTCCGTAACGCCACCTACCCAGCAGGTTAGCGTTGCGTCTGGTTCGCCTGCCAAAGCAAAGGAAACCGCAAGACGGTCGGTCAGCACCTGTTCGGCACGCATGAGGCGGTAACGCACCTCCCGCCGGGCTACGGCATCGCCATCGAGTTCGGGGCGGCGCGCTAGGATTTGCAAAGCGGCATATTCGGCAGCAGCGATCGCCAGCAAAGGCAAATGCACACCCTGTAGTACGATCAGGGGCTTGCCATCCGCCGTGGTGGCGGGCACAGCTTGCGGGGGAGCCTCATCCACCCAGTAGCCAATCGCACCGTCGCAGTGACTCGCGCAGTGCAGCTTGTCCCAAACCGTACTGCTGTCGAGAAAGCGTCGCTCAAAGTAGCGCACCGTGCCCGTACGGTAACTGTGACGCTGGGCGACTACGGGCTTGAGGGGAAATGCTGTGGTCAATGTGGCCGCCAAGGGCGATCGCTGCCGTTCGATGGCAGTGGCCAGTTCCATTTCGATGTTGAAATCCGTCCCTTCCCATAGTTGCAGTTCGTCGGCCTGCTTGCGGTAGTTCAAAATGCCGCGTCGTTGATAAAAATCTTCGATCAGGCAGCCGGTTTCGACCTGTCGGGCCGTGTCATCAGGGCGATCGCACAGGGCGAGCGTGACCAGATCCGGTGCCGCCCGCAGTTCACCCGTCGTATCGATCAGGTTGAGCATCCCCACCGTCTTCAGGAATGCTTGCGCTTCTGGTTGCAGCGATCGCGCATTGGCAATCAGGTTGTGAATCTCGACCCAGCGGTGCAGGTGGGGACGGGCGGCTAAACCCGCCCCCATCGCCTCAATGAAGTAGTCGTACAGCCAATCGAGCTGCAACAGCGGCAGGTGCCCATCCTCCCACGGTGTTGACCTCAGGTACTGCTGAAAGGCAAAGGGCTCGGCACTGGTGAGAAAGGCAAACAACGAGCGATCGCTCTGGGCATAGTTGGCACACAGGACGGGCAAAACGAGGGCGGTTACGGGGTGCAACGGAAAGTTAGCCGCCAACAGTTCGGCAGAAAGATCGCTGATGCCATGCTGAGTCAGGCGATCGCACCATGCCTGGGCCTGCCGCTGCACAGATGGTCGTAACGCATCGGGGATCTCTGCCTGAATGGCTTGGCCCACCAGCCGCATCATCTGCCGGGGTTGACCGCCAAAGGCAATGTCTTCATAGCGTCCTTGAATCTTGGCCCACTCGTGGCGCTGCACTGTGGCTAGGCGATCGCCGTAGTCGGCAAAGGATTGGTGCAACATGCCAACGAGATAAAAAGTCTGTCCCTTGGGCGGCTGCAGTTCGGCCAGTTGTTGTAGCAAGTACAGGTCTTCTGTTCCCTGGTGCATGGCCGCAAATTCCAGGCTTTTGCCAAGCTCATCGAGCAGCAGCAGCACCGGCCCCTGGACAACACGGAGTATCTCTTCCACAAGTGCGAGTACCCCCTGGGCATCCATCGTGCGACCGGTTTCGGCTTCGCAGGTAAGGTCGAGTATCCGCCGCGCTACCACCGGCTCCTTCCCCGATCGCCAAAAGCGATCGGCCCCGTTGGACAATGCCCGCAGCAGCGTATGGCAGAGGGGTTCGCGGCGGGCAGTGGCGATCGCCCGGAAGAAGCCTCGCTTGGGCAGGCAACCCACCAATGTGTCTAAATCGGACTGGGGAAGTGCCGACCGTGCAATATCCAGAGCCAGAGCCTGCGCTTCGCTGCCGACGGGAGCGCACAGACAGGAGAGAAACTGGGCAAAGGATGACTTTCCCGTGCCGTAAACACTGGTGAGCGTAAAGGCATGGGCAGTGCGGCGCGCTGTCGCTCCCAATAGAATCCGCTGCAGAGCCTGCCGCGATCGCTCCGTTAGGATATAGCCGCGCACGGCGTCGGCGCGATCGCGATCCCGCTCCAAATTCACCGATCGCGCATAGCGGCGATGGATACTGAAAAAATCCGATAGTTTCCCTGCCATGGGTAATCTGCCTACGCCTTGCCTGTTTTTTGAAAAGTCCCAAATGCTCTAAGAAAATCCCGAAAATTCCTGTTAGTAAGAAGGACTTTGCGCCCAAGGGTAGAACTGGCACGCTGACCCTTTATCCCTAGCATCGCGCCCCGCCGTAGTAGATGTCGAGCAGCAAGGGCACGAGTAATTGCGGTGATTTTGTGAAGGATAGTTGCAGCAAGCCAGCGCTGTCGGTCAGGGCGATCGCCGATTGGTGACGCGCTACGCGCTCGATCGCCTCACACAGGGTACTTTCGGTCAACTTAAAGGCTTGCCCTGGACTGCCTTCGGCATAGAGAAGCCGCGCGATCGCCATGGTTTGTGCCCCCTCCCCAACCGCATCAGCATACTCTAAGCAGGCCAAGACGACAATTTCCGGCGGTAATGTTGGTTTCGCACCCATCCGAAAAGCGAAGGATTGGGCATCTCCAGTACGCTGTACTAGCCCCAGGTCGGCAAAGGGACAATCTAAGTTGTCCTCATTCAGGTGGGTAGACTTAGGCTGCGGTACGTACATTCTTAGCAAGCAAGTAGCATCTTTTTTGAGGGAAGAAGGGGACGAGTTGCCCCAGTTCTGCAAACCATCCGTGAGGTCTTCTAGGCTAAATTCGGTCCGCCGAAACCGAAAGAACGTGAAAAACCATGCAGCGGCCAAACAGGGGCGATCGGGTGTGTGCTTGAGCAGATTCCAGTGCAGCAACCAAAGGCTAGCCGGGTCTTCTAGGTAGGGATCAAAGCCTTCTTTATCATCGAGCAGTTTTTCGCCAAAGGCTGTGGGCACGTTTGAGGTGCGATCAAGCAGCTTGAAAGCTGTTCCCCAGTAGCGGATAGCTTTGGCCATGTTTTTGCCCACGCCCAGTTGAACGTGTGCATCGTCCGCTGAAAAAATGCTGGCATCCCGTGCCGCGACATCAAAGCCTTTCTTCAGCCAGCCAAAACGCGGATGAAATGTCTCGTGCCGTGCGAAGCCCGAGGGGAGTTCGAGGGGGTGAATGGTCTGCCGAGCCATAGATACGCCAAAAAAGGGAGCAATCTGTCTAGAGTATTAGGTATCGTAACAGATACAGCCCTTTGCCCATGGCGGCATGACCCACACTTCGCCCAACGTTCAGAGCCTATTTTCCCTAATTCGCCAAAGTGCGATCACCTCCGGAGTTGCGGAGCAAGTCGGCAAGAAACTGCCCGATGCCCTCTACGTTCATGTCTCGGCGCTGCCCCACTGCCATCCCGACTTACAAGCCTACGAAGCCCACGCCCGGGCGCTGTTGCCGCCCGATTGCCTGTTTACCCTGGTTAAGTTTGCCTACTATCGCCCACTTGTTTCTTACCTGTACTACCCCGACTTCGATACCGATCCCCACCCGGCCCTGCAAGCGAGCACCCAAGTCAATCTCGACACCCGTACCGTGCGCGATCGCTCCTATCACACCGCCAGCAATCCGCCCATCTTGCATCGCAAAGAGACATTTCTAGCACCCAATGACCCACGCTATGCCCAGTTTGCCGCTCTCACAGCAGCGGAAGAAGCCGCCGGACTTTTTACCGAAACGTCTCGCATTGGCACGCGCGAAGGTTGGCAGCGGCGCTTGCAAGAATGTGGCTTGCGCCTCGACGGCCATCGATTAGGGTGGGTCGATTCTGGTAGTAGCGATCGTCAAGCCTCTCCCCCAGCGGTCGATCGCCATCGGGCGGCTATTCAGCGCAATGCCCTCTCCAAACCCGTACGCATCGCAATCGAAGCTGGACTGTTGGCACCAGAGACACCCTTTTTCGATTACGGCTGCGGGCGTGGTGGTGATGTGGCGCGCCTTGCTGCACAGGGCTTTGTCAGCCAGGGATGGGATCCCCACTATTGCCCCGAGGCTCCCCAGGTGGCGGCGGATATTGTCAATTTGGGCTACGTACTCAACGTAATTGAAGATCCGGCAGAACGGCGTCAGACCCTATGCCAAGCCTGGAAGCTTTGCCACCGTCTGCTGATCGTGTCAGCCCAGGTATTGGTGGCGTCGGGTGATGGCTATGTGACCTATGGGGATGGCATTCTCACCACACGCAACACCTTTCAGAAATATTACGAACAAGAAGAGCTAAAGCATTACATCGACACGACCCTGGGCGTAGATGCTGTCCCTGTGGCCCTCGGTATCTTTTTTGTCTTTCGCGATGAAAGCCAAGCCCAAAGTTTCCGTGCTTCCCGTTTCCGCTCCCGTGCCACGACGCCGCGCGTGCAGTTGTCAACGCAGCGTTTTGAGGAGCACCGCGCATTGCTTTCTCCGCTCATGGATTTCTTTACCGAGCAGGGGCGCTTACCCGTAGCCGAAGAGTTGCTGCCCTTTGAAGCACTGATAGGGCACTTTGGCACCGTGCAGCGGGCATTTCGCCTCATTGTGCAAGCAACCAACCAAGCCGTCTGGGATGCGATCGCCGATCGCCGCCGTCAGGACATTTTGGTTTTTCTGGCCTTAAGCAATTTCGATAACCTCTACCACCGACCCAAGCTTGGCGCATTGCCCCTGGGGTTGCAGCGAGATATTAAAGCGCTCTTTGGTTCCTATCAAGCCGCTTGCACTACCGCCGACCTGATGCTATTTGAGTTAGGGCGGCCAGGGTTTGTTGATACTTGTTGCAATCGCAGTAGCTTAGGATGGCGCAGCGATCGCGCCCTCTACGTTCATGTCTCGGCGCTGGCGTCCCTCGATCCCTTGCTACGGTTATACGAAGGCTGTGCCAGTCGTACCTTTGGGCGCATGGATACCGCAACGGTGGTCAAGTTTCACCGTCAGCGGCCGCGCATTGAGTACCTGTTCTGCCCAGACTTTGATAAGGAACCCCACCCCATCGTGCGATCGGCGATGCAGGTCGATTTGCGAGATGTGCGGGTGCGATGGCGCGACTACAGCCAAACAGACGATCCGCCAGTTTTGCATTGCAAGGACGCCTGTGTGTTGCCTGACTATCCCCTCTATGCCAAATTTGCGCGCCTCACTGCCCAAGAGACCAAGTGGGGACTCCTAGAAAAGCTCAACGAATGCTCTCGCCTCCGCGCTTGGCAACAACACCTCGTCGTTAGTGGTGTCGACTATCGCGGCCATCGCCCAATACACAGAGCGCAGTCCTCCAATCTGTGACTTTGCCTCTACTAAGTTTGAGCAGCAAGAGCCTTGCGCAGATGCGATCCAAGCTGATGCAATGTACCCACATATCCCAAAAGCGCGCTGTACCCAAGCAGCAAGAGCGAGATCAATATCTGTGGCTCGTAGTCTCTTACCAATGGTAGCCCTAGCCCGATCGCACTCGCTCCGATAAATATCTCGACGCTAATTATTCTCAGCGACCTCAATTCTTCCACCAGATCGGGACGCCGTAGGAAGTCGCCTAGCATATTCAAGTAGGTGAGAAAGGTAAACTGACTCGCAAAAATAGTCACTTCGATGGGCAGGTTGAGCCATGCCGCTCCCCTGAGCACAAACTGTAGGGAGAGCAGAGCCAAGGCAGTCGCCTGTAACCCCACTGTTGCCAAGATCCATCGCTTAGCTGAGATGCGATCGGGGGTGCGCAAGCAAAGCCATACGCCGCTCACTTGCAAGGCAAGGCTGACCGCAACGCTGAACAGGAGAAAGGGCACCACAACAACCAGCTCGGCGAATCTAGGAGCTAGTTCCGAACTAGTCAACACAGCCAACAAAGAAAGGCACACCACAAAAGTGATGATTGCGGCAATGATTGAGCCTGCCTTCACTAACCCAATACCGGCTCTGATGCCACCAAATCTGCTATCTAGACGAGGATTTGTAAAATCGATCTGGTAGAACCTGCCCTTTCTAAGCAGGAACTTGTTTTTGCATTTCGGGCATTCTGAGCCCGTAGGTTGAGAAGAGGAAAGTACCCAGACTTTGTTCAGAGCAGAACAGTAGGGGCAAGCACCTGCATAAGTGCCAGAATTTCCTATCGACCGCTCTGTAAAATGACCCAGACTGTTTATAATCCCAAAAACTCCTAAAACTTGCAGAAACCTACCGAAACCGCTTGCAGAGAGAATCGTACCAACGATCAGAGAAGGAACAATCAATCCTGCTTGTGAAATAATCCCAAACAAACCTGCTGCCCTAAATTCAGCTTTCGTCCCATTCCCGCTAGAGGTTGTCATGGTGCCATGGCTCCTTAAGAGCAAATGTTATTTTGATCCAGGCAAGCGATTCTTTGAGATCACTTTAACATCGTGCCCTCTAAATTGAGCCCCAAACCCCAGCATTGGACGTTTTCCGGGGCGATCGCATCATCTTTTTCGTGCTTCCTTAGGAACTTCAACTGACGTCCTTGGGAATCCAGTTCAGGCTTACCCAAAGCAAAAAAGAGGAATAGGGCATTCCACCCATGGTCTATTGAGGAATGGAATTCAGAATCTTCTCAAATCAGATTCACTAACTCATAGAGCCGGCGCACGAGGGAGAGAATCTTCTGTCCATACTGGGGATCCACCGCCCAGCGCCCGGTCAGTTGGTCGATTGTCGGAGCCACCCCACGCGACACCAACCGAAATCGAGGCGAAACGACCTCCTGCACCAAAGGAGCAGTACTGGCATAGGCTTTGAGGTGCTGAATGTGGGCCCGCACACCCGTGCGGCGATCCAGAAAAGCCGCTCCCTGCACACCCCCGCCGATAGTACCAAGACCCGCAAAATTATTTTGCTCCGGTCGCACGTCCCCGCCAAAGCGTAAAAAACCGGTTTCGACGCACATCTGGCAAAAGGCAATGTCGTGGTTGACGCCCTCGATCGCCGCTTCTTCTCGGTAAATCCGGGTTAGATCTTCATAGCGGGGCAGCGCAGTTTCGTTATTATTTTTGAGAAAAACCATCATTTGCACATCGGAAGTGAATCCGATTCCCATGATTTTTCCGAGTTGGTCGATGGGAATTCGGGGAATGGAACGCAGGACAACCGAGCGAGAGGCGTTATCCCAACTGACAGACACGTTGAAGTCACGCAGGACAACCGCTTGGAGATAGACAATATTGCGATAGCGAATGCGTTGGTAGGCCAAAATGCGCTCGAATGCAATACCAAGTCGATCTACAAGGTCAACAGGCACATAGGCATTACCGGAGATAAGTACCCCCTTTTCTTCATAAACCTGCCCATTGAGGACAATATTAATTTCCGGAAACAGCACGGGCGCAGGGGAGGGAGTGGGTGCCGGTGTGGGTGTAGGCGTTGGGGTGGGCGTCGGAGTGGGCGCGGGGGTGCTTGTACCCGCGTGCTCGCGCAGCCACATTTGCAATCCATCGGCCAGTCCGAGGGCATAGTCGCGTCGTCGGGTTTGGATGAGGCGGCGATCGGTGGGGCTACTTATAAACCCCAGTTCGAGCAAGAGCGATGGCGGGGTAATGTCCCGGCAAAAAGCCAGGCGGCCAACGGCAGCATTGGTATCGGGGCGGGCCCCACGGTTGGGAAGTTCGGGCATCCGGCGCAGGAGGGCGTTGATCATTAGCTCAGCCTGGCGACGACGTACTTCGTTATTGGCAATAAAAAAAGCAGTGACACCCCGAACGTTAGCATCGCTGAAGGAATCCATATGAATTTCCAAGGCAATGTCACGATTGGTAGCCCGAGCATTGATCCAGGCAAGGGATTGGCGTAGGCTAAGATCGTCTGGTGGAGCTTCAACGGCTAGTCCGCGCGATCGCAATTCTGCAACAAGGAGATCACGGGTGGCGATCATTTCAGCGGCTTCGGTGGTGCCTCCAGCGACAGCCCCAGGATCGCGAAATGACCCCTCAAAGCCGCCGTGCCCTGCGGAAACGAATATTTTGCCCATAGCTACCGTGGTTTGTGCCCAAAAATTGCCGTCAGTTTATCAGGATGTGTCCTAAATTGCCATGAAGAAGCGGGTGAACCTAACTTTTTTTAAGCGCTCCGTCGGGATTCCCTTTACCTATCGCTTGGCAAAGGATTTCAACGTGGCGGCGAATATCATCCGCGCCCAAGTTGACCCCAACAAGGTGGGCAAAATGGTGCTGGAGTTGTCGGGAGATATCGATCAGTTGGATGCGGCAATGGACTGGCTGCGATCGCAGGATGTTCTGGTCTCCCTCCATGGGCAGGAGATTGCCATTGATGAACAACGCTGTGTAGAGTGTGGGCTGTGCACGGGCGTGTGTCCCACGGAGGCGCTGACCCTCAACCCCGAAACCTTTCGCCTCCACTTTCAGCGATCGCGCTGTGTTGTCTGCGAGCAGTGCATCACGGCCTGCCCGGTAGCAGCCATCTCCATCGACCTCTAAGCATCAACCTCTAGGGAGTGAGGCGATCGCAGGTGGCCCGAAATCCCGCCTGCTGCAGGGCAAAGACAGCTTGCTGGTCATCCTTGACCCAAAATTGGTTGCCAAGACGCACAAATCGCCACGGTTGCATATCCGTCAGGGCGGCCACAATGGGAACGCGGCGTTCGCGTTCGTGGTCGCTGGTTTGGGACTGCAGTACCTGGCGTAAATGGTGGAGTTTCTGCAAATCCAGGGCTTGCTCCCGGTCGAGATCTACCCGAATCATCCGCACCACCTCAATGGGCTGCACATCATCAAGGATCAACTGACTCTGCTCATCCTTGCGATCCACCTTGCCCCATACCATCACCCGCTGGTCGACGTGCAGTTGCGATCGCACCCGTTCGTAGCTTTTGGGAAATACGATGGCTTCGATGGAACCGGTTAAGTCCTCCAGTTGCACGATCGCCATGCGATCGCCCTTTTTGGTGACAATTTCCTTAACTTCCAAAACCATGGCGATCGCCGCTACCGACCGAGATTCCCAGGATTCATCGATGTCTGCCAAATTGACCGGAGCCATCAGTTTGGCGGCCTGACCCAGATTGCGCAGCGGATGATCGGACACATAAAACCCCAACAATTCCTTTTCAAGGCGCAGCTTTTCCTGGGGAGCATAGTCCGCAACCGCCGCCCCCCTAGGGGGCTGGGCCAACTCAGCCACTGCCGGAGCACCGCTACTCCCGGCATCAAACAGGCTAAATTGCCCCGAAGCCTTCTCCCGCGCCCGGCGCGAGGCCCATTCCAAAATCAAATCCAAATCTTGCATCAACTGCCGCCGATTCGGCTCTAGCCCATCCAGTGCCCCAGTTTGAATCAGGGCTTCTAGACCCTTACGGTTCAGCACCCGCCCATCAATGCGCCGGCACAGATCCCCCAAACTCTGAAAGGTGCCGCTCTCCCTGCGGCTGTCTAGAATCGCCTCAATAACCCCCATGCCGAGATTTTTAATTGCCGCCAAGCCAAAGAGAATGCGATCGCCCGTGGGCGTAAACTCCACATCGGAGCGATTCACGTCGGGGGGCAAAACCTCAATCCCCAGGCTACGGCAGGAGGCAATGTAGCGCTGGATCTTGGATTGGTCGTCACTGACCGACGACAGCAGCGCCGCCATGTACTCGACCGGATAATTAGCCTTGAGGTAGGCCGTCTGATAGGTGACATACCCGTAGGCCACGCTGTGGGATTTATTGAAGCAATTGGCAGCGACAACGCCATTCGCCAACAAAAAGTTATGAATGGTTGCTAATCCAAGGTCAAATACTGGATGGAAGCCAAGCGATCGCTTGCTGACAATGCGCACGTCACGTTTCCCAGTTGTCGCTCTAATTATCTTTTATTAAGCAGAAGCTAGGGCTCAAAGCCTTCCAATTCGGGCACCTCGGCAACCAAGTGCACCCCCTGGATGTAGAGAGAGCGACCATATTTGCCCACGTTGCGCAGCAGCAGCTTGCCACCCTGCTTTTTGGCTTGAACCGCCATGTCGATCGCCGCGCCTACTCCCCGGCTGACAATTTTGGTCACACCTTCAAAATCCAGCACGATTGCCGCTAATTTCCGATCCAAAAAGGGCTGCACGGACTGACGAAATTGGGGCACCGTAGTCACACTTAGGGCACCGTTGAGCTTCAGGGTCACTTGATCCCCCTCCAAAAGCTCAGTGATTTCCAATTGATCCTGCAGAAAAGAAGAATGGGTCATGGTGTTGTCGTCAGTTTGGAGTAGAAACTTTGAGATATTTGCTCATGCGGACTATGGTTCCCCGATCGGAAGACTCTATGTCAACGCTGTCAACCAGTGCCTTTATCATATGGAGTCCAAAGCCTCCGTTATTGGGCAAACCATTGCTAACAATACTATCAAAGTCCGGCGGTGGCACACTATTGGGGTCAAATCCCGAGCCTCGATCCCGCACTTCGAGAACTAGGCTGCTGTGCCCAGCTAAGGCAACAATTTCCACGTCGTGGCTTGAGGCGCTGTAGATGATGGCATTAATACAGGCTTCGGTAAGAGCTTGAACAATATCCTGGGTGTCCGCTGGGGTAAAGCCCATTTTGGTCGCTAGCGTTTCAATCGCTGCGATCACCACATCCTCCACCCCTTCTACTGGCGGGATAGAGAGCAACAGCTTTAGGGGCTTTTCACTCATGAGGATTGATGTTTAGCTTTTCTGGATGAATAATATCATAGGGCATCTGGGAACCCTGAAAAAATTCACTAGGTTTAATAGCTGGTTTAACGGCTGCTATCTTAGGCAATGTTCTTTGTTTCGCTATAGGGCCGCATGGCTAAAACGTACCGGGTTGGGTTGTTGGGTTTGGGAACGGTGGGCACGGGGGTAGCACAGATCCTGCAGGATCCTGGGGCACGCCATCCCCTATTTGCAGCGGTCAAGCTGCACCGTGTTGGTGTGCGTTCCCTTGCCAAAGAGCGCCCAGTGGTTCTCGATCCGGCACTGTTAACAGCGGATTTAGCCGCTTTAGTAGACGATCCCGCCATCGATATCGTGGTAGAGGTGATGGGGGGTCTGGAGCCCGCCCGTACCTTGATCCTGGGGGCGATCGCCCGGGGAAAGCCGGTCGTCACCGCCAATAAAGCACTCCTAGCCCGCCATGGGGTAGAGATTTTTCGTGCTGCCCAGAAACAGGGTGTTTACGTCATGCTTGAGGCGGCGGTCTGCGGCGGCATTCCGGTGATCCAATCGTTGAAGCAAAGCTTGGGTGCCAACCGCATTGTGGGGTTGATGGGGATTGTCAATGGCACCACCAATTACATCCTTAGCCGCATGGCCGCGGAGGGGGCAGAATTTGCGACGGTGCTGGCAGCCGCCCAGGAGCTGGGGTACGCCGAGTCCGACCCGACGGCGGATGTGGATGGCTACGATGCTGCCGATAAGATGGCTATCCTGGCAAGCCTGGCCTTTGGCGAGCAGGTGGCGTTGGCATCGGTCTACCGAGAGGGCATCCGTGGGGTAACGGGAGCCGATATTGCCTACGCCGCAGAGTTGGGGTTCACCATCAAGTTGCTAGGCATTGCCCAACGGCAGGGATCGTCCCTCGGCGTGCGGGTGCATCCCACCCTCATCCCTCGCCACCACCCCCTAGCGGCGGTTCAGGGCGTGACCAATGCGGTGCAAATCCTAGGCGATCCCATCGGCGAGGTGGTTTTTTCCGGCCCGGGTGCTGGCGGTGGGGCAACGGCCAGCGCTGTGGTGGCCGATGTGTTGAATGTTGTTGCCGCCCTCGAAGTTGCCCCAGGACGGGTCAATCCCCTGATGGAGTTTCCCTTCGATAGGATGGCGGCGATCGCCCCTATGAGCGCAACGGTTACGGCTTTTTATGTTCGCCTAGTGGCAGCGGATCGCCCGGGGGTGATCGGGGAGATTGGGGTAACCTTTGGACGCCATGGAGTGAGCCTGGAGGCAATTATTCAAAAAAATATCCTACCCAACGGCGCTGCGGAAATTGTGGCCATTACCCAGCCGGTGCAGGAATTGGCCATGCAGGGGGCTTTGGCGGATCTGCGCCAGGTGCAATCCCTTGGGGCGATCGCCTCGGTCTTTCGCCTGCTGTAGTAGCTGGTTGGGGATGGGGTGGCATTTCTAGCGCCGTAGGGCACCCAGAAGGGCTTGCCAGCCGGGGGGCAGGGGGGCATCCACCCGCAGTTCTTCGCCCGTGATCGGATGGGTGAGGTGGAGTGCCACAGCGTGGAGGGCTTGTCCAGGAAGGTGCTGGGCTAGGAGCCTAGGACGGTTGCCATAGAGGGGATCTCCGGCGATCGCCCAACCCGCCTGGGCAGCATGGACGCGAATTTGATGGGTGCGTCCAGTTTCAAGGCGAAAGTGCAGCAGGCTGTAGTTCCCCAGGCGTTCTTGTACCTGCCAGTGGGTGACGGCGTGGCGTCCGGTGGGAACGACGGCCATTTTTTGGCGATCACGGGGGTGACGACCGATGGGGGCGTCTATGGTGCCGGCGGTGGCTTTGGGAACTCCGGCAACAATGCCGAGATAGTGGCGCTGGGCGGTTTTGGACTGGATCTGCTGCTGGAGATGCTGGTGCACTAGGTCGGTCTTGGCAATGGCGATCGCCCCACTGGTATCCTTGTCGAGACGGTGCACGATCCCCGGACGCTGCACTCCATTGATCCCGGAGAGGCGGGAACAGTGGGCTAGCAGGGCGTGCACTAGGGTGCCCTGTTCATGGCCCGCTGCCGGATGCACCACCATTCCCGCCGGCTTGTTGAGAATTACGAGGTGCTCGTCCTCATAGAGCACGTTAAGGGGAACGGGCTCGGGCGCAAGTGCGAGGGGCTGGGGTTCGGGTAGTTCTACATCGAGGCGATCGCCTTCCTTAAGGAGGCTTTTTTTGGTGCAGGGTTGGCCGTTAAGCTGCACGTACCCCTGGGCAATGAGATCCTGAATGCGTGCCCGGGAAAGCTGGGGCAGATGGAGCGCCAGAAAACGATCAAGGCGATCGCCCGCGGCAGTAGGGGGCACCCAAATTGGCGGCAACAAATCGGTCAAAGGGGAATCCATACCCCTAGAATATAAGACTGAGACATTCACCAAGTGATAGGCGAACCAATGCACACCTTTTTGCTGCTGCCGGGCAAGTGGATCCTGACAGGTTCCCTAATCCAGGGAAGCGATCCTGCCACCCCGCTCCAAGGGCGCATGGTTGTGGGTTGGTCCCAGGATATGTACTGGTTTACCATGATCAGCAAGGTGCAATTTGGCGATGGGCGTGCCGATCAGGTGGTTTCGGCCAAGGGCCGCATGGATAACAACGAGCGCCGCTTTACCTATGTGCTGGAACACAGCGACTTGGGCAAGGTTGAAGGTGAAGGTCTCATTTCCCCATCGGCGATCGCCATGAGCTACTTTGTCCGGGATGATGCCAGATCCCGCACGGGTTTCCAAACCTTTTACCGCCAAGATGACAACCACTACGCCATGGCCAGTGGCATTCTCCTGCGGCAGGGCTTCGAGAGCATGATGGAAACGGCCATGGTTCGGCATCTTGAATGAGCTTTTACGGCTGCGCCAGCTCCGCCTGACCCACTTTCGCAACTACCCCACCCTCGACTTTCCCCTATCGGCTCCCCTGACAATTTTGGTCGGCGAAAATGCCCAGGGCAAATCCAACCTTCTGGAGGCAATTTTTTTACTGGCCACCCTGCGATCGCACCGAGTTAGCCGGGATAGCGACATGGTGGAAGAGGGGCACGACCTGGCCGAAATCCAAGCCCAGTGCTTTGCCCTCGATCTTCGCTTGGTCTTGCCACGGCAGGGCCGTCGCCGCCTGTCTATTAATGGCGTCTCGCTCACCAAGCAGCAGGAATTTTTGGGGCATCTCCAGGCGGTGCTTTTCTCCAGCCTCGATCTTGACTTGGTGCGGGGCAGCCCCGAGATCCGCCGCCAGTGGCTGGATGGGATTTTGTTGCAGCTAGAACCCCTCTACTGGAGTGTGGTGCAACAATATCAGCAGATTTTGCGGCAGCGCAACGCCCTCCTTAAGGGCATCAAGCTGGGGCACTTTCGCCCCGACCCGACCCAAATGGCAGCCTGGAACGACCAACTGGCGATCGCTGGCACAAAAGTGATGCGCCGCCGTGCCCGTTTGCTCCTCCGCCTAACCCCCCTGGCCCAGCGATGGCATCAAAACATTAGCGGCGATCGCGAACTACTCACCCTCACCTACGCCCCCCGCCACCCCGTCCCCACCAACGACGAACCGCAAGCTTGGCAGGATGCCTTCCTTAGTCACCTTGAGGCACGGACACTGGCCGAAACCCAGCAAGGCACCACCCTCGTTGGGCCCCATCGGGATGACGTCCAACTGCACATCAATGCTGCCCCCGCCCGGGAATTTGGCTCCCAGGGGCAGCAGCGCACCCTCGTTCTGGCCCTCAAGCTGGCCGAGCTAGAACTTCTGGAAACCGTCCACGGCCACCCGCCGCTGTTACTTCTAGACGATGTTTTTGCCGAGCTGGATCTGCGGCGACAGCAGGAGTTGCTCTCAGCCATTGCCCCCCGTACCCAAACCCTCCTCACCACTACCCACCTCGGCACCTTCGATCGCCGCTGGCTTGACAATAGCGCCATTTTTACCGTCACCCAGGGCACCCTCGCGCCTCTCTGAGCCCCCTAGGAATCGGCCTATGTATGGGTCACATAATAGGCAACGTTCTTTCAAACCAGGGAACATCCCTGGGCGGTTCTGTGCTATGTTAAAACTCAGGCAGGGGCAGTTAACTCAGTTGGTAGAGTATCTCGTTTACACCGAGGCTGTCGGGGGTTCGAGTCCCTCACTGCCCATTTCCTCAGGGGTCAAGCACAGTGCATTCTGCGCATTCCCCAGAAAAGTCCTGTGGATGTTTTGGCGGTCTCCAGCACGTTCGCGTGCCTTTTACCTTGGGCTTTTAACCTCGGGATTGGTGTTTCAGGGCCAAGTTCAGCGCCCGGGAATAGTTTCCCAGGTCGTGGTCGGCAATGCCCTGGGGTAATTCTAAGAGATTTTCAATTTTGAGGCGAATGGAGTAGCGACGGTAAAACCGTTTGAGGAGCAAGCCCACAATGCCTGCGCCCGTGACACGTTCCGTAAATTTTTTCCAGTCCGTTGCATCTTCAGTAAAGCGTCCCCTCCCATCTAAGCCCACAAAATTGCCCACATGGCTGTAGTCAAAGTCCCGGGGGGGAACACGGGTGACCGTGTCCTGCCCGTAAACAAGGCGGTGGCTGCGCGATCGCAAGGCCAAGTCGTACCCGGCGGCAAAGGCCCGATTCCCCACCCGTGGGGAACCAAAGGTATAGACCGCCCTCACCCCATAGCCCCGCTGGTGCAGATCTAGGGCGGCAATGGTCGCCAAAGCTCCCCCCAAGCTGTGCCCCGTCAGCATAATCGGGCGATCGCGATCCAGGCAGTCCCGCACATCGTTCCAAATGTAGGTTAGGGCTTCGTAGAAGCCCACATGGAGGTAGCCGCCAAATCCCTGCACCAGGGCAAGTTCCAGATTCTGGCTCCAATTGCCCAGGGATTCTGTTCCCCGAAACGCCACGATTTGCTGCGCTCCGTCCTGCACCAACAGCCCCCGCGTTCCGCGCACTTCCCACTCCCGCAGCGCAACCTCAGATTGGGACTGGGGCAACTCGGCATTGTAGGCGATCTCCGCCCACAGACAGCTTTTTGCTGCTTCCGCTAGATTAAACGTCATAACCCCATTATTTCAGAATTCTGGACCCCGCCAGGGTATTTGTGGGGCGATCGCTAGGAACAAATACCCGATCAAGAAACTTCAAAATGATTTAAGATGAAACCAAATCGAACCACAGTCTCGTAACGCAATCTACCTTAGGAGAAATTTTATATGGCCATTGTCCCCATGCGGCACCTTTTAGATCACGCTGCAGAAAACAACTACGGTATTCCGGCCTACAACGTCAACAACATGGAACAGGTCCGCTCCATCATGATGGCCGCCGAAGAAACCGATAGCCCCGTAATTTTGCAAGCTTCCCGCGGAGCCCGCAACTATGCTGGAGACATTTTCCTGAAGCACCTGATCATTGCCGCTGCGGAGACCTTTCCCCATATCCCCATTGCCATGCACCAAGACCATGGCAACGAGCCCGCCACCTGCTACACCGCAGTACGTCACGGCTTTAGCAGCGTTATGATGGATGGCTCCCTCGAAGCCGATGCCAAAACCCCCGCTTCCTACGAATACAACGTTGCGGTCACCTCGGAAGTAGTGAAGGTCGCCCACGGCGTTGGCGTCAGCGTGGAAGGTGAACTCGGCTGCCTCGGCTCCCTCGAAACTGGCATGGGCGAAAAGGAAGATGGCCATGGTGCCGAAGGGCAACTTTCCCACGACCAACTCCTCACCGACCCCGACCAAGCAGTAGACTTTGTTGAACGCACCCAAGTGGATGCCCTAGCGGTGGCGATCGGCACCAGCCATGGAGCCTACAAGTTCACCCGCAAGCCTACAGGCGAAGTGCTTGCCATGGATCGCATTGCCGAAATTCACCGCCGCTTGCCTAATACCCACCTTGTGATGCACGGCTCCTCTTCGGTTCCTGAGGAATTGCTGCAAATCATCAACGAGTACGGCGGCCAAATCCGGGAAACCTACGGCGTGCCCGTCGAAGAGATCCAAAAGGGTATCCAAAATGGCGTACGCAAGGTGAATATTGACACTGACTGTCGCTTGGCTATCACCGCCGCCGTACGTAAGGCTCTGATGGAAGCCCCTGCGGAATTTGACCCCCGCCACTTCCTCAAGCCCTCGATCAAAGCTATGCAAAAGGTATGCGCCGATCGCTATGTCTCCTTTGGCAGCGCCGGTCAGGCCAGCAAGATCAAGTACACCACCTTGGATCTTTATTCGATCAAGTACAAAAAGGGCGAACTGACCCAAGTGACACGCCAGTCTGTCACCGCCTAGTCTGCAAACTCATAAAACTTTTTCTAGCCTTGGCGATGCCAGGGCTTTTTTATTGGCTTCGTTACGCTTAAGCCAGTAGCCTTCTACAAGGCAAGTGTTAGATTTGCAGGAAAAATATGGAAGATAGCAAGATTAATTACTGATCGAAAAATAGCTTCAGCACTCCTTCGAAAGTATGAAGCAACACAGACCAGACTAACTGCGATTGCACCATTCAAAGAAATCCCGTTGACCAACCCAAATTAAGTCTACTGAGCATTCAACCGAGCCAATCAGGCATGCAACTGAGCAAATTTAATTGGGAGAATAATAAAATATCCCTTCGGCATCACCGCTTCCATATCGTTTGTAGCGAGACTTAGGTCAGTGAATTTGCGCTTGTATCTTTCGATAACAGTTGCCTTTTCGGGGATACTGTGGCTACAGGGGGGGGAATTAGTAGCCTACCTAAAAATTAGCAGACACACCTAGAAAATGGCAAGGGGGGAGTACCATTTATCTCGACAGGAGACAGGGTTTCTCACCTTACTCCTACCAGCTTCTACCCTTAACCAACCGGTGAAGGGTTTGCCCCGCCTGCGCTTGGTGCTCGCTGCGGTGCTCTTCTTGAATCACAAACTCGCGAATGATACGGGCAACGGTGCGTTGGGTAAGCTGCTCGATCGCCCTGCGCATCAACCCACGCGCCTCGGGCTTAAGGACAAAGCGCTGCAAAAGCCGGAAGATTTCTGAGGGTGTAAGGGGATTTTGCTGCTGGAGCGATCGCAGGATGCGCCCGAGGGCATCTAGGCTTGTGGGTTCTTCCGCGCTAGCCCTGCCCAAACGACGGGCGGCTTCCTGCTCGATACCCCGCACCAGTTCCACCACCAATTGCTCCCGCATGTGGTCGCCCCGGCTGGATAGCAAGAACTCTAGGGTGCGGTCTAGGGTATGCTCCAAATCATAGGCTTGGTTGCTTTGGGCGTTGCTTAGGAGATTCTCCAAGCGCTGCCAGCGGAACGAACCTTCCCGGAATAGCATATCCCTCAGGGCGTGGCGCAGTTCTGGGGATTGGTCGGTGAGGAGGCGATTAGCAACGTAGGGATAGGCCACGGAAAGCACCTTGAAGTTTTGATCGACGCCGAGGGCGATGCCCTCGAGGGTAACAAGGGAGCGAATGATTAGGGCGTAGTAGGCCGGTACCCGAAAGGGGTAGTCGTACATGATTTGAGATAGCTGGTCGGTCATGCCCTTAAAGTCCATCTCCGTAAGGCTTTTCCCGGGGGGGGGGTTAAAAACCCGCGCTAGAGCAGGAATGATGCCTTTGAAATCCACATCTTCAGTCAAAAAGCCAAGGCGGACGTAGTCCCGGGAGAGGGCATCGAAGTCGCGATTTACAAGGTGCACGATCGCCTCAATGAGACCAAAGCGCTGCTCGGCGGACACTTCGCTCATCATGCCAAAGTCGAGGTACGCCAATTTACCGTCGGGCATCACCAGCAGATTGCCCGGATGGGGATCGGCATGGAAAAAGCCATAGTCGAGGAGTTGTTGCAACGAACACTGCACCCCCACCTCAATGATGTGACGGCTATCGAAGCCCGCGGCTTTCACCCCCTCAATGTCGGTGAGCTTGATGCCATCGATCCACTCCATGGTAAGGACGCGCCGAGCCGTGTATTCCCAATAGATGCGCGGAACGTGGATTTCAGGTAACTGGCCGTAGTAAGTGGCAAAGCGCTCGGCGTTTCGCCCTTCGGAGGTATAGTCCATCTCCTCAAAGATCCGCGTCGCAAATTCGTCCATAATGCCGACGAGATCGCTGCGAATGAACCGCACCGTGGCCATCAACCAACGGGATAGGCCCCGCAACAGGTACATGTCTAGGGCGATGCCCGCCACAATATCCGGTCGCTGCACCTTGATGGCCACCCGCTCGCCGGAATGCAGTCTGCCCTTATAAACCTGCCCGAGGGAGGCCGCAGCAATGGGGTGATCGGAGATTTCGGCATAAATTTCCCTGGGGTCAGCGCCAAGCTCTTCGCGGATGAAGCGAAAGGCGATCGCGTTGTCAAAGGCGGGGAGCTGATCTTGAAGGTGGGACAGCTCGTCCATGTAGATGGGTGGCAAAATATCGGGGCGCGTTGATAGGGCTTGCCCAATTTTGATAAAGGCGGGGCCAAGGCGGGTCAGCAGTTCACGCAGTTGGATCGCCCTCTGGGTGGCTCGACTTTGCCGGGTTTGCCGATCCCACCACAATCCCAAACCAAATCCCAACAATGGCATGAAGATGCCCAGGAACCGCAACCAGACTTGAAGGAAGCGAAAGCGATAGTAGCGGGCGATCGCCGCGGGGTCATAGCGATCTACGGGAAAGGGAGTCATGGCACCACTGCAAAACCTAACTAATATCTTAATGATTTCCCCTGAGGCTTCCCTATCTCGCAGGGATTATTCCGACTCAAGGGAATAGCCAAGATCTTGGAGGAGGTAGGGGCTAGAGCGCCATTTGGGCTCGACCTTAACAAAAAGTTCGAGGTACACCTTTCCCATAATCAATTTTTGCATTTGCTCCCGAGCACCAATACCTATGGTTTTTAGCATCTGCCCGTTTTTGCCAATGATGATGCCTTTTTGGGAAGACCGCTCCACATTGATGCTGGCCATGACGCGGGTGTGCTTGGGAGTTTCTTCGACGAGATCGATGGCCACGGCGACGGAATGGGGGACTTCCTCGCGGGTAAGGTGGAGGATTTGTTCGCGAATTAGCTCAGCCATAATAAAGCGCTCGGGCTGGTCGGTAACGAGATCGGGAGGATAGTAGTAGGGGCCGTGGGGCAGGCGATCAGCCATAATGCGCTGCAGCTCGGCGACTCCGGTGCCCACGAGGGCCGAGCATGTCTGCAGCGGCCACTCGTGAAGGGCTGCTAGCTCTTGGTAGGTAGCTTCGGGGGGGTGCAGGTCACTTTTATTGACGACCATCAGAGCCGGGACTGGGGACTGGGCCAGGAGATCTGCTACGTAGCGATCGCCCTTCCCTAGGGACTCGCTCCCATCCACAACAAAAACAACGAGATCCACGGATTCGATCGCTGCCAGGGCATTTTTGACGAGCAGCTCCCCAAGGAGGTGGTGGGGCTTATGGATGCCTGGGGTATCCACCAAAATCATCTGGCAGGCGGGCAGGGTAAGGATGCCCCGCAGTCGGTTCCGCGTTGTTTGGGCTACGGGGGAGGTGATGGCAATTTTTTGTCCGACAAGGGCATTGAGCAGCGTAGATTTCCCCACATTAGGACGCCCAATTAGGGCGACAAACCCAGAACGGAAGTCGGCAGGGGGCGTGGGAATAGGAAAGCTAGAAACGGTCATGGTCTATGGGATCAGAAAAGATGGGCAGTCCCCGCGGCGGGATCGAACTGCCAGCGGCGCTGATAATCGGTGGGGCCGTAGAGGTTGAAGGTGAGGGTCGGGCCATCCGCCGCCGCGATGCTGTGGATCGCCTCGGGACAGAAGCCAATGATATCTCCCTCCTGAATGGGGCGATCGCCCGCAGCAAGAACCGCCGGTTCGTTGGGCGCAACCCGACGCCACAGTTGGTTTACTTCCGTCCCAACAACCTGGGCTACCAGCCCCCAAGTGGCATGGTTGTGTACGGGGGATGAAGCACCAGCAGCCCATGCCACCCGCTGCACGGTGATGGGGTAATCTGGTTCATCGTAGAGGGTTTGCACGGCCCAACCCAGTTGGGCGTCGGGCTCTAGGTCGGGCCACTGCAGCCACGGGGAGGAATGGAGCAGGTGGGCAACCCGTGGATACAGAAGCGGCAAAAGCTCCTCGGGCTGGGGAACCTGGGCAATGAGGCTATCTAGATCGGTCAAGAAATGGTACAGCCGGTAGGGAGAGGGCAGCGGTGGACATTCCTGCGGCAGTAGGGGATGGCAGGTGCTGCGATCATCAACCAACCAGTCCATTATTTACTTAGTCCCTGCACGCAGGTGTACATGGTGTCGCCAACGCTATAGCCCTTGTCTCCCGAAATCCAGGGTGAGGGCAGTGGGGCAGAGGGCTTAAGTTCCTGCTGGGTGGTGGCAATAATTTTAGGTAGGGTACTGCAGGCGATCGCCAGCAATCCACTCTTCAACTCCTCCGCGACAATCAAAACAAGGGTGACACTTTTTTGGGCGGGGCAGGCCCGATTGCCAAGCATCACAGACACCGCGTGTTGGCGGTACTCCACGGTGGCACGGCTGTCCTGGCGGGTAACTTCCGCATCCAGCAAAACTTCTCGCACCAAACCCATGGGAATCGCCAAGTGGAGGGGCAAAGAATCGACAAGGAGAAATTTTTCAGTGGCGATCGGCGGCGGCACAAACAGACGAAACGGTTCTGGCATAGGGCGCACGTATCTAAAGCCTGTAGGGCTATTCTCGCACCAATTGGCTTTGTGAGGTTAAAGAACCCTTAACAATCCCAAAAGCGGGCGATCGCCATCGTTAGAATGAATCGGCATCTGGTTTGATACACATCATGGTTGCGTTAGAGAATTTCCCCTGGCTGACTTTTGTCATCCTTTTTCCCATCGCTGCGGCACTACTCGTTCCCTTTGTGCCGGATAAGGGCGATGGGCGTAGCCTGCGGTGGTATGCCTTGGTTATCGGTTTGCTGGACTTTACGGTTTTGGTCTACGGTTTTTACGCCCAATATGACTTTGCCTCCTCAGAACTGCAACTGGTGGAGCGCTATTCCTGGATTCCCCAGTTGGGGCTCAATTGGTCTGTTGGTGCCGATGGTATTTCCATGCCCCTCATCTTGCTAACCGGCTTCATTACGACTCTGGCGATTTTGGCGTCCTGGCCCGTCTCCCTCAAGCCGCGCCTGTTTTACTTCCTGTTGCTAGCCATGTATGGGGGACAGATCGCGGTTTTTGCCGTGCAGGACATGCTGCTGTTTTTCCTCACATGGGAGCTGGAGCTGATCCCGGTGTACCTGCTGCTGTCGATTTGGGGGGGCTATAAGCGCCAGTATGCCGCCACCAAATTTATTCTGTACACCGCAGGCGGATCGCTTTTCATTCTGGTCGCCGGACTCGCCATGGCGTTTTACGGCGGGGTCACGACCTTTGACATGCGCGAATTGGCAGCTAAGGACTATGCCCTAACCTTCCAACTGCTTGCCTACGGCGGCTTCTTGATTGCCTACGGTGTCAAGCTACCGATCTTCCCCCTCCACACCTGGCTGCCCGATGCCCACGGGGAGGCCACAGCACCCGTACACATGCTTTTGGCGGGCATTTTGCTTAAGATGGGGGGCTATGCCCTACTGCGCATGAACGTGGGAATGCTGCCCGATGCCCACATTGCCTTTGCCCCCTTCTTGGTGATCTTGGGTGTGGTGAATATCATTTATGCTGCACTTACATCTTTCGCCCAGCGGAGCTTGAAGCGGAAGATTGCCTATTCCTCGATTTCCCACATGGGGTTCGTCCTCATTGGGCTAGCTTCCTTCACGGAGCTTGGCACCAGTGGCGCGATGCTGCAGATGATTTCCCATGGACTGATTGGAGCTAGCCTGTTCTTTCTTGTCGGCGCGACCTACGATCGCACCCACACCCTGATCTTGGACGAAATGGGGGGCGTCGGCAAGCAGATGCCCAAAATCTTTGCCATGTTTACGACCTGTTCCCTAGCATCCCTGGCCCTACCGGGTATGAGCGGCTTTGTGGCGGAGGTGATGGTGTTTGTGGGCTTTGCCACCAGTGAGGCCTACGGTACCACCTTCCGGGTTGTGATGGTGCTGCTGGCAGCCGTGGGGGTCATTTTGACACCAATCTATCTGCTGTCGATGCTGCGGGAGATTTTCTACGGTCAGGAAAACCAGGAGCTTACCAGCCATCAGGATCTGGTAGATGCCGAGCCGCGGGAGGTCTTTATCATCGCCTGCCTGCTGGTGCCCATCATTGGCATCGGGCTCTATCCCAAACTGGTTACCCAGGTCTATGATCGCACTACCTCCCAAGTGGTGACCATGCTGCGATCACACGCCAGCGCTCCGGTATCCACAGCCCTGCTGTCACCGTCGTTGCTGTCTGAGTAGCTGGACAGAGCTCCAATCCATCCTCAATTCGACCGGAAATTGACAAATGCCGAAATTGGGCCATAATTCCTGCCATGAAGCGTTTGTTGTTGCTCGCAGTGCCCCTTTTGGTCGCTGGTTGTCCCGGGCCCGAGGCGGAACGGGGCGAACCAGCGCCTAGTCCATCACCCGAAGTGGTGGATGCGACACCTATGCCCGCCCTAGATGTTTTAGGGCGGGTACGGGAGCGGGAACGGCTGATCTGCGGAGTTTCCGCCAACTTGCCGGGGTTTAGCATCCAGGAAGGTGATGCTTGGAATGGCTTCTACGTGGATTTTTGCCGGGCGATCGCCGCGGCGGTTTTGGGAAATCCGGGAGCCGTTCAGTTCCGGGTTGTTGCACCGACCGATCGGTTTGCCGCCGTGCAAAGAAACGACGTCGATGTCCTGCTGCTGCCCACACCCTATTCCCTGACGCGGGATGCCATACCCCATATTGGTTTTGCGCCACCGATCTTCCATGACCATCAGGCGGTAATGGTGCGCCAACCGAAACCCAGCAAACCCACGCCGAAGGCACCGGCACAGCGGCCGATCCAGCGCCTGGCTGACCTTAACAAGCGTTCCATCTGCGTAGAATCGGGGATCAGCTCCCGAGTTTTGCAAAGCTATTTGACCCAAGCCAAGGTTGCGGCATCACTGCAAACAGCACCCGATCTCGCTGCGGTCTTGAATCAGTACGAAAAAGGCACCTGCGACGCCATTTCCGCAGATTTATCCCAGCTCCTGGCATGGCGCAGCCGTCAGCCCCAAAAACAGGAGCATACTTTACTGCCTGATCGCCTCAGTTGGGAGCCTCTCAGCCCCGTGGTGCACAGCGGCGACGATCGCTGGCGCACTATTATCACCTGGGTTGTCTTCAGCACGATCCGTGCCGAGGAGTTGGGGATCACCCGGCAAAACCACGGTGCCCTTCGGAGCCGTCCCGATCCCGAGGTGGGGAGATTTTTAGGAACCCAAGATTCCTTGGGGATCGAATTGGGACTAGACCCCGATTGGACAACCCAAATCCTCGATAGCGTGGGCAACTACGGCGAAATTTTTGAGCGCCATTTGACGCCCCTCGGCATCCCCCGGGCAGAAAATCGCTTGCGCCGCAATGGGGGACGGATGGAATCGATGCCCTTCCGCTAGCCCAAGTAGCCATGCTCCCGCAGAAAAGCTGGGGTACAGTCGGGGACATCCCTGGGAGGAAGCAACTTTTCGATGTACTTAGCAACTTGATCAATTTCCAGGTTGACGATCGCCCCCCTAGCCAAGTCCGTAAAGTTGGTATGGCTGTAGGTGTGGGGAATCATTGCCACACCAAAGGTGTCGTCCTTATGCCAGGCAACGGTCAAGCTGACGCCATTGATGGCAATGCTGCCCTTGGGAATGAGGTACCGCTGCACGAGGGGCGGAGCGGTGAAGGTCAGTTCCCAGGACTGGCCGCGGAATTCTTGGTGGTGCAGGTGCCCCACGGCATCGACATGGCCCGAGACCAAATGCCCACCTAGGCGATCGCCCAATTTGAGGGCTAACTCAAGATTCACCGTGCGCTGGTGCGGAATACCCAGATTGGTGCGTCCCAGGGTTTCGGGAGAGACATCGGCGCGAAACCCATCGGTTTCCAGCTCGGCAGCCGTGAGGCAGATGCCATTGACAGCAATGCTGTCCCCAAGTTTGATTTCTGGGCGGAGATCGGGACAGGCAACGTGCATTTGGGTGGTGGCGATCGCCCGAATGTGTCCCACCGCCTGGATCAGTCCCGTAAACATCCTGTAACCATAAATAACACAACGCGCCCAAGGGTTTGGGTATGATAACGGTTATTCTAAAACATCGCCTATGGCTGCTGTGACTTCTGACATCCATCTCCTTGCCTCCTGGTTGGTGGGGGACTTCAGCAACTGGGAACAGGCGATCGCCAATCCCCCCTTTTTTGCCCATGTGCGGGTGTGCATCCGCCCCCTGCCGGTCGCCCTGTCCGGGGAAGGGATTTGGCTCTACTCGGAACAGGCCTACGACTACGAACTCCACCGCCCCTACCGCACTGCGGTGCTGCAGATCAACCGATTGGGCGATCGCCTAGTGATTCACAACCACCGCCTGCACCAACCGGAGGACTACTTTGGCGCTGCCCGGGATCGCGCTAAGCTGGCATCCCTAACCCCGGAGCAGGTACACTTCTTGGCTGGGTGCGACCAGTGGGTTGACCGCACCGCTTCCGGCAGCTTTCGCGGTGCGGTGGAGCCGGGCAAAAAATGCTCCGTTGTCCGCCACGGCCGCCCGACCTACCTCGTCAGCGAATTTGAGATTTGGAGCGATCGCTTCCACAGCCTTGATCGCGGCTATGACCCCACCACCGACGAGCGGGTATGGGGCTCGGTGGCGGGTGCCTTTGCGTTTACGAAAAAAACCAGCTATGCCCAGGAACTGACGCCCTAGCTGGTTATAATGTCCGTTGCTGTTCTCTATCGCTATCTGTGGAGGAACTCCCTGCAATGGTGCACTCCCGGGAGTCCTCAATTAGTTCACCAAAACCATTGGAGCCATATCGTTGAAAGTTTTAGTTGTGGGAAGTGGGGGGCGGGAACACGCGATCGCCTGGAAACTCCTCCAATCTGCGGCGGTTACCCAAGTTTTCTGCATCCCTGGCAACGGCGGCACTGCCACCCTACCCAACTGCCGTAATGTCTCCCTCTCGGTGGACGACTTTGAGGGGATTCTCCGTTTTGCCCAGGTTCAGGGAGTGGCCCTGACCGTAGTTGGCCCCGAGCTGCCCCTAGCCCTTGGCATTGTCGATTTTTTCCTGGCTGCCCATACGCCGATTTTTGGCCCTACCCGAGCCGGGGCCCAAATTGAGTCCAGTAAAGCCTGGGCTAAGGAACTGATGCGCGAAGCTGGGATTCCAACAGCAGCCAGTGCGGTGTTCGCCGAACTCACGGCGGCCCTTGCCTACTTGGGCGATCGCCCCCTGCCCATCGTGATCAAAGCCGACGGCCTCGCTGGCGGCAAGGGCGTTACGATCGCCCAAACCCTAGAGGAAGCCCAGTCCACCCTCAGCCATCTCTTTGGCGGTGCCCTTGGCGATGCCGGCACCACGGTCGTCATCGAAGAGTTTTTAGCGGGGGAGGAGCTTTCTGTTCTAGCCGTAACCGATGGGCAGACGGTTCGCCCGCTGCTGCCGGCCCAGGATCACAAGCGCTTGGAGGATGGGGATCGCGGGCCCAATACTGGCGGCATGGGAGCCTATGCCCCCAGTCCCCTAGCCACGGACAGCCTCATGGAACGGATCGAGCAGACTATTCTGCAACCCGCGATCGCCGCCCTCAGTCAACGGGGTATTGATTACCGCGGCTGCCTCTACGCTGGGCTGATGATTGCCCCCGATGGCACCCCCCACGTCATCGAATTCAATTGCCGCTTTGGCGACCCGGAAATCCAGTCCATTCTTCCCCTGCTCGACACGCCTCTAGAGGAAATCCTCCTCGCCTGCGTTGAACAGCGTTTGGCAGCACTGCCCCCAATTCAATGGCTCCCCCAATATTCTGTCTGCGTGGTGGCCGCTGCCCAGGGATACCCGCAAAAGGTGGAAACCGGGCATTTCATCACCGGTATTGGCAAAGCGGCAGAAATGGGTGGCTTGGTGTTTCACGGGGGCACCAAATTGAAGAATAACAGCCTTGTCACCCATGGGGGTCGGGTGCTAGGCGTTGCCTGCCTCGCGCCAACCCTGACGGAGGCGATCGCCCGCACGTACCATGTCCTCGATAGCATCTACTACGAAGGGATAACCTACCGCCGAGACATCGGCCACAGGGCTGCTGCCCTTAGCACATCAGAAATGATCGCTCCGAGTGCAACCCCAGAGCCCGCAGATACTGGGGCATAATCTGCTTCAGGGTAAAGTACTCCTCAAAATAGCGGCGTGCATTCTCTCCTAGGGCTTTCTGCCGCTGCGGATCTTGGGCTAAAGCTCTCAAGTAGTCAGCCATGCCCTGGGCATCGCCATTGTCAAAACAGGCACCGCAATTCCCATCTTGAATGAGCTGCCGCAAGTAGGAATGGGGGGGACAAATAGCAACTATCGGTCGCCCCACAGCCAACATGCCGTAGACCTTAGACGGGGCAATGACTCCCTCGACATTGGCCCGCATGCTCACAATGGAGACATCCGCCGCCGCCAAGGAGTAGGGCAGCACCTCCTGTTCTTGGTACGGCAAACGCACGGCGTTGACCAGGGTACGATTGATAATTGCTGCTTCCACCGCCCGGCAACCCACCCCATCACCGATAAATGAAAAGAGGATCTTGGGCCGATCCCCTAGCAACTGGGCACAGGCAATCAGGGTCGCCTCGTCATGGCACCGCCCCAAATTACCCGAATACATCACCACAAAGCGATCGCCCCAGCCATGCTGTTGCACAAACCAATTTTCTCCCTTGGGCAAGGGTCGAATCACCTCAGGGTTTGCCCAACTGGAAATAACGTGGATTTTATCCTTCAAGGAGGGATCCCGCCGCACGAGCAGTTCGCGCATGGGCTCGTTTAGCACGATCAAAGACTGGGCCCGTCGCCACACCTTGCGGTTAACCCAGTGCCAGAGGCGCACCAAAAGATGCTGCTCTCCCACAACACTTAGGCGCACGGCCACATCGGGATAGATGTCGTAAACAATGCAGCTGTAGGTTTGCCCCAACACCTTGTGGTAAAACCAGCCGAGGATTCCCAAAAACGGTGGCGCCGAAGTAATCACCCAGTGCTCTCCCCTGAGGTCGCGATGGCGAAACTTTACCAAGCAGCGCAGGACAAAAAGCAGGCTGGTCAGCACCTTACTGCGGATGCGCTTTGAGATCAGCCGCGTGGCACCCGTACGCCGAATGACCACTCCTCCCTGGACTTCTTGGCGTAGCACCGACCCGCGGCGAAAGGCATAGCCCGGCATACCGGTAAAGACATCTACCGCCAGCCCTGACTCAGCTAGGCTGGCAGCCAATTCGTAAATAAATTGCCCAGTCGCCGCAAAATCGGGAGGAAAAAATTGCGTGATAATACTGATCTTTTTGGGCAAATCTGAGTGTTTTCGAGACTCCAAGTTCTAAAAACTCCTGTTTTCAACGGATAACCGAGTCAGGCGACGTTTCTTTAGAGTACTGGTCATGGGGCCCATCGTCTACCTCCCGTAACTATAGCCTTCGTTCGGAGCGCAGCAACTGCCGATAGGATAGGCAGCCAGCGGCCAAGGCCACCACCAGAAAAAACAAAATAAAAATGAGGTGCCGTCCTAATTGCCAACCCGTCGGTAGGGCGCGTACACCAGAGAGGGAAGCCAGGGCCTCGTTCATGTGAAAAATAGGGTTCACTTCGGCAAGGCGGCGTAGCCCCATGGGGAGATATTGAGGTGGAAAAAACGCCCCTCCGAGCAGCAACAAAGGCACGCCAACGGACGCCACTAGAGCATTCACATCCTCGGCACAGCGGGCAAAGCGGGTGCCAACGAAAAATCCAGCCGCAACATATACGGCAATGCTAAGCCCCAGCACGGCGAGCCCCATGGGCCAATCGCCGTCATAACGCACCCCCCAAAACGAAGCTAGGATATACACCAGCAGAGCCTGCCCCAGTCCAATGCAGCCATAGCCCAGCAGAATGCCTAAAAAATAGGATAGGTCGCTCAAGGGGGACAGCAGCAGCCGCCGGATCGTCAGTTGCTCCCGCTCTGTTACCAGACTCGAAACCGTACCGCCAAAACAACTAAAAAACAGTGCTGAGCCAATTAGGGTCGCTGGTGTGGCGATCGCAAAGGCTTCCTGGACGGGTAGACCTCCAGCTTCACTCAGGATCAACCCGTTCAGCAGCAGCATGGAGCTAGGAAATACCATCCAAAGCAGCAGGGTGCGCTGCGATCGCCACAGTTCCAACAACAGCCGCACGCAGACCGCAAACACCTCGCGACTAAAGCCCATGGTCATACCGTACACAACATATTCCTGTAAAAGGTTGACGTACGTGGGGATGGTACCAGTTCCGAAAACTTTTACGCTGCAGCTTGGGATGGGTTACCCAACTGCCTCCCCGCAGGACATAGTGCCCGCCATCGAAGTAGTCCTGGGAATACGCGGCGTAGGGAAATGGCACAAAGCCAGGATAGGGAGCAAAAGGGCTGCGCGTCCACTGCCAAACCGTACCTATAAGTTCGGGAACCCACAGGCAAGCCCACTCCCACTCCGTCTCCGAGGGCAGAGACATCCCACGAAAGTGCGCGTAGGCCGAAGCTTCGTACCAACTAACCCCAACCACTGGGTCTCGGGGATCGGTAAACACGTCCCAATACTGGGGGCGATCAATCCCTTGGTCGCAGCGCCACTGCCAACCAGCGTCGCTCCACCACTGGGGATCGTTATACCCACCTACTGCCATAAATTCGCCATAGGGCGATCGCCGAACCGCTTCAGATACAATCCAAAATCCTGAGGTCACTGCAGCCGGAAATGCCTGGCGCTCATTATCCAACCCCAGGGAGCCATGGGTCGCCAAAGTTCCCTGCATAAATGCCCCCGGAGGAATCCAGCGCTCCCCACCATCTGCCGAACCCCGGGGTGGCGGCGTTACTGCCCGAGGTTGGGCATGCTGCCACAAAAAGGCAATGGTTTCCTGATGCTGGCATTCGTGGTGAAAAAGCCATAGCCATAGGCGCTCTTGCGATCGCCACTCGTGCGCATCAAGACTTTGGAGCATGGGGATCACCTTGCTGTGCCCCTCCCACAAAAACTGCCCCAATGCACCTACGGTCATCACCTGTCCTCGCTCTGCCTTGGGTAGCCCATCGGCTGCAAACTGGTGGAATTGCCGCTCGGAAAAACACCGTAATCCCCCAAGGTGCTGCAGGATCCACAGCATCTCCGTAAAGGCAATGTGGCCAAAATGCCATGCCATAGGGCTATAGTCGGGGTGGAGTTGTTGAAACAGTCTATCCTCACCCCCAGCCACCAACTGTTGCCACATTTCCCCCGTCTTCTGACGACACTGCCGGTAAAGAGGCAAAAAATCAGTCAAATTAATCACACTAGAGGACATAAACCTTCGGTGGCACACCACGGGCAAACTCTAGCACCGAACCCTCAGCAAAGCAGTTCCATTGCCAATCCGTAAAGATTCTCTCCGACGCCACAAGCACCCCCTGTCGCGCTTCATCCCAGAGCCAGTACAGGGACGGAGCAGGACTTAAAGAACTGCAGCGGGAAGCTATCAGGCGATCGCCATCGCTGATAATGACGTTCAAGGATACAGAAACCCCGAAGCTGTGTGACAAATCGAGTACCTGGCGCAGCATTGCAACTACAGCCTTAACAGCGCAGGGCTCAGGCATCAGGGCCATATTGTGCAAGAAAAGCGCAAACAAATGTTCGGAATCCGTCATCCCTTGAATGAACTGATAGTACTCGTCCTCCAAAATAGTTCTTAGGGGGCGGTACAGGGTGTGGCGAAACCGCTCAATAAAGCCATTATGCACAAACAAAAAGTGCTCGTAGCTGTAGGGCTGGCAATTGCTCAAATCCACCGCCAAGCCAGGCGTGGCACTTCGCACATTGGCTAAAAAACAGGACGTTTGCACATAGCGTGCCAGGTGGGGAAGGTTAACGTCGTTCCAAATGGGCAGAGTATTGCGATACAAGTAGGGGAGCGTTTTAGTCTGACTATGGTACCAGCCGATGCCAAAACCGTCGGCATTAAGCAGCCCCGCAGTCATCTCTTGGGGTTGATAGCTTTGAACTACCAGGGAATGGGGAGGCTTCATCAAGAGAGGCTCCAGTAGTTCAATATTCCCTAAATAGGCAAGCAAACGACACATCAGCGCGAGTGGGCCGCACAAATTGGGCGATTAGTATGGTGGCTTTTCATAAATGCTATGGTACATCGTTCCACCAGACAGCCCAACTCTAACCTCACAAAAAATGCATAAAAGGAGAAAGGCTCCCTGCC
>DBAX01000113.1:0-643 GCA_002291895.1 Cyanobacteria bacterium UBA999
TTGCGATCGCGGGTAAGTTTTTGCGCCACCGCGCGAAATTCATCCCAAGTTTGGGGCAACTGCGTAATCCCCGCTTCCTGGAACAAACTGGGACGGTAGTAAATACCAATATTGGTCACGGCCATGGGCATCGACCACAGGTGGGGGCCCAACTGCATGGTGGGCAGCATAGCCGGATCCACTTCCTCCCGCAGGCGGGACTGCTGCCAAAAATCCTCTAGGGGGCGAATGGCGCCCAACTCCACCAGCCGCCCCGTGATTGACGAACCATAGAGCCACAAATCCGGCGTGGCCTGCCCCACCACCGCTGCCAAAAGCTTGGGAATTTGCTGATCGGGCTGCCCCACATAGACGGGATCCACCACAATTTCCGCTTGGGACTGGTTGAAATCCTGCACCAATTGCAGAAACACCTCCCGGTTGGTGGGTGGGTTGACCCCATGCCAGAGGGTGAGGTGCAGCCGTCCATCCCCCGGAGACGGGGCACTGGCAACGCAGCCCCACAGCAGCACCAGTACTCCAACCAGCACACTCAGCCACTTCTTCATACCCTATGCCTCAACTTGCCTAGCGCGGACTGAACAGCCAACCGCGATACCAAAAATACGATAGCAAGCCAAGGGCGACCGCCCCCATACCCGTC
>DBAX01000113.1:988-1688 GCA_002291895.1 Cyanobacteria bacterium UBA999
AGCACAGCACGTAGCCAAAACTCCAGCCCAGTTCCGGCATATTCCCCACAGAACGGTCAAAGTTCATCCCATAGACCCCAGCAATAAATGTGAGGGGAATAAAAGTGGTGGAAATCACGGTCAAAAACCGCATTACCTCGTTGGTGTTGTTGCTTACGGAAGTGAGGTACACATCCATAAGGTTGGCCGCCAGTTCGCGGTAATTTTCCACCATGTCCATGATTTGCACCGCATGGTCGTAGCAATCCCGCAGATAGACCCGCACCGAATCGCTCACCAAATCCGTATCTTCCCGAATTAAGGTGCTGATGGCATCCCGCTGGGGCCAAATGGTGCGGCGCAGCAGGAGTAATTCGCGCTTGATCTGGTGAATCCTATCTAGGGTTTGGCGACTGGGCTTTTCTACCACTTCCTCCTGCAAGTTTTCTAGGCGCTCGCCGTAGTCCTCCAGAACGGGAAAGAAACCATCGATCACCGCATCGATGAGGGCATAGGCCAGGTAGTCTGTCCCGTGCGATCGCAGCAAACTTCCGGGACGATGAATGCGCTGCCGGACCGGTTCGAAGAGATCTTTGGTTGGCTCCTCTTGAACCGTGAGCAGATAGTTTTCGCCGACAATTAAACTTACCTGCTCGCTGAGAAACCCCTCACTATCCGACGGTACAAATGCCATGTGCAGCACCATTAGCACATGTTGTTC
>DBAX01000113.1:2012-3917 GCA_002291895.1 Cyanobacteria bacterium UBA999
GCACCATTAGCACATGTTGTTCGTAGTCCTCAACTTTAGATCGCTGCGGCACATTGACCACATCTTCAAGCAGCAGCGGATGCAAATGAAACACCTGGGCTAATTGTTGCAGAACTGCTTCCGAGCCTAATCCTTGGACATCCACCCAGGACACGGACGAACTATCCAAGTAGGGACGGCATTCTTCCGGACTATGGAGGGGTTTGCCCGTTGCGCCCTCCGGAGAATAGTCAATTAAAAATAAATTGGACGCAGCCGAATCTTCGTCGATAACCAGGGTTCCCGGCGGACTTCCCGGCTCTGGTTCGTTAAAGGCATAAAATTCTAAATCCTGAAAAAGTTGCCCATAGGAATCAAGATCCTCTTCATCGGGAGGGCTGGACTTGGTTTTTAATTGGCTCCTAAGAAAAGAAAACATTACCCCACCATGGATGACCCTGGCAGTTTAACTTAGGGCTGCCCTGCCCCTGGTTTTTGCAATATAACTTTGGGGTTACAATCGGGCGACGTACCCGGCATCTGTTGGGTATGGGGCAGTGCGTCTGCTTGTTGGGGAAAGATTGGAAGCGTTCTGTGCACCCATTGCTTCCCTCTGCTGGGGAGCCCCCAGCCCACGAACTTTGCCAGGATAGCCCTCTAGCTATGGGGCGATGCAGTCTTCGGTAGTGAATGTAACGTAACCGCAATATCAAGCCTGGAATTATGGATCATGCCCTGCGTCGTTGCCCAAGTAACCTAGGATTGTTAATGCCATCTTCTGACCTATCGCCCATGCCCGCCGTTGCCCGCAGTTTTTTAGTCGCCGTGATCGTCGCTTCCTTGCTGCCGGTAATGCTGCAAGGTCTGGGTGCCGACTTTGCCTCCATCGGTTCATTGCCTGACCTTGAGCTGTGGAATGCTCTCAATCCCACAAAAGTTGTGGAGCAGATGCACTACGTCTTGAGGGGCAGCTTCGTACATACCATTTTGGAATGGTCTTCGGTGTGTGCGGCTCTTTTTACGGTGACTCTGGCGTTGATTCACTATTCCTTTAGCCGTGATGTGGTGACGCCGCTGATTGGCATCGCCATGTTTTTTGCCGGGTGTATGGATGCCTTTCACACCTTTGCTGCCGATCACCTACTTAAAGGAGTGGCTGATAACCGAGATTTAATCCCATTTACCTGGGCGATTTGCCGCACCTTCAGTGCCGTAATTCTTTGCGGGGGAGCCCTACTTTTGTTGCGCAAGCGAGAATCGCAGTTTTTGCAGGGTTTTAAAATCATTGCCCTGACGAGCTTGGTTCTCGGAACTTCGGCCTATGGTTTGGTTTTGTGGTGCGTCAATACGGCGGTTTTGCCCCAAACATCATTTCCTGGCGCTTTGTTGGTGCGCCCCTACGATTTTGCTCCCCTGGTTTTGTTCCTGATTGCTGGCATTTTTGTTTTGCCCCGTTTCTATCGCCAATATCCCAGCTTTTTTAGCCTCAGCCTCTGGTTTAGCATGATTCCCCAGGCGATCGTGCAAATGCACATGACCTTCGGATCGGGGCAAATTTTTGATAGTCATTTTAATGCCGCCCATTTCTTGAAAATTATTGCTTACTTGGTGCCCTTTAGCGGTATTTGCCTAACGTTTATTCAGATCTATCGCGAAAAAGAACAGGTTCTCCAACAGCTTGGGGGCTCCCTAGCCGAAGCGGTTGGGCTGAATGCAATCTTGAATCACCTTGCCGATGGGCTGTTGGTGGTTGATATTCACGGTATCGTTGGACGCTGGAATCAAAAGTTACTGGATCTCCTAGCTATGCCCACTACAAAATTAGTGGAGCGCCACCATCGTGAATTGGCGATCGCCCCCCTATCTGAAGTGATCGATCAATCCCGAGCTTCCCCTACGGAAATGATCTGTCATGAAGTTCCCCTA
>DBAX01000088.1 GCA_002291895.1 Cyanobacteria bacterium UBA999
ATCGCACCCAAGTACAGCACATCGCCCACCTTGCCCGGTTGCAGTTGACCGAAGAGGAGGCGATCGCCTTTACAGAACAATTGGGGCGGATTGTGTCCTATTTTGAGCAGTTGGCGGAACTCGACCCCCTGCTCGAAGGGGTTGAACCCACCACCCGGGCCATAGAAATGGTTAATGTCGTTCGTCCCGACCTGCTGCGCTCCGAAGGCAATCGCGAGGACTTACTCAACTGTGCCCCCGACCGGGAAGGAGACTTTTTCCGCGTTCCCCAACTTATGGGTTAGTCTTAATTGAGTTAGCTTTGAATTAGCCTCGTCCATGCCAGTGTGATCCAGCGTTCTCACCTGTCATCGTCCAGCTCGTATATCCTATGCAGGTTTTGAGACATCATTCCCTTTCCGGAAAAGGCTGGGAGCATCTTCTGCGAGAAAGTTCCACATAATTACCATCTGCCTCGCAGCCTATAAAGCGCCTTCCTAGGGATAATGCTGCGACTCCAGTGGTTGACGATCCAGCGAAGGGATCGAAGACCACATCGTCTGGATTGGTACTGGCCCGAAGGCAGCGGGACACCAGATCGATGGGTTTTTGGGTTGGGTGCTTTCCGTGCATTTTTTCAGCTTTGCTAGGGGCAGCAATCCGCCAAACATTTTTCATCTGCTTATCACCGTTTTCAGCTTTCATAGCCGCGTAGTGAAAGGTATAACGCTCTTTGCCTTTGCGCGCCTTGGTCGCCCACAAAATTAGTTCCGTAGCGTGGGTAAAGCAGCGGCAGCCCAAATTTGGCGGCGGCGAGGCTTTTTCCCAAATAATGTCATTGAGAATGCGAAATCCTAACTGCTGCATAGCAAAACCCACCGACGGGTAGACGTGTAATGTCCCGGTTACCCAGATGGTGCCCGACGGCTTGAGCAGGCGATAGCAAGCTGCCAACCAAGCTCTATTAAATTCGTGGTCGATCGCCACCCCTTGGCTGCGATCCCACGCACCTTTGTTCACCTTGACCATCCGTCCCCCAACACAGGTGACGCCATCGTTGGAAAGGTTATAGGGCGGATCGGTCCAAACACAGTCAATGCTCTCACTTGGGAGGGAAGCCATCAGTTCTAAGCTGTTGCCGTGGTAAAGACGAGAATGTCCATCCTCGGACTGCCACACCAGTTCTGGCTGATTTACATCCACCGTTTCGTACTTCCTGCACCTATACACCTTAAATTGAACACTACACTCAGCAGAGTAGGGGATGGCTGGTCTAGATTTGCCACCTGCCAAGACACACGGGGGTAGCATGGAGTACGTACCAATCAATCACAAGTGATGGAATTTTTGCTCGATGGGCAGTGCCCGGTGACAGGGGCGCGGGCGGGGCGGTGGCTGACGCCCCATGGGGTGGTAGAAACGCCGCGCTTTATGCCCGTGGGGACGCTAGCCAATGTCAAGACCCTCACTCCCGATCAGGTGGCTGCCTGTGGTGCGCAGATGATTTTGGCCAATACCTACCACCTGCACCTGCAACCGGGGGAGGAACTGGTGGCAGCGGCGGGGGGGCTGCACCAATTTATGCAGTGGCGGGGGCCAATCTTGACCGACTCCGGCGGCTTTCAGGTATTTAGCCTCAGCGATATCCGGGAAATTTCTGACCAAGGGGTGGCGTTTCGCTCTCCCCGGGATGGGCAGATGGTAACGTTGACGCCAGAAAAGTCGATCGCCATTCAAAACGCCTTGGGCGCCGATGTGATCATGGCCTTTGATGAGTGTGCCCCCTATCCTGCCACCTATGACCAGATTGCCACAGCCAGCGATCGCACGACCCGTTGGTTGGAACGCTGCATACATGCCCATCAACGACCGCAGGATCAGGCCCTATTTGGCATTATCCAGGGGGGAGTATACCTCGACTTGCGGCAGCGCTCGGCCCGGGAGTTGGTGGCCTTTGACCTGCCGGGCTATGCGATCGGTGGGGTTAGTGTCGGGGAGCCACCGGAGTTGATTGCCAAGATTGTGCAGGCCACCACACCCCTCCTGCCCCAGCACAAGCCGCGCTATCTGATGGGAGTGGGCACCCACCGGGAGATGGTGCAGTCGGTGGCGGCGGGCATCGATATGTTTGATTGCGTCATTCCCACCCGGTTGGCGCGCCACGGGGTGGCCGTAGTGGGGGGCGATCGCTGGAACCTCAAGAACAATCGCTTCCGTCGCACCTTGGAGCCCTTGGATGCCTCCTGCCCCTGCTACACCTGCCAGCACTTTTCGATCGCCTATCTGGCCCATTTGGTGCGATCGCAGGAAGCCTTGGGGGCAACGCTGCTGGCAATCCATAACATTACGGAGTTGATTCGGCTAACGGAGCGGATGCGACAGGCAATTTTGGCGGGCACCTTTGCCGATGCGTTTGGGGGATGGCTGCATGGCATGGCTTAGGTTGGGCGTGCTCGCGGCCCTGTGGGTGCTGCTGATGGGAGTAGGGCTCTTTGCGGCCCAAAATCCCGAATTGGTGACGGTGCGGTTTCTCAATGCCGTATCCATCCAGGTGCCCCTGGGCTTGGTGCTGGTTACCTTTGCCGGGGGCGGTGGGGTAGTGTGGGCCGTTGGAGCTACGCTCCCATCCCGGCGATCGCCCCAGGTTTTTGATCCCGAACCGCGGGACAGGGTAGAGAAGCGCCCCGCTGCCGCCAATCCCCCAGTGCAGGACGACTGGGACGAGGCGATGGACGACGACTGGGGATAGGGAATCAGGCGGGCGGGTGTGTTTGGAGAAATTGGATCGCTGCCGGGCGATCGCCGGGAGGAACGATGCCATCCAAAACAGCAGCGCGCAGGTGCCAGAGGGCAGCGCCAAGGGCCTTGCCCCGGGGGTAGCCGAGGGCGATCAGGTCATCACCCGTCAGGGGAGAAGCTCCATGGCGATCGCGAGCTAGGTAACGCCAGATCCCCGGTCGCAGCCGGGACACCTGCCCGGCCAGCAACAGGGTGGGTAAGGAATACCGCTGCAACCACAACACCCTCTGGCTGGGTATAGACGGCGGCAGGGTCGCGGCTAGGTGGTGAAAATCCCGCAGTGCCTGGAGCCACTGGGGGGGCAGATCCCGCTGCAGGGCCGGGGCACTATCCAGGTCGGCCAGGGGTAGCCCCGCCAGCACCCACAGGGCGATCGAATCCCCAATGCTTTGTTCCGGGGCAAAGTAGCGCTGCCATCGCCGCAGCCGGCGCACACCCGGAGCAAAATCCGCCGGCAGCCCCAGATGGGGATGGAAGCAAGCCAGGGCACCGAGGTCGGCCAGTTGGGCAACCATGGCGGCGGCACGGGGTTCCTGGGCGCAATAGATCAGCTCCGCCCGCAGACGGCTGCCCCCCAAGCCGATAAACGCTCCCGTGGACAGGGTTGCCGCAATTTCCGCCATGGCCTCGGGGGCGATCGCCAGATCCAAACGCACCGCAAAGCGCACGGCCCGAAAAATCCGCCGGGGATCTTCGGCAAAGCTACCCGGTTTCAGGGGGCGCAGCATCCTGGAACGCAAATCCGCCAATCCGCCAAAGCGATCGAGCACCTCCACATCCCCCCCCGCCAGCACCGCCGGGTTTAGGGTGATCGCTAGGGCATTGACCGTAAAATCGCGGCGGGCTAAGTCCTGCCACAGGGAGGCGGGGCAAACCTGGGGATTGGCTCCGGGATGGGCATAGACCTCCTGGCGGGCCGTGGCCAGATCTAGGGTGAATTCGGGAAAAAGCAGCTCTGCGGTTTGGAATTTTTCGTGGCGCACCAACCGGCACCCCATCGCTGCAGCGCACCGCTGGGCCAGGGCCACCGCCAAGTGCATCCCGACACCGTCACCTTCCGCCACCACCAAATCCAGATCCCGGGGGGGCTCCTGGATCCGCCCCGTCACCCAATCCCGCACGATGCCACCAATGGCGTAGAGCTGACACCCCTGCTCCTGGGCGATCGCCACGGCCTGGGACAGCACCTGCCGCTGCTGCGCTGAAAACCACGCCCCAAAAGCCGTCATTCCCCAGGGGTACCCCGGCGCACCCCATCGTTGAGCTTGCCACTGCGAAATCCTTCCAAATCCAAGGTAATGGTCTGGAATCCCAATTGGCGCAACGTAGTCACCAGTTCCGCAGGGTTGCAAAATTCCAGAAATTCCCCCAGGCGATCGCCCGCCACTTCAATTTTGGCCGTATCCCCCTGGGAACGCACCCGCAGGTCGCCCTGCCAGCCCCGCTGCCGCAGATAGGACTCCGCCGCCCCCACCCGCTGCAACTTGGCAACCGTAATCGCTTCGCCGTAGGGAAATCGGGAACTCAAACAGGGCTGGGCTGGCTTATTCCACCAGGGCATTCCTAAAAACTGAGCAATCATGCGCACCTCTAGCTTGGTGATGCCCACCTCCGCCAGGGGCGATCGCACCCCCCGCTCCTTAGCCGCCTGAATCCCTGGACGGTAGTCATGGAGATCGTCGGCGTTGAGTCCATCCATCAAATAGTCGTAGCCCCAAGCCCGGGTCAGGGGGCACAGGGTGTCGTGGAGTTCGCTTTTGCAGAAGTAGCAGCGGTTGACCGGATTGGCCGCGTACTGGGGATTCTCCAGCTCGTGGGTGGTCACTACCTCATGGCGCATCCCAATGACCTGGGCTTGGAACTGGGCCGCGGCGAGATCCTCCGGCAGCAACGAAGGTGACTGGGCCGTGACCGCTACCATGCGATCGCCGAGGACGGTAAAGGCCACCTGGGCCACCAAAGTGCTGTCAATTCCTCCGGAGTAGGCTACGAGGACGCGGCCGCAATCCGCCAGTAGGCTTTGGAGGCGTTCGTATTTTCCTTGGGTGGCAGGATCGAGCATCATGCATCGGGGAAATGGGCTAGCTCCATCATACCGAGGGCCCGCACTGTCCCACAGGGGGAGACAAACTTCCCCCATTGCATTGGCCGGGCTGAAAATGCCCCCTATACTTAAAGCTTGCGTTATTAGGAACCCACCCTTTGATCGAGCGTTACACCCACCCCGCCATGGGGGCCCTCTGGACTGAGGAGGCCAAATATCAAGCTTGGTTACAGGTCGAGATCGCCGTTTGCGAAGCCCAGGCAGAATTAGGGTACATCCCAGCGGAGGCCGTGGCGGAAATTAGGGCCAAGGCCCAGTTTTCGCCCCAGCGCATCCAAGAAATCGAGACCGAGGTACGCCACGACGTCATCGCCTTCTTGACCAATGTCAACGAGCACGTGGGCCCGCCCGGGCGCTTCATCCATTTGGGGTTGACCAGCTCCGACGTGCTAGACACGGCCCTCGCCCTCCAACTGGTGCACAGCCTCCAGCTTCTGCAATCCCAAATAGAAACCCTCAGCCAAACCCTGCGCTACCAGGCCCAACAGCATCGCCACACCCTGATGGCCGGGCGCACCCATGGCATCCACGCCGAGCCGATCACCTTTGGTTTTAAATTGGCGGGGTGGCTGGCGGAAGTGCTGCGCCACCGCGATCGCCTCATGGTTTTGGCTAAGCGCATCGCCGTCGGTAAAATTTCTGGGGCCGTGGGCACCTACGCCCACCTCGATCCTCGGGTAGAAGCGATCGCCTGCCAGCGGCTAGGATTGGTTCCCGATTGCGCCTCGACCCAGGTGATTTCCCGCGATCGCCATGCCGAATTTACCCAGGTGCTCGCCCTCGTAGGTGCCAGCATTGAGCGTTTTGCCGTGGAGATCCGCAACCTCCAGCGCACCGACGTTTTGGAAGTTGAAGAATACTTCGCCCAGGGGCAAAAGGGATCCTCAGCCATGCCCCACAAGCGCAACCCGATCCGCTCCGAGCGCCTCACGGGGATGGCCCGGATGCTGCGGGGCTATGCCAGCACCATGATCGAAAATGTGGCCCTCTGGCACGAACGGGATATTTCCCACAGCGCCGCCGAGCGGGTGATGCTCCCCGATGCCTGCATCCTGCTCCACTTCATGCTTGCAGAAATCAACGACTTGGTGCAGCATCTGCTGATCCATCCCGAAAACATGACCCGCAACCTGTTTTGCTACGGCGGCGTGGTGTTTAGCCAGCAGGTATTGCTCGCCCTCGTAGAAAAGGGCCTCAGCCGGGAAGAAAGCTATGCGATCGTCCAGAGCGCTGCCATGGCGGCTTGGAATCGGGCCGACGGCGACTTCCGCGCCCAAATCAGCCAGCATCCTACGGTTCAATCGTTGATCCCAGCCGAGGAGCTAGCCCAATGCTTCGACGCCCAGCGCCACCTCAAAAATTTGGATGCTATCTATCAGCGCCTCGGCATTTAGGTGAGCTTGCCTGTTTTTTTGCTTACCCTTGTAATATTTCTGGGACACCATGAGTCACTTTTGGTGCCCGGAGATAATCTCTTGGCAATCAGCTCCGTCGATGTATTGTGCCGCCGCGATCGCATCCCCCCGCTTTCCTTGCGGCTCTAGCGGAATGTGCGATTTCAGTTCCTCAATTAAAGGTGGTATCTCAAACTGCACCACATCCCACACAATGTTGAGGTTGACATCGTTACATTCGTGCACCAACCGATTTCGCATTCCGTTGATTTCTGTTCAAGAAACATTCGGTAATGCCTGCCGAGTTGCATCTGAAACCCGCCTTGCTGCTTCAGCAATCACCAATAGCCGCCGAATGGCTGAATCTTGAAGCTGCACGTTTGCAACCAACTCATCCTTTGAGCATTGAGCGGTGTAGGTCAGGATCGATCTGCTGATTGCAGCATATCAAGCAAGAATTGAAGATCCCGTTGCATAAATCACTTGGGCTAAGGAAAGGATTTCGTGACGGCGTAAATAGTTGCGGCTGACCTCAATGTCCTGACGGGTAATCAGGTCAATATCTCGATCAAAGATTGTTTAAGCTCTGCTTCCATCTGGTCTAGGATACGGAAGGTGGGGTGAGCATCTGGGTGAAATTGCACCATCACATCAATATCGCTGTCGGGGCGAAAGTCATCACGTAGGACAGAGCCACATAGAGCAAATTCTGTCACTTGCCCTGTGTGGCAGAACTCGACAATTTTCTCCATTGGTAGTTTGATCGCCGCAATCGCCATGTCAGGTTTACTCCCTTTGTTGCGATTCATTCTGCGCAGTTTTGTAGAGATAGATTGGCATGCGTGAAAACTCTCGCACATTGTTGCTGACCAACGTAACACCAAGGCTCAAGGCTCGAGCAGCAATCAGCATGTCCATTGCCCCGATCACAAGCCCTTTACTTTCTAGATCGCTTCTAATTTCGCCATAGACGATCGCAGCAGCTTGATCGAATTCAACGATTTCCTGTGGGATTAAAAATTGCATCAAGGCACTACGGTTTTCCTCTGGCTGCTGACTCTTACAAACGCCATACTCTAGTTCCGCTACAGTGATAGAGGATATGCTAAATATCCGAAAAAGCAAGATTTGAAAATCGCTCCAATACCTTGGGAGGTTTTTGCTTAATTAGATAAATGCAAATGTTGGTATCCAAAAAATATTACATCTAAAACGTCTCTCGAACGTCGAAGGTGGGCTGTTCTCTTGTGGTCATGAAATCGTCAGAGAATTGCTCCAAGCTCTCAAACAGAGATTGCCAGGGTTTATCTTTGGCAATCAGGACGATCGCACCTCCAACTTTTTTAATGTAAGCTTCCGTTCCCGACATTTTGAACCCCTCAGGAAGTATCACAATCTGGCGGGTGCCATCGGTGCTAATTTGAGCGATGTTCATGGTGCAGATCCTCTAGGCTAAATTTTATATTTAAGGCTTCTAGCTGTTCGTTAATCCAAATCGTTCCTGTAGCTTCATTCGTCTCTATCGCCCGTTCTGCTCCTGTTTTAAAAATTTCTAGAGGTTGCTTGGATTTATCCTCTGCCTCGTAGGATTGATTAACTGTATTAACGAACTTCCCCTGTACTATTAAAGGAGGATAAACTATCAGCAAATTTTAAGTACAGGGATTGTCAAATTTGTTTGAGTTTCGCTTAGATCCGCTTACTCAGTTAGTGCTTTACCAATCTCTACATACAAACTAATATAGCCAAGGAGCGTTTAATTTTTAACTAAATTCACGATACACTTTAGGATTAACCTTAAGCTCTATCATTCATAAGATTTTCAAGCTTTTAACTAGAAGTGACTGATAGATTTTCTCTTAATACTGCGTAATGACTATTCACCTATTAGCTCTGCCGCTCCTTATCAAAAGGGGCGAAGCACCTTGCCCACCGACAGCATCAGCAGCTTGATTCTAACTACTGACAGATAAACTTAAAGAGCCATCCCTATCAAGGACTTGCGGCATAACATGCATAGCATAGGGATGGCGAGACTCGAACTCGCACGACCTTATCGGTCAACGGATTTTAAGTCCGTAGCGTCTACCATTCCGCCACATCCCCAAAAAAGAGATTTTGATCTTAACGCGGATCGCCGTTCTTTGGTCAAAGGTTCAGGAGTTGCCCATAAACCTGCATTAGGGCGGTGGTGGCATGGTGCCATGTGAAGTTTTGGACGATGTGCTGCCGGGCCTGTTGGGCGATCGCCTTGGCATGGTCGGGCCGCTGGTATAGGTCAAATATTTTGGCGGACAGGTCGGTGCTGGAGCCGGGTTCCGCCAGAACAAAGTGCCTCTGGTCGTGCCCTAGGTCGGTGACTACGGGCATGCGGGAACTGACAACGGGGATTCCTGTGGCCATACCCTCCAGGACTTTGAGGGGACAGCAGCCCTGGACGAGATTGCGATCGCAGGGGGCAAGGGGGGCCACAATCACGTCGGCGCGGTGCAGGTGGGGGATTAGTTCGGTTTGGGCCATGGGCGGCAGTATGTGTAGGCGTTCGCCTAGGTGGAGTTTCTCGGCGAGGCGGCGGTAACCATGGATTTGGGATTTGCTGCCATGGCCGATGAGGGTGAGGTGGGTGAGGACATCCGCCTGGAGCAGTCCTAGGGCGCGGATCAGGGTATCAATGCCCTGCCAAGGGGCGAGGGTGCCGTAGTAAATCAGGTGGAGCCGCTCTTCGGCAAACAGCGGGCGATCGCAGTAGGGAAACTGATCGAGATCTACGCCGTTGGCAATGACCGTAATCCGCGCCGCTGGCACACCCCGCTCCTGCAGATAGCGCTGGGTAACGGCACTGGGGGTGATGAGATGGTCGCTGCCCTGGAGGCAGAGGTCTTCCTGGGTCCGCAGCTTGTCGTTGAGTTGGCTATCCTCGGCGACATCGGGATAGCGGTACTTTAATTCCACGGAGGGCATGCCGTTGACTTCAAACAACAGCCGCCGGGCCCAGCGATCACGCTCTAGGACGATGGGCAGCCCCTCAAAAATGGAGCGAAACTGTACCAGATCGTAGGATCCGTGGGGCCAGGCGACCAAGGCAGCACGGAAGGCGAGCACCCGCTGAATCAGAGTTTTGCCCGGTGCCGGAATGGCGTGGTGCACGTACCCATCGGGGTGGCGCTGCTGCGGGGGCTGACCAGGATTTGCAACGGTGATCAGATCGAGGCTACCCTGGGTGGCGATCGCCCGGGCGAAGGACTGGATATGCACCGAGGCACCCTTGGGGGCGGGAACCGTATCGTAGGAGCCGTAGCCGAGACGATAATGCATGCGCGGTCAGGTATGATGCTTAGGTTGGTTAGGGTGGATGGAAAGCCTATGCGTGTGCTGGTAATGGGGGGGACGCGGTTTATCGGTGTGGCTCTGACAAAGCTCCTTGTTGCCCGCGGCCATGAGGTGGTGCTGTTCAATCGCGGCAATCGTCCGGCACCCCTCGACGGCGTGACCACCATTGTGGGCGATCGCACCGACCCCCAGCAACTCAGGGAGAAACTAGCACGGGAATCATTCGATGTCATTTTTGATAATAACGGGCGGGAGTTGGCCGACACCCAACCGTTGGTGGAACTCTTCCGCGGGCGCATCCGCCATTTTGTATATATGAGTTCGGCGGGGGTGTACCGGGAGTCGGAAATCCTCCCCTACTTTGAAACCGATGCGACGGATCCCAAGAGTCGCCATCGGGGCAAGCGGGACACGGAGGAATATTTAGCCGCCGCCTATGCCGAACATGGCTTTCCGTTCACCGCCCTGCGTCCGGTGTATATCTACGGCCCCCAAAACTACAACGATGTAGAATCCTGGTTCTTTGACCGGATCGTGCGCGATCGCCCCCTGCCCATTCCCGGCCATGGGCAATGGATTACCCAGCTCGGCCATGTCGAAGACCTCGCTGCGGCCCAAGCTGCGGTTATGCAAGAAAAGCGGGCGATCGGCGAAATCTACAATATTTCTGACCTGCGCTACGTTACGTACCAAGGGCTGGCCCGGGCCTGTGCGATCGCTGCTGGTAAATCCCCCGATCAACTCACGTTTTGCTTTTACAACCCCAAGGACTTTGACTTCGGCAAGCAAAAGGCCTTTCCCTTCCGCTTGCAGCACTTCTTTGCTTCCATCGACAAAGCCATGAGCGATCTGGACTGGGAGCCGGAATACGATTTGGTCAGCGGTCTGGAAACCTCCTTCCGTCAGGACTACCTCCTGTCGGGACGCCCCGCAGCCGAAATTGACTTCAGCCTCGATGACCTGATCTTGCAGCGCCTGGGTTAGGTCTTGCCATGGAAGAAGGGATCATCTCCTTTGCGATCGCCCAGTGGCAACAACACCCCCTTGACGAATTCGCGGGCTATGGCACGCTAGAGCAATGGCGTCGCATTCTGCAGCAAAAGCACCTCATCGGTCGCGATACCCAGGGCATTAGCTACGGCAATGTCAGCCTACGGCACCCGCAGGGAGGCTTTGTGATTACCAGCAGCCAGCAGGCCCACCTGCCCCATCTCGCCCCCGACCAGTATACGTGGGTGACCCACTACGATTGGGAAGCCCACACCCTCTGCTGTGTTGGCACCTTTCCCCCAAGCAGCGAATCGGGCACCCACCACACCCTCTATCAAGTGCATCCTGCCCTTGGTGCTGTTTTGCACGTTCACAACAGTGGTTTATGGCATTACCTCCTGGGGCAGGGCTGGCATACGGATCCCGCCATTGCCTACGGCACGGCCGCCATGGCTGTCAATGTGGCCCAACTCTACGGGGCGATCGCCGATCCCTTTACCCGTCCGGTTTTGGCCATGGGTGGACATCAGGATGGCATTTTGTCCTTCGGTGCTACGGTCGATGATGCTGGCACTGCCCTGATGGAAGTACTCCCCTTGGCCTATTCTTCGTAGTCCTCTTCATCGGCATCGTCAAGATCCAGCACCGTTGCTACCCGCTGGCTGAAGCGCACCTTCTGGGCACCGTTGGCGATCGCCCCAATGAGGTTAAAGCTTTGCAGCACTGTCATCGCCTCCTGAAATTCACTGCGGGTCACCTGACTGATGCGCCCCACCAAAATTACCCCCCGGCATGCCGAAGCTGCCTCAAGGGCATCGACGGTCTCCAAAACCGGCGGCGTGTCCAGAATGATTAAATCGTAGGTGTGCTCCAGGTGGGCGATCAGTTTGCGGAGGGTAGGTCCACTGAGCAGGCGCGCCGAATCCTGGGGGATAGGACCCGCCGGCAGTACATCAATGCCAGACTCCGTTTTGCAAATCACATCCTCAATGTGGCAAGCCAGGGGATCCGCCAGCAGCGTTGACAACCCCCGCTCGTTGGGCAGCCGCAGCAGCCCATGGAGGCTGGGGGTGGTGAGATCCCCATCGACCAACAGCACCCGCTGGTGCATCCGGGCCGCGCTGCTGGCCAAGCCTAGGGATATGGTGGATTTTCCCTCCCCCCGTAGGGCGGATGTGATGGTAATCGACCGCAGCAGTTCCCGTGGCTCCAATAGGCGAATATTTTTGTAGATTAAATCCATGGCCGCACGGAAGGGCGTCCATTGCAGCACATCGGTGGCGCTCCGGCATGCCAGGGTGCTGCTGCTTTGTCCCTTGAGGAAGGGGGGCAAGAAGTTCCCGGATTTAGGTGCGGCGAGGGCAGCCGATCGCGGCGTGATGCCCAGTAGGGTGAGGGTAGACTGCTGCTCTAGTTCCGCGGTGGTGTGCACCGTGTCATCCTGCAGATCGCGGAGGAAGGCCAATCCACAGCCAATGAAGGCACCGGCAATTACCCCTAGCAGGAGATTGCGCCGATGGCTGGGGGGTTCCTCGATCCCTTCGCGGGGCTGTTCGATCACCTGCCAGTCAAAACCACCCCGGGCCTGCTCGACGCTGAGTTGCTGGCGCAGCTTGAGGAGTTCTTCTAGGGCATTTTGCTCCACCTGGAGGCGGGGCCTTAGGGCTTCGTATTCACTGAGCAGCCGCGGGAGGCGCTTGATTTCGGCCCGCAGTTCCTGCTCTTGGCGGCTAAGCACCTGCTGCCGGGCTTGGAGTTGACGGAGTGTGCTGGCCGCCTCGATCAGCTGACTGGCGAGGGCCTGATCGAGTCCGGAGGTGGCGGCGGCTTCGCCCCCAGTCAGGCGCTGGCGTTCCCGGGCTTGGGCGGCTTCGAGTTGGCGGAGGCGATCGCGCAGGGCCCGCACCGTGGGGGATAAGGCGGTAAAGCGGGTTTCTTCTTGGAGTAGCTGCACCCGTACCTTTTGGATTTCGGCTTCGAGGGTCTGAAAGGTGCCGGACTGGGCCAAGCGGGTCGCCTGGGCCGCCTGCGCGGGCGATCGCCCCAAACTTTGCTGTAGGGTGTCGTAGCGGGACTGCACCTGTTGCAGCTCTAGGGTTGTAGCCCGGCGCTGCTGCTCAATACTCGACAGGGCAGCGGTCACCTCCGTCATCCGCTGGCTGGCATCAAAGAGATTGTGCTTGCGGCGAAAGGACTCGAGGTCGTTGGTGGCTTCGGCAATTTTTTGGCGGGCCTTGGGTATTTGCTTATCGATGAACTCCAGTCCGCTGGTGAGGCGCTTTTCCTGCTGTTCGCGGTTGTACTCCAAGTAGACCTGCTCAAAGGCCTTAAGGACATCCCGGGTTTTGGTGGGGCTGTCGCTGGTGTAGTCTACGGCAATGATTTTGGTGGCGGTTTGCCCTCGGGAAATCTGCTCAACCCGGAGCGATCGCCCCAGTTCGGAGCCAATACCCGGGTAGCGGGACGCAAGAATCTGACGAGCCCGCTCAAACATCTGGGAAGAGCGCATTAGGGTCAGTTGGGTGGCATAGTCAATTTGGACATTGGTTTCCGCCGTAATCGGGCTTTCATCCTTGCTGCGGGAGCGGTAGTTGGGTTCCACCAGCAGTTGCATCTGGCTGCGGTAGGTGGACCTAGAAAACAGATTCACCACCAAGGCACCGGCGATCCCTAGCCCCACGCAGCCCACCACCCACCATTTACGCCGCAGTAGCACCGCAAACAGCTTGCCGTAGCCCATGTCAGTTTCCATGGGAGCCGCGGACGTACCGGAAAGTAAGGGTTGACCTGAAGTCATAACTGGTTCCTCAAAAGCGCAAAAACGACAACCATCAAACACAATCGGAAGCGAACTATTCAGTACCTACTCAGTACCTACGGAATTTCGACCTGAACCTGGGTAGGGGCAGCCGTCCCGATCAGATGCTCCAATTTTTGGAAAAAAACCGGACGGGAAAAGTTCCCTAGGGCGTGCTGCCGGATGGCCGCCGGATGCCACGATCGCCCTTCAAAGCACCGCACTGCCTCGATAATAGCTTCTGGAGTTTGCTGCCCAAAAAATAAGCCCGTCTCGCCCTCCCGTTGGGTGTCCCGCACGCCGCCGTAACCGTAACAGAGCACTGGAGTGCCGCTGGCATTGGCTTCAATGGGCACCAAGCCATAGTCCTCCATAGCAGCGACAACTACAGCCTTGGCATCGGCCATCCATCGAGTGCGGGCCGTGTCGCTTACCTCGCCGAGAAACTCAATCTGGGGCGATCGCACCAGAGCTTCCAAGCGCCGCCGTTCTGGCCCGTCCCCCATGATCTTGAGGGGCAGGCCCAGATGGTTAAAGGCTTCGATAATGCAGTCCACCCGTTTGTAGCCCAGGAGGCGGGCTGCCACCAAATAAAAATCCTGCTTCTGGGCCCCAAAAACAAACTTAGTTTCGTCGATGGGATAGTGCAGCACCACGGCGGGTTTGTCGTACACGGACTCAATCCGCTCCTTCACCGTAGTGGAGTTGGCTACGTAGAGGTCAGGACCCTGGGCAATGGCGTAGTCCTGGCGGCGCATCAGGGCAAAAATGGGTTCGAGGAGCGGTCGCATCCGCCGGTACCGGGGAAACTCCCGCAGGTAGGTGGTGGTATCCCACAAAAACCGGGTGATGTTGTGGCAAAAACAAATGTGCTTGGCTCCGGGACGTCGCCGCACCGCCTTGGCAAAACTGGTCGTGCTGCTGAGTACCAAGTCGTAGGCACTCATGTCGAGGGTTTGGAATGCCCCGTAGTAGAACGGAGCCAGGAGGCGGAAGAAGCGGGAGGCTCCCGGCAGGTGCTGGAGGTAGGTTGTGCCCACGGGGCGATCGCCAAGGTCGATGGTTTGGGTCGGTGCGTAGAGGGACGTCCACACATCCGCCGTCGGAAAATACTGGCACAGCAACGCAAAAACCCGCTCGGCACCGCCGCGCTGTGTCAGGTAGTCGTGGACGAGGGCAATCTTCATAGACTAATCATCAGGGGAGATAGGGGGAGCTTAACTTTTTTTCCACAATTCTTAGACTTTTGTGTCCTTAGAAAAATATTTGTGACAAAATGCGGCGTTCAGACCGCTAAATCTCGACTAAAAGCGACCTTTTCTGACCTTGGGGACGCGCGCCCATACCAGCGATACTGCAATTCCTAGTGTACGAGCCCTTTTGGAGGAATGCGGCAGCCCGGGGCAGGGAAAAGTTATATTCCTGGGAGGAACTTGAATAACTAAGTTATTTATGGCCCATACTTTGGTTACATCGCCCCCAAATCCATGACCGCCGAAGAACATCTTGCTGCCTTAGAAAGCCGCTTCAGTAGCCATGCCCTCACCGCCGTGGAGCGCTCGGTTTTTCTGGGTGTTTGGCGCGGGCAATCCTACGCCGAAATTGCCAAGGAAACGGGCTACAACGCTGGCTACATCAAGTTAGTCAGCCATAAGTTATGGCACAAAATCTCCGAGCTGGTGGGAGAAAAAGTTAGCAAGTCCAATCTCCCGGCGGCGGTGCGGCATTTTTTGCAGCAGCAGGCGGCCCAGACAGCGGCAGTAGTAGAAACCCAGCTCCTCACCAGACCAAGCCAGCAGGACTGGGGAGAGGTGGCGGATGTGTCGGTTTTCTACGGACGGGGCGAAGAATTGACGACCCTAGAGCAGTGGATCGAGGGCGATCGCTGCCGGTTGGTGGCCATCCATGGGATTGGGGGGCTGGGCAAAACCTCCCTTTCCGTCAAGATGTCCCAAAACCTCCAATCCCGTTTTGAGTTCCTGTCGTGGCGTTCTTTCAACAATGTCAAGCCGCCGTCCGAGATTTTAGCCCAGTGGATTCACCTGGCTTCGGGGCAGCAGGAGACGGAATTTGGCGACGATGTGGAGGATTTGCTGTCGCGGCTGCTGGAATATTTGCGCCGCCACCGCTGCTTGCTGGTGATCGATAATTTTGAATCGGTGCTCCAGGGCGGGGAACACGTGGGCACCTATAACCGGGACTACGAGCAGTATGGACTGATCCTGCGGCGGCTGGGGGAGGTCTCCCACCACAGTTGCCTGGTAGTCACCACGCGGGAGTTGCCCTCCGAAATTGCTAACCTTGAGGGCGATCGCCTACCGGTGCGGGTGCTGCGCCTTACGGGACTTGAGGAAACCGCCGCAGAGCAAATGCTGGCGGCTAAGGGATTGACGGGCGATCGCCAGGACATCCACCGCCTCGTGGAATGGTATCGCGGCAATCCCCTGGCCCTAAAAATTGCCGCAACCTCAATCAAGGAAATTTTTGCCGACAGCATCAATCGTTTTTTAGACCAGCGCACCATTAGCTTTAGCGGCGTCAGCAAGCTCCTAGAGCAGCAATTTAAGCGGCTTTCGGCAGTGGAAAAACAGGTGATGTACTGGCTGGCTATCAATCGCGAACCCTGTTCCGACGGGGAGTTGCAGTCGGATATCGTGCCCCAAGTTGAGCACTCCGATTTGATGCAGGCCCTCAGTTCCCTCAGACGGCGATCGCTCCTGGAGCAGAGCGGGCGCGGCTTCACCCAGCAACCCGTGGTCATGGAGTACGTTTCGACGCTGTTGGTTGAGCAGTTTTACTACGAGATCTCCCAGGATCAGCCCATTGGCGTGCTGTCGGCGATCCAGGCACGGCTGCAAAAGCAATTGTTTTACCTGCGCCACTACGCCCTCGTCAAGGCATCGGCTAAGGACTACATCCGCCAAAGTCAGGAGCGGGTGCTGCTGGAGCCCCTGATCTCTAAGTTGCTGACCAAATTGGAAACTAAGGAAGTCATTGCTGAGCAGATCAACGACCTGCTGCTAGAGCTGCGCCGGCGCGATCGCCGCAACGGGCAGGAAGTGGGCACCGACTATGCCGCGGGCAACATGCTCAATTTGCTGGGATGGCTCAAGGCAGACTTACGGGGCGCTGACTTTTCCGCCATGCCCATCCGCCAAGCCTATCTGGCAGAGGTGCCGTTGCACAATGTTTCGTTTAGAAATGCCAAGTTCCAGAAAACTGTCTTTGCCGAGGTGATCGGCGGGGTGCTGTGCACCGCCTTTAGCCCCGACGGACAACAGCTAGCCGTTGGGGACTCCAAGGGCGAAATCCACCTGTGGCGGGTACGGGACGGGCGTCCTCTCCTTACCCTGAAGGGTCACAGCGGCTGGGTCTCCACCCTCAGCTTCAGCCCCGACAGCAGCCTTTTGGTCAGCGGCAGCTATGACCAAACCCTCAAGGTGTGGGATGTGCAGTCCGGCACGTGCCTGCGGACGCTGCGGGGATTCATCGGTCAGGTCACGGCGGTGGTGTACAGTCCCGATGGGCAGTTCTTAGCCAGCGGCCATGTCGATCGCAGTGTGCGGCTATGGCATGCCCAGTCCCAGGCGCCGATGGCAGTACTCCAGGGGCACACCGATATTGTCAGCAGCGTGGCCATTCACCCCCAAGGAGCGCTCCTGGCCAGCGGCAGTGACGACCAAACCATCCGCCTTTGGGATCTTGGCACCCTTACCTGCGCGCGGGTGCTGACCGGCCACGATGACCTAGTGTGGTCCGTAGACTTTAACCACAATGGCAATGTTTTGGCCAGTGGCAGCGAAGATCAAACCATTCGCCTGTGGAATGTGGAGACCGGCAACTGTCTTCGGGTACTGACCGGCCACCGACATACGGTCTTTGCCGTCCGATTTAGCGGGCAGCTTTTGGCCAGTGGCAGTGGCGATCGCACCATCCGCCTGTGGAATCCCATCTCGGAGGAATGCGTCAAAACCCTCTACGGCCACCGCCATTGGGTTCGTTCCATTGCCTGCCATCCCCGGGGAGAACTGCTCGCCAGTTGCAGTGGCGATGCCCTGGTCAAAATGTGGGAGGTGCGATCGGGACAATGCGTGCGTACATTCCAAGGGCACTTTGGTCTTTCTAACACCTGGGCCGAACCGGCCTTCGGCGACGTGCAATCGAGCAATGACCACCTCCTCAGCCTTTGGGAGGTCAAAAACGGGCAGCAGTTTCGGATCCTCCAGGGCTATAGCAACGCCGTGTGGAGCGTGGCCCTCCATCCTCGCGGCGATCTGATTGCCAGTGGGGGGGATGACTCCATTTTGCGACTTTGGCACCTGCCATCCGGAACGTGCATCCAGCGCCTAATGGGCCATGGGGGGCGCATCTGGCAGGCGACCTTCGCGCCCGATGGCGAGCAGGTCGCCACCTGCAGTGAGGACGGCACGGTACGGCTGTGGCATACCGCTACGGGGGAGTCCGTTGCCGTGATTTCTATCCATCCCAATCTCCCGCGCTCCCTTTGCTTTAGCCAAGATGGGCAGTTTTTGGCCATTGGCGACACCGATCGTACGATTCGGCTGTGGCATCGGGACACCCAAACCTTTCAGCGCACCCTGGAGGGACACCAAGCAGGTGTTCAATCCCTCGCCTTTGCCGAGGGCGATCGCTACCTCATCAGTGGCAGCCGCGACAAAACCGTCGCCATCTGGGATGTGGCCCAAGGAACGGTGCTCCACCGCCTTACCGCAGGTCTCGATGCCATCCATGGCGTGGCCTACTGTCCCGTCCACAACCTTGTGGCGATCGCCAGTAGTGCCTTACACCTGTGGCACCTACCCACCCAAACACCCCAGGGTACCCTGACCGACCATGACGGCATGGTGCTCTCGGTGGCCATGACCCACAACGGCACCCTCATGGTCAGTGGGGGCAGCGATCGCACCCTACGCATCTGGGACCTGCCCTCCGGTGCCCTGCTCCACACGATTCCTGCCCACAAAGAAGCCATCTATGCGATCGCCATGGGCCCCGACAACAACCAACTGTTCGCCAGCGGCAGCCGCGATGAAACCATTAAGGTCTGGAGCCACCCCGATACGGGGCAACCCCGTACCCTGCGGGAGCCGCGACTCTACGAGGGGTTAGATCTCAGCCATGCTTCCGGTCTGACCCTGGCCCAAAGAACCAAGCTGGAAATGCTTGGAGCACGGATTACCCTAGACTAGGTGCTGCGGATTGCCCCACCAGATAGGTGCAACTGTAAAGGTGGAAACAGGCATCCATGACACTGGGTTTGAGGCGGAGCAAATCGACATAGGGTTCCTCGGGCAAGAGGTCGGGAAAACCCTTGGCCATATCGGCAAAGTCCCCTAGATCGTCGTAAACGGCAGCGTGGGGCACTTTGTTACCCAGCCAGTCCATCAGAGAGCGCCACCGCTCCTGAATCGTGAGCGCCGCCGGCAGGTCAAGCCCCACCCCCGCCGCAAACTGAAATCCGTTGTCGTGCAGCCGCACAACCAACTTTTGGGCAGGCACGTGGAGATCGCAAAACCGCACCCGATCCAGCAGTCCTTCGCGGCGAATGAGTTGCCGCTTGGCATCCACATCGACCACCTCGCCATAGGTTGGCAACACGCCGTAGACCCGTCCCCGCACCTCTGCCCAAGACAGCTCAAGGATCTCGCCCCGGCGGCTCGCAACCCGCACCCGATCCATACCCATGGGATGCAGTTCCTGGACAACAAATACCCGCACTTGGGCCACCATGCCCAAATCCACAGCCAGGGCCGGAATACCCTCCGCAGTGAATTCCTCCGCAAAAACCAGCATCTGGGCTGCCATACCCGTGCGGATGATTTTGAGCGATCGCAACGGCACCCGAAACTTAGCGGTATACATATCCGTGCGAAACAACCGCGCCACCTTGGCCACCGCCCTATCCCGCAGTTCTGGGGTCACGGGCAACAGGGCCAAAAAGCCATTACCCTGGCCCTGACCCGCCGCCAGAAGTTGGGTCACCCGCTGTTGCCGCGCCGCCTGCTCCCGGTCTTCTAAAACCTGCAACCCCCGCCGCGCTTCCGCCAGCACCTTCGGCTGGGCAGATTCCCGCATAACTTGGCGATAGAGCTCCTCCGCCGCAACCACCGCTCCCATGGCACTGTGCACCCGGGCGATCGCCAGCTTGACTTGCAACTCCTGGGGAAACTGCTGCCCCAAGGTCTGCGCCGTCTCCAGGGCTGCCCCGTAATTTTCCGTTGCCAACTGCTGCTCCAACTGGTTGAAAAGCGCTTCCATGAACTGTTCTCCCTCCGTTTAGCACAAGGCTTAGCACACAGCGCGCAAAATTCCATCCCGGAAGCCCACAAGGGACTGGGTCGTTCGCACCGCCGTCTCGGGACCAAACAACTGCTCCGACACCACCTGCCCCTGCCTGTTGTACCGCACAATCTCGACCACACGAACCAGAGCGGCAACGCAATCCACCGACATTGATGTATCGATGGCTCCTATGGTGCCCGCGGTGGGCGGAAAAACTGTGTACACCCGAAACCGGGCAAAGGGATAGGTGCGCCGCAGGGACTCCGGATGGATATAGGATCGAATCCCCTGCCACTCGCCAACGGGAATCATGCGTTTTTGCACGGTACTAGCCAAGGAGGGCATTCCACTGCCCCAAAGCGCGAGGGTACACAATCCTGCCGTTACCCCCGCTGACAGGAGAGGGTTGCAGGTGCTCATGACAGGGTTCGGATGTTAAAAAACAGCACCAAACCCGCCACCCCCAGCACCATCGTCGCCGCCGTTGCCAGAAAAAAAATCTGCTCCTGCCCCCGATAGAACCGATTGGGTAGCGAGCTTCCCACCACCAACACCGTCAAAACCGCCAAAGTCGCCAAGAACATCGTGCGATTCATGCCCCAGCCTCCGCATGCTATGGCTTTATGATATCGCCCTTCCCCAATCCTGGAACATCTTCCCCGGTTCCCAGGCTCACCAAGCGGGGCGTCTCCCCTGAGTCCCCGCGCTGCAGTGCTGCCAGAAGTGCCGTCGCCGATCGCACCAACTGCTCCGTATCCACCCCGCTATGCTCGGGCAGGTAGCGGCGCAACCGTCCGATCCCCTCGCCCAAAAGGAGCATCGCCCCGGGCAGGTTCTGCTGATCGCGATGGTAAAGCCCCACCGCCACCTGTAAAAGCCCCTGGTAAAAATTGCGTTCGGGGAGCGGTGCATCGTGCCACAGTGCCTCCAAGCTATCGTGGCAAGCATAGTAGTCTCCGCGGTTGAACTGTGCGATCGCCACCCCCAGCTGGGGCTCTAGTTCCTCCATGGCAACGGAATATTAAAAATCACGAATTTACCCCAAGTCCTCCTCGGGCCAATGTTACCATCCAGAAAACTTTCAGCCTAATGGAGCAGTTCTTTTGACCTTACGAGTTGCTGTTGTCGGTGGCGGGCCCGCCGGCTCCTGTGCGGCGGAAACCCTTGCCAAAGCTGGGATCGAAACCTACCTTTTTGAACGCAAATTAGATAATGCCAAGCCCTGCGGCGGTGCCATTCCCCTGTGCATGGTGTCGGAGTTTGAACTCCCTGCCGACATCATCGATCGGCGGGTGCGGCAGATGAAAATGATTTCTCCTAGCAATGTAGAAGTCGATATCCACCTCGACAATACCGCTGAATATATTGGCATGTGCCGCCGGGAAATCCTCGATGGCTTCCTGCGGCAGCGGGCCGCTTGCCTTGGCACCAACCTCATCAACGGTCGGGTGCTGGACATCAAGATTACCAACAACGGCGATCAACCCTACCAAATCACCTACTCGGACTTTGCTGGCGGCACCTCCGAAGGCACCCTCAAAACCCTGGAAGTTGACCTTATCGTGGGGGCCGATGGTGCCAATTCGGTCGTGGCTAAGGCCATGGATGCTGGGGACTACAACTATGCGATCGCCTTCCAAGAGCGCATTCGCATTCCCGCCGACAAAATGAAGTACTACGAAGACCGCGCCGAAATGTATGTCGGCAAGGATGTTTCCCCCGACTTCTACGCCTGGGTATTTCCCAAGTACGACCATGTGGCTGTAGGCACGGGAACCATGCACCGCAACCAGAAGCAAATCAAGCAACTGCAAGCGGGCATTCGGGAGCGGGCCAGGGAGCGCATTGCCGGCGGCGAAGTGATTAAAATTGAAGCCCACCCCATTCCCGAACATCCTCGCCCCCGTCGGGTCGTCGGCCGGATCGCCCTAGTTGGCGATGCTGCTGGCTATGTCACCAAATCCAGTGGTGAGGGCATTTACTTTGCCGCCAAGTCCGGAAAAATGTGCGCCGAAACCATCGTTGCCACTTCGGATGGGGGGCGTCGCATACCCTCTAGCGCCGATCTCAAGACCTACATCCGGCAGTGGGATCGCGCCTACGGGCTGACCTACACCGTGTTGGATATTTTGCAACGGGTGTTTTACAACTCCGATGCTTCCCGGGAAGCCTTTGTGGAGATGTGTGCTGATCGCGATGTACAGAAGCTGACCTTTGACAGCTACCTGTACAAAACGGTTGTTCCTGCCAATCCCTTGGTGCAGCTAAAAATCACCGCCAAAACCATCGGTAGCCTGTTGCGGGGCAGTGCCCTAGCGCCCTAGCTGTCCTTATTCCCAGGCGCAAGTAAGCACAAACTAAGCGAGGGGACGTGCCCCTCGCTCAGTTTTTTAATGCATTAAAACTAGTGCATCAATTTAGTGCATCAATCAGTAAGAATGAAATAGATTAGAACAGGCCGATTTGCGAAAGGATGCCTTGGCCGGTGATGAATTCGGTAGCAAGGCCGATAACAAAACCTAGCATAGCCAAACGTCCGTTCCAGGTTTCGGCAAAGGTGTTGAAGCCAAACTTAGGCTCTTGGTTGGTGCTTTCCATGATTGCGCTCCGTTGTTGTTAAGGAATCTAACTTGATTTAAGAATAATTTAATCAGTTGCCTGCGACTATCCGGCCGGGGATAGAGAATTGGGTTCACTCAACTATGGCCAGCGGGCGATTGCTGCGGTAGTACCGCTGCCACTGCCATGGCTTGCCGTCCTCCACTACTGGGGTAAGCACGTGGGCATCGACGGTATTGAGCCCCACTTCCCGAATGATCAGTTCCAAGGTGCGATCGCCCGTGAGATCCTCAGCGCCCACCAAAACGTAACTGACAATGCTGTCATTGAGATAGGAGAGGGCGCGGGTGTGGGTCAAAATCGGCTCGGCGAGCCATCCGGACTCCCCGCGCCGGAGCAGCAGCAGCAGGCTATATTCTTGGCGCTCCGTGACGGAACGGCTGAGAAACTGCTGCCATTCGGCTTCATTGGTGCCAATGGGGCGGAGGGGGTTGTCAAGCCGCAGTCCAGCAATAATTTCTGATTGCCCGTCAAGGTTGATGTCTACGCAGACCAAGGAAGCGATCGCCGCCTGATTGAGCCACTGGGACTTGGCACCTAGGGCCGTAAAGTAGCGCTTGCCCTGCTGCAGGATCAACGGTTGGATCATCGGTGGGCAGGTGTACTGGTAGGTAACACTGTGCGTAGGGGCGGTTCCCTTGGGGACAATAATGAAGTTATCGAGCTGCCGGAGAGAACGCAGGGATAGTTCAGGCTGGGACTGCTGCAACCGAAAAATGGCGATCGCCCCCAAAACATCGGAGCTCCCCAACTCTTTGGTTTGAAAGGCGGCGACAACCTTACCGAACTGGAGCAGTTCAAAGCTCCCTTGCGGGGGCAAGGCTTGCACGACCCGCTCCAGAGTGCCCTCCTGGGTCACCAGATCCCGCGGCGTAATCGCCTCTAGGGTCTGGCCATTGGGAGCCACCTGTACCAACAAAAACACGGGCTTCGGGGGGCTTCCCTCGGGCTGTCCCGTCGGGGCACAGGCGACCAGCAGCGTCAACGTCCATACCCACCATCTTCCCCCTAGCGATCGCCCAAATCCCACGGCAACTCCACCGGCAGACCCCGGAAGACCCTAATCATCAACCAAATACAAACCACAACGTAAACAGCACCCAGGGTGCCCTTGGTCAGTCCATCGGGCACATCCCCTAGGGGTGCCCCGTCTACCATAGCCACGCTGGTTAGCCAAGACAGCAGCAGGGCAATAGCGACCCGGCTCGTATCCTTAGTCTGGCGATCGCTTCGCTGGCGCAGCAGCCCCACCACCGCTGGAATGAGGCCAAATACGGGCATCAGGGCCAGGTACTGCTGCCACCGCCCCTGATAGCGCTGACGCCCCACCTAGGCAGTCACCAATTCGGGCTTGCGGCTCCCCCGAATAGCGGCGATCGCCTGGGCGTAGTCCGCTGCCTTAAACACCGCCGAACCAGCCACGATGGCGTTGGCACCAGCCTCTAGGACTTGCCAGGTATTGTTGGCTTTTAACCCCCCGTCCACCTCAATCCAGGGATCCAAGCCGCGCTCTTCGCAAAGCTGCCGCAACTGCCGAATTTTAGGCAGCACCTGGGGAATAAAGCTCTGCCCACCAAAGCCAGGATTGACGCTCATAATAAGCACCAAGTCGCACAGTTCCAACACGTGCTCGATCAAAACCAGGGGCGTTGATGGGTTGAGGGAAACTCCAGCCATTTTACCCAGTTCCTTAATCTGCCCCAAATTGCGATGCAGATGCGGGCAGGCATTGTGTTCGGCATGAACCGTAATCACATCGGCTCCGGCCCGGGCAAAATCTGGCACGTACTTTTCCGGTTCCACAATCATCAAGTGAACGTCTAGGGGCTTGGTGGTCACCGGGCGGATAGCTTCGACCACCAGCGGGCCAATCGTAATATTGGGCACAAACCGTCCATCCATCACATCCACGTGGATCCAGTCTGCCCCTGCAGCGTCCACAGCGCGGATCTCATCTCCGAGGCGACTAAAATCGGCAGACAAAATCGAAGGGGCAATAACGGTTGATTTAGCAGCAGACATGGAATTTTGGGGGCGATAGTACCGAAACCATTCTACGTAAAAGTGCTCCCACTCCACCCGCTCCACTCCCCATTCCCAGGAGTTTTGCGGTGTAAATTTTTATTAATTTTTTCTCCGTTCCCGGACCCTTCACAAAAATTCGCATCCCCAGTTGGGCGATCGCCCCCCGAAGATCTCGCCCGTGACACTCCGACAAATCATTAATTTTTATTAAAAAACGGCATCTATCCGTTTTAGCCTGTGGAAAACCTGTGGAAAACCCTAAATTTTCTGTGGAAAAATATCTTCCTGCTGTGGAAAAAATCGGGGATCCTGTGGAAAACTTTTACTAAGTATTTATGCTCTGTGAAAAAAGGGGGCCTTTTTCCACAATGTTTTCCACAGGGAAAAATCTTGGGTTGCGGCATTGTACAACGGTTTGGCTATTTTTTCCACAGTTTCCACAGCCCCTACTACTACTGTATTTAGGTTTTTAAATTCTGAATAGAATTATGAGGCAGGACGAAATTTGACTTTGCTAGGCTCGGTGCTATAGTTGCTGTCCAAACCCATTGACATGGTTTTTTATGCGGTTTACCTGCCCCCAAAGCCAACTGATTGCCAATCTTGCTTTTGTGAGTCGGGCGGTAGCAGTGCGCCCAACCCATCCGATTTTGGCGAACATTCGCTTTGAGGCTGATGGCGATCGCCAGGAGGTGGAGCTTGTCGCCTATGACCTTAGCCTAGCCATCCGGGTGCGCCTCGCCGCCGATGTGGCGGAGTCGGGGGTGGTAACCCTGCCAGCCAAGCTGCTGAGCGACATTGTTGGGAAGCTACCGGCGGCGGATGTGACGGTCGCCGTAGAGAAAGACACCTGCACGGCGACATTGACCTGTGGTGCGGGGCGATACCAGGTCTATGGTCTTGGGGCGGAGGATTTTCCCCCCTTGCCCCAACTTAACGACAGCAGCCAGCGGGTGTACCTGCCCGTAGAGGCATTGCGCGAGGGGCTTAATGCCTCTTTGTTTGCGGCCGCAACCGACGAAACGAAGCGGATTTTGACGGGTGTGCACGTTACGGGTTCGGCAACGGCCCTCGAATTTGCGGCTACTGATGGGCATCGGCTGTCTGTGGCCGAGGTAGTACTTTTAGAGGATGGCGCTGCCGCTGCCCCCTTTGCCCTGACGGTAACCATTCCGGCGCGGGCGCTGCGGGAGTTGGAGCGGATGCTCGCCCAGCAAACGGAACAGGTACTGGCGGTCATGTTTGACCAAGTCCATATTATTTTTCAGAGTGCTCAGCAAACCCTAATCTCTCGACTTTTGGATGGAAGTTATCCCAACTATCGGCAGCTGCTCCCAACCCAGTTTGAGCGGCAGTTATCCCTAGAGCGCAGAAGCCTGATGGCTTCCTTGGAGCGGATTGCGGTTTTAGCCGACCAGCGCAACCATATCGTCAAATTGTCCATTAGTCAGTCGCAACAGGAAGTGGCCTTGGCCGTGGAGGCTCCGGAGGTGGCTATGGGGCGAGAATTGCTCCCTGCCCAGGTTTCCGGCTCAGACCTGCACATTGCCTTCAATATTCGCTATCTGTTGGATGGCTTGAAGTCTATGAATGCCCACGAGGTGCAGCTTTGTGCCAATCAGGCTAATCAGCCTGTGGTGGTGCAGCCAGTGAGCGAGCAAAAAACCACGTATTTGATTATGCCGGTGCAAATTCGGGACTAGAAGCAGTTCCCAGATGTAACGCAATGGTGCGGCTGAGGTAGGAGGTCCAATGGGAGGCAGCACTGAGATCCTCTGCTTCCACCATCACCCGAATTACTGGCTCGGTGCCGGATGCCCGAATCAAAACACGTCCCTGTTCGCCTAGGGCGGCGATCGCCTGATCCACGGCATGGCGCACGTGTTCGTGGCGCTGCCAATGGCGACGCTTTTCACTATCTGCCACTGGAACGTTGTGCAGGAGTTGGGGAAAGGACTGGAAACTCTGGCGAACCAGTTCGTGGAGGGTCGCCTGGCGCTGTACTAGGGCGGCTAGGTGTAAAGCTGTGAGAATTCCATCACCGCTGATGCCGTAGTGGCGGCAGAGGATGTGGCCGGATTGTTCGCCGCCAAGCATAGCCCCCCGTTTGAGCATTTCTCCGTGGACGTGCTGATCGCCAACGGGAGTACGGACGAAGGTGCCCCTGAGGTTTTGCCAAGCTCTTTCGAAGCCCAAGTTAGCCATCACCGTAGTAATCAACGTGTTGTCGGGGAGTTGCCCTTGGTGGAGCAGTTCCTGTCCCCATAGGTAGAGCAGGTGGTCGCCATTAACGGCCTGACCGGTGTGATCTACGGCAAGGACGCGATCGGCATCGCCATCGAAGGCAAAACCAAGATCCGCTCCTGCGGCTAGAACCTGGGATTGGAGGGGTTCGAGGTGGGTTGAACCGCACTGAACATTGATGCGATCGCCCCGAGGTTCGTCGTGGAGCAGGGTAAGCTGGGCACCGAGGGCGGCAAAGACTTGGGGAGCACAGCGGGTAGCGGATCCCCAAGCGAGGTCAAGGACAATATGCAGTCCCCGCAGGCCCGCAGCGGAACTGTGGCTGAGGGGTTCGAGCAGCGATCGCTCGTAGGTGCCTAGGAGGTCGGGCTGGGGATAGATGGTTCCCCAACCGGTGGTGGGACTGGGGTGGACTTGAGCAAGGTGGGTTTCGATCGCCCGTTGCCAGGAGTCAGGGATTTTGTGCCCCCGGGCATCGAAGATTTTAATGCCATTGTCGGCGGGCGGGTTGTGGCTGGCGGAGATCATCAACCCCCCTGCGAGTTCCGGCTCGTGGGCACAGAGGTAGGAAATAGCTGGTGTGGGGCAAAGCCCTAGGTGCCACACATCCCAACCAGCCGCAGTTAAACCCGCGGCGATCGCCGCCCATAGCATGGGCCCCGAAGTGCGAGAGTCTTGCCCTAGAAGGATGGCACTGCCCGGTGCTGCCTCCTGCCGCAGGATCGCCCCAGTGCTGTAGCCCACCTGTAGGGCCAAAGCAGGGGTGAGGAAGGTTCCCACCTGACCGCGAATACCGTCGGTGCCAAATAACGTGTTTGAATTGCCCATGGGCGCTATGCACTCCGTACCACGCTTTTCATTTCACGGGAGGAGGGGTTTTCTGTCAAGGGCAATCGGCATCCGCCAGCCGGAGCCAAAGGCGCGCTCGGTGATTTTCAGTCCGGGGGGGGCTTGGCGGCGCTTGAATTCGGCAATTTTGACCAGGCGTAGCACGCGGTCTACGGTTGCGGGCTCAAATCCCTGTGCCAACAGTTCCGTCCGGGAAGCGTGGCGGTGGATGTGATGCTCGAGCAGTTGGTCGAGGGTGTCGTAGTCTGGCAGTGAATCCTGATCTACTTGACCGGGGCGCAGCTCAGCGCTGGGCGGCTTGGTAAGAATGGAGGGGGGAATGAGGGGGCGATCGCGATTGAGCCACTGGCACAGGCGATAGACCATGGTTTTGGGCACATCGGCAATGACGGACAACCCCCCATTCATGTCGCCATAGAGGGTGCAGTAGCCCACGGATAGCTCGGACTTGTTCCCCGTTGACAGCAGCAGATAGCCAAATTTATTGGATAGGGCCATCAGGAGGCTGCCGCGAATGCGGGATTGGAGGTTTTCTTCGGTGGTATCGGCGGGGCGATCGCCAAAAATCGGGGCCAAACTCTGCTCAAAGGCTGCCATCATCGGCGCGATGGGAATGGTTTGGGTGGCGATGCCCAGATTCTGGGCGAGGGCGAGGGCATCGGTGACGGAATGGGTGCTGCTGTAGGGGGAAGGCATCAGCACGGCCAAGACATGATCTGAGCCTAGGGCGGCAGTGGCGATCGCTGCTACCAGCGCCGAGTCGATACCGCCACTCAGACCCAAAATTGCCTGGTGAAATCCACATTTGCGAGCATAATCCGCTACGCCGAGAACCAGGGCCGACCAAATTTCGGCCTCCGCGCAATCGGGGAGGGCAACGGCAGGATTCTGGGGCAAAGCCGTGACATCCCGGTGCTCGGTGTCGTAGGTGACCAAGAGGGTGTCGGGGGTAGTCATGGATGCCACGCTGAGCAGGGAGCCGCTGCGGTTCCAAACCATGCTCCGACCGTCAAAAATGAGGTCATCGTTGGCCCCCACCTGGTTAACGTAGACCAGCGGGTGCCCGTGGGTCTGCACGTGGTGCTGCAGCATTTTCTGGCGTAACTGGTGCTTGCCCAAGGCAAAGGGAGAGGCCGAAAGGTTGATCAGCAGATCGACGGATTGGGCCGCTAGGGTGGCTACGGGATTGGCAGCATAGCTGCGCTGCCCCCAAAAGTGTTCGTCATTCCAAATATCTTCGCAGATGGTGATCCCCAGGCGCAGGGGGTGTCCCGAAACGGTTAACGTCAGGATGTTCGCTTCCTTTCCAGGGGCAAAGTAGCGATCTTCATCGAAAACGTCGTAGGTGGGAAGGAGTTGCTTGTGAAAGATCTGCTGCACTGCGCCGCCCCAGAGGTAGGCGGCACTGTTGTAGAGGGGCTTCTCGCCGTCGGCAGCGGCATGGTGGTTGCGCTCCACGGTGCCCACCAGCACCCCGAGGTTGGGCGGCAGCTTTTGGGCCAGGGTTTGCAGGGCGATCGCCAATTCGTCGATGAAGGCTGCCTCCATGAGCAAGTCCCGCGGGGGGTAGCCGCACAGGGACAATTCCGGCGTCACCATCAGAGTTACGCCTTGGTCGGTCAGGGTATGGGCGATCGCCAGGATTTTGCCCGCATTCCCGGCCAGGTCGCCGATGGTGGGATTGATTTGGGCCAGGGCGATCTTCATGGGCGTTGCGGCGTGGGGGTGCAGCGTCCCTGGCAGCGCTGGGTTGTGAGGGTTTTCAGATCGGGGCGTCCGGTCCACGCCAATCGCCGGGCGGCCCAAAAGCCGTAGGCCCAATCGGCTAGGGGGCGAAAACCCGGCCACTGCGTCCAGCCGTAGACCCAGCCCAGACCTATGAGGGCGTACACTTGGCGAAACACGGCCATGTCTCGCAAAACCGTACCGTCGGGCAAAATGCCATGGATGCGACCCATCGCTGTGGCAAAATCAATGCCGCCATGGAGAGCGGGGTCGTATTCTGGGGCGGCAATATCAACAAACCAAATGCGCCCTCGATCCCTGCGTTGGAGGAAGCGCACTTCCCTGAGGCACAGGGGACATTCTCCGTCATAGAGGAGCTTAAATTGCCATCCGTCCACGGTGGTTTGCTTAAAAGACTACTGCGCCTATCTTAGCGGATGGGCGGTGTGGTGTGGTCGGGCCCTAGCTTGGGACGCTAGCGCTGCTATGGAACAGGTGGAACCGCTCCAGGCTGCGGGCGATCGCCCCAGGCATTTGCTGCTGCAATTCCGGGGAAGAGCGGGCGGTAAGACGCTGGCTTGGGGGTACGTCAAAGGGAAATCCTTCGCCGGGTTCGGCGGTTGGGGCGACGAGCAAAATCTGCTCCGCCCGCTTGCACTGGAGGGCATAGCCCACTTCAACGCACACCTGGGGGCTGGGGAGGTCTTGGACGACGCAGCCCACGTCAGCCACAAAGAGCAGGCTTTGGCGCAGTTGGGTCATGGCACTACCCTTGAGTTTGAGGGGCGCACCCGTAGCCCGGGGGGCTAAAACCAGGGTAAGGGGGAGGCGGGACTTGCCATTGAGCTGGGCGATCGCCGCGGTCAAGGCTTCATGGATGAACAGACTGGACTGGGGCTGCTGCACTTGGTGGCTAAAAAAGATGGTGGGCTCCAAGCTGGAGAGCATGTCAATCTTGGTGAAGTAAATTTCGTGGCTAATCAGATCGATATTGGCGATCGCATAGCTGCCGCTACCTTCGACGTAGAACTCCACCCCTTCCCCCGAGAGGTAGCGTTGAAACCATTCGGAATCCTGCACCGCGGCACTCTCATCGAGAAAGTCTGCCCGCAGCGCCGACTTCAGGAGGCTGTTCTTGGCTAGGCGCAGGTCGTGGGGGCGCTGTACGAGCGATCGCAACGGTTCGTAGTGGGGCACATACCAGGCTCTGAGGGGAATGATCGCCATCGATGGAGTCTAGGCTCGGGGATGCGCCATAGGGTAGCACACCTCACCAGCCCATAGTTCCCGGTGCGCCCTTAAAAGGACCCTGGATCCAGGAGGTGATCCAGCCACCGTAGAACCCGCCCGGTTGGGGGGTAACCACTTCCCCAGCTACAGTGCACCGTTCCAACTTGTGGGCGTAAAAGGCCACATGATCCCGTAGGGGAGCAAAGGCAGCCGTGGGATTAGGATAGGCCCAAGCCGCACTGGCTACGTGGCGATCGCCCACCTGCAATCCGAAGTACGTGGCGACCCCCTTCCATTCGCAAAAACTCTGCTGGGTCTCGGCGACGAGAACCCCCTCCCGAATATCGGCGGGGTGCAGATAGTAGGTTGGGGGATGGCTGGTTTCCAACACCCGAAATGAACGGTTGGTCTCCACCACAAGCACACCATTAAAGAACACCTCAATCCTATCCATGCACGCCTCCAGGCGTGGCGGCCGGGGGTAGCTCCACACCGATTCGGGTGCGTGGGGGGAAAGTTCTTGGGTCATAGAAACGCTCAAAACGCCGAACCCAACCATACTACCCCTGGGTGACGGCCATGACGCTAGGGCGCTGGCGATCGCCAAAAAAGGCCCGCGGGCGCACGATACTGCGCAGTAAGACCCACAGGGTACCTAATTCTCCGGGGGCGTCTTGACGTCGCCACTGACCCGGACGGCAGAAGAGCAACTCCACTAGAGCCCGCTGCCGCTCTAGGGTCAGTCCACGAAAGTGCACCCGCACCGTGGGAAAGCCCCCTTCCCAACCGGTCTGGACAACGTCAGCCTCCAATTCGAGAGCATCCTCCATAATCCTTAGGCGAACGGGCAAGGTTCCGTCTGGGGGCAAAGCGGGAATCCCGGACTGGGTCAGGGCGATCATTGCCCCCACTTCCGAGAGATTGGTCGTCACGCCCCACAGGGTTGTATGCCATCCCTCCGGGGGACGCAGTTGGCAAAGAATTTTGGGAGCAATTTCTAGCTTGACGGTGCGCCGCAAACCAAACCATTCGTACACATCCGCCCGAGGGACATCGAGCAGCACCAATAGGGAAACCCCTAAAAGCAAGAGGTTGTAGGCACTCCAAAGCCAGCCCAAGTCCAAGCCCTTGATGGGGGCCGTGGCCGATTCGTAGGAAGATAGGGCCATCAGGCAGTTGCCCAAGTTACGCCATAGGCTAATGGCCGTTAGCCCAAAGAGCACCAGGAGGGGCAGCGCCAGTCGCCACTGAAACTGGAGGCGATCGCTCTGGGTTCCCTTGGGCGTCACCTTAAATCCTCGGTCGAAGGGACGAACCATCGTTCGCAGTACGGTCGCTGCTAGGGGCACGCACAGCACCACATCGTAGATATCAGCCAGCAGGGAGGAACGGGTACGGTAGCTCAGCCATGAAAATGCGGTGAGGTGTACCAAGTACTGGGGTAAAAAATAGAACACAACCTCTTCGGTGCTGGCGCGAACTGGTATGACATTGGCAAAGGAATAGAGCAGGGGTGCGAGGAGAAATCCTACCCGTGCCACGGAGGTAAACCAATGCAAAATTCCCGTCAAGTGGGCAATGCGCTGACCGAGGCGCAGTCCCCCCAAGGTCAGGGGATTTTCCCGAATAAAGAAGGCCTGCAACGTCCCCTGGGCCCACCGCAGCCGCTGCGTAGCGAGGGCGGCCATATCATCGGGAGCCGCTCCGGCGCTCAGTTTTTCGTCGAGGTACACCAGGCGGTAGCCATGCCCAGCCAAGCGCAGGGAGGTAAAGTAATCCTCGCTCAAGGAGCTAGTCACAAACTCGCCCCCGACCTGTTCTAGGGCCTGTCGCCGCATCACAAATGAGGTGCCCGCGCAGATCACGCTTTCGGCAGCATCCCGCACGGGTTGGACTTGGCGGTAAAACACTTCCTGCTCCGGCACGAGGATATTCTCTAACCCTAGGTTTCGCGCCAGGGGGTCGGCACTGTAATAGCTTTGGGGCGTTTGCACCAGCGCCACCTTGGCATCTTGAAAAAAGCCCACAGTGCGCAACAGGAAATTGCGCGTAGGGACAAAATCGGCATCGAAACAGACCAGTAATTCGCCCTCCGTCTGGGCGATCGCATGGTTCAAATTCCCCGCTTTGGCATGGCGGTTATCGGGTCGGGTCATGTAATGACAGCCCAACTCCATCGCCAACTGCCGGATCTCCGGTCGGCGCGTATCGTCTAACAAATAAATTTTTTTGCGGGGATAATCCATGGCTTGGCACCCCATGACCGTCCGGCGCAGGATAAATTCTGGCTCGTTGTAGGTGGGAATTAGGACATCCACCGTTGGCATAAACTCCCCCGCTAAAACCGCTTGGGCGTGGTGATCCGCTTCCCGGCGGCGATCGCGCACCCGAAGGAGGAGAAATAACTGCAATACGCCGCTCACGGTCACAAAAAGCTCCAAGGCAAATAGACCCACACTAAAAAGCACCGTTCGCGGTTCGTCCCAAACCAAAGTCGCCGTCGCCCGCCAAATGGTGTATCGCAGGGTCAGGGATAACATGATCACCACCACCACAAAGCGCGACCACCGCTGCGGTTGGGGTGAAATTCGGGTAATGATGTAGGTCAGCAAGGTCAGGGTTATAGCGGGCACCACCAAAAAGCGTGTCGCCACCGCAGGCACTTGCACCCAAAGCGGTGGCGATTCTCGCCAGTGGTTCATCTGTTGCCAAATCAGGGACATTTGCCCATCGTAGGCAAACCAAGCAGCTACGGCCAAGCCACACAAAGATACAAAACCAGCCATGAATAACGGCACTATCGCCGGCTGCCAGCGCCAATCGTGAGATGGTGATGTCATCAGGAATCCACTACCAAAAACTCAATTGCTAAATCATCCAACTGCGGAGTCCTAACTCTTTTCTAGAACATCCGTCCAAGCTGCCTTTTGCAGCAGATTGTCGCAGGTTCTATTGGTATAGTCGCAACCGAACACAAAACGTTCCTGCCAGCCCAAGGGAATTTCCAGCAAGTCCCGCGCACCCGTAAATCCCTGGGAGAGAAATAAAACCAGAGCAAAAGAATTGACAATCGCGTGAATGTTGCGCCACATCTGGGAGCGATCTTTATAGATGTCCGGTACGATCGCCATGGAAAAAATCATCAGCAGCGTCACCAACATCCCCAGGTAAAAATGGGACACCAGCCACGCTTCATCGCGACGAAAAATGGCCCCAAAACCTTGGCGCTGAAACACCCAATCCTGCATTCCTAGAAGAAGAACGCCGAGGGCAGTGGTCACGCCAAACACCACAAGCCACATTTTCTGGCGGGTGAAAAACAACAGAATGGTTGCAGCCAATGTGCCTGCGAAAAGCAGAGCGAGGATGGCCACCTGAAACGGTTCTTTCTCCAGCAGCTGATTCTTTAAAACATATTTCACCGATGGATGCAATAGACCAATCAAAGAAGTAACAACCACACCCAGGGCTAAGAACCGACCAAGTTTCAAGTGCTCGTTGCCCACAATGGGAGGAATGCCGCTTTTCTTTTCCTCGCGCTTTAGCTGGAGGCGACGTTGCCGCGTTGTCCATGCAAAGTAGCTCACGATACCAATTAGAGGAAAAATCACCGCCACCGAAAACGTTGGATGCAAAATACGCAGTGCATCATAAAGTTCCACATGGGGAATAGAAAATGCCATAACTTTATCCGGAGTGATGGGCTACATGTACCTAAGCATATACGAAGCCTCCTGCTGGATGGATGACGCCAACTCCGATAAAGGGCAGCTTGCATCACCCCAGCCCTGTTTTACACAAAAACTTGCAATGGCAACGGCCTTCCTGCTATGTTTTTAGGGTTTTCACTTCACACACTCAGCATTTTGGGTGCATTTGCATGATCGCTGAGTGCTAGGAATAACCCAAAGGAGCTACGTTACAACCATGTCTGTCATTTCCCTAGCCCAGCTGCTAGAGTCTGGGGTGCATTTTGGGCACCAAACCCGCCGATGGAACCCCAAGATGGAACCCTACATCTTCACCGAACGCAATGGGGTGCACATCATCGATCTTGTGCAAACTGCCCAGATGCTAGAAGAAGCTTACACCTTCATGCGCCAAGTCTCGGAGCAGGGCAAAAAAGTCCTCTTCGTGGGCACCAAGCGGCAAGCGGCGGGGATCGTTGCCCAGGAGGCCTTGCGTTGCGGCAGCTACTACGTCAACCAGCGCTGGTTGGGAGGTATGCTCACCAATTGGACAACCATCAAGACCCGCGTTGATCGCCTCAAGGATCTGGAGCGACGGGAAGAGTCCGGTGCCCTCGACCGATTACCTAAAAAAGAGGCTTCGGTGCTGCGCCACGAACTGGAGAAGTTGCAAAAGTATCTCGGCGGCATCAAGTCTATGCGCAAGCCGCCGGATGTGGTGGTCATTATCGACCAGCGCCGAGAATACAATGCGGTTCAGGAGTGCCAAAAGCTAAATATTCCCATCGTGACGCTCCTTGATACCAATTGCGATCCCGATACCGCCGACTACGGTATTCCTGCCAACGATGATGCCATTCGCTCTGTCAAGCTGATCATTGGCAAGCTAGCCGATGCCATCCACGAGGGGCGTCACGGTGCCATGGCTGAGGGTGATATCGAGGAAGAGCTTTACTACGACTATCCTGCCGCAACGGAAGATTACGAAGTGGAAATGATTGACGCCGATCCCGTGGCATCGGCCTAGCCTCCATTCATCCATCCATCTCATCTCAACTGTGGGTTGTTGGCTGAGTGCTAGCTACTTCTCGGTTGGTTCGTTGGTTTTGTAGGGCATCCTGACAGGGGTGCCTTATATCTTTTTGGGAATTAGATGTGCCCTGAGTTGGAGAGCAAGGAAAAAAATTCTCACCTTGAGAATAAAGATTCCCATTTATCCCTAATTTAGGGGCATCCCATGGGCTGGGGTGAGGGGCGATCGCTGGCTTAGGCGCGATTGAATAGGATCGGTACCGCAAACGGTAGAATTGCGGATAAACTCTCGCTATGTCAGCAAGTGACCCCCTCTAGAACGATCTGCTTGGGCTTCGCAATTGTCATTTCTGTGGGCGCGTGTCTGCTTACGCTCCCGATATCCATGGCTGATGGTACATGGAGCAATCCCATCACCGCCCTCTTTAGTGCGACGTCGGCTGTGTGCGTCACAGGGCTGTCCGTGGTGACAATTGGCGAGTACTACAGTTTTTGGGGACAGCTTATTTTGGTGCTCTTGGTGCAAATCGGCGGCTTGGGGTACATGACCACCACCAGCATGCTCTTGCTGCTGGTAGGAAAGCGTTTTAGTCTCCGGGAAAAAGTCACACTCCACCAAGCGCTTGATACTCCCGGTCTCCACGGTGTGTTTTCCCTGGTGCAATCCATCATTGCCACCACCATGATTTTTGAGCTTACGGGTACCTTCCTGCTCTTGGGCGTATTTGTGCCCCAATTTGGCTGGGGAAATGGATTGTGGCAAGCCATCTTTCACAGTGTGAATGCCTTTAACAATGGAGGGTTTAGCCTATTCGCCAACAGCTTGGAAAACTATCGCCAATCCGTCCTACTGAACGGGACAATCACGGGGTTAATCATATTTGGTGGAATTGGCTATCAAGTGATCCTCGAACTATTTTTGTGGCTCCAAGTTCGCTGGCGTAGGGGGCGAGAAATCCTCGCCTTTAGTTTAAGTACAAAGGTCGCCGTGAGTACCACGGCTATGCTCCTAGGGTGCGGTGCGATCGCCATTTTTCTGACTGAATTCAACAATCCCGGCACCCTCCAACCCCTGGGATGGGGCGATAAGATCATGGCAGCTTGGTTTCAATCGGTGACCGCGCGAACTGCTGGATTTAATACGATCAACAATGGCAGTATGACCCAAGCGGGTTTGTTTTTTACGATCGCCCTCATGTTTATTGGTGCTAGCCCGGGCGGCACAGGGGGGGGCATTAAGACAACAACAACACGGATCTTGCTACAGTGCACGCAAGCGGGCGTCCTAGGCCTAGAAAACATCACGCTTTATGCCCGCCAAATTCCCCAAAACTTGGTGATTAAGGCGACGAGTGTTGCCGTGGGTTCCCTGCTGGTAGTCATTGCCGCGACTAGTTTCCTGGTACTTACCGAACCTAAGGAATCATTTATCAACTTATTTTTTGAAGCCATGTCAGCCTTCGGAACTGTGGGGCTTTCGACTGGCATTACTGGGCGTATTTCTGCTCCGGGACAACTTGCCCTGATCGTTACGATGTACATTGGGCGGGTCGGCATTTTGCTCCTCATCTCGGCACTCTATGGACGCCATCGTCCAACCCTAATCCGCTATCCTGAAGATACCCTTTTGGTAGGTTGATATGAACTTTTCCTCCTTCGGTTTTGGTCGCAAACGACGGGTAGAAGATCGTCACTTTGTGGTGATTGGATTGGGGCGCTTTGGCCAGGCAGTTGTCCGCACCCTTATTGATTTGGGATTTGAAGTTATGGGGGTGGATTGCGACCAAAAGATCGTCGAGCACCTGGTGGCTGAGCAGTTGCCAATGCCGATTGTGACCATTGACTCCACCGATCCCCTTGCCCTCAAGCAACTTAGTATTCAGGACTTTGATACGGCAATTATTGCGATTGGCGATGATTTTTTAGAGCAAAGCATCATTACTACGCTGAATGTCAAAGATATGGGGGTGCGCCATGTGGTTGCTAAGGCTTCTTCAGATATCCATGGCACGCTATTGCGGAAAGTAGGCGCAGATCAAGTTGTTTATCCTGAAAAAGAAATGGGCATTGAGTTGGCGCGATCGCTCACCCAACCCAATATTTTGGATCGTCTGGAACTCGATGCTGACAACAGTATTGTGGAAGTTCCTGTGCCTGCGGAGTTCTTTGGCAAGACAATCTTGGAGTTAGAACTGCGTCGTCAATACAATGTCAATATTCTGGCGGTGGAAACCGATGGCAAATACGATGTCAACCCCAATCCCAGCATGCAGTTGCATAGGGGTTCCTCAATGATTTTGATTGGTACAAATCGCGACATTTGTCGGCTTCCCATTGGTTGTGCGATCTCCGATCTGCAAACATTTTCGGGAAACACCCACCGATAAAGGCGTCTAGTTCCTCAAAATTGCTGTGTGCTTAGCAGCGCCGCACCCAATCCCTTCCCAGCCTTACGAGAGATCGCCCCCCCGAAATCCATGGGCGATCGCCGCGTGTAGTACACTTAATGCACATTAATTCAAAAATTCGCCATGGAAACTGCATACCAACTCGCATGGCTGATTCCAGTATTTCCGCTCCTCGCGGCATTGGTCACTGGCATCGGGCTGATTACATTTACCAAGGCCACAAGCCGTAGCCGTAGTCTAGCGTCCGTGCTGAGCGTGTCTTCGGTCGCAGGCTCGATGGTGCTGTCCTTCTGGTTGCTGTGGAGTCAGATCCAGGGGCATGACGCCTACGTCCAAACCTTTGAATGGGCCCAGGCGGGGAGCTTTCACCTCAATATGGGCTTCGTCGTCGATCACCTAACAACGATGATGCTAGCCGTCGTCACCACGGTGGCATTTTTGGTGATGATTTACACCGATGGGTACATGGCCCACGATGATGGGTACGTGCGCTTCTATGCCTACCTCAGCCTGTTTAGCTCTTCCATGATGGGATTGGTGCTCAGCCCGAACTTGGTGCAGATCTACATCTTTTGGGAACTGGTGGGTATGTGCTCCTATCTGCTGATCGGTTTCTGGTACGACCGCAAAGGGGCAGCAGATGCTTGCCAAAAGGCGTTTGTCACCAACCGGGTCGGGGACTTTGGGTTGCTGTTGGGGCTGTTGGGGATTTACTGGGCCACGGGTTCCTTTGAATTTGCGGAAATGGGCGATCGCCTTAAGGAATTGGTCGAAAGCGGTGCCCTGAGTAGCGGTCTCGCGGCCCTGTTCGCCATCTTAGTATTTATGGGCCCAGCGGCAAAGTCGGCCCAGTTTCCCCTCCACGTGTGGCTGCCCGATGCCATGGAGGGCCCGACCCCGATTTCGGCATTGATCCACGCGGCAACCATGGTGGCAGCGGGCGTGTTTTTGATCGCCCGCATGTTTCCCGTGTTTGAGGAACTACCAGTGGTGATGGATACCATTGCCTACACTGGCGCTTTTACGGCCTTCTTGGGAGCTAGTATTGCCCTGACCCAAAACGACATTAAAAAAGGACTGGCCTACTCCACTATTTCCCAGTTGGGATACATGGTGATGGGAATGGGCGTCGGGGCCTACGGAGCCGGCCTGTTCCACCTGATGACCCACGCCTACTTCAAGGCGATGTTGTTTCTGGGCTCCGGCTCGGTAATCCACGGCATGGAGGCGGTGGTGGGGCACGATCCGGTGCTAGCCCAGGATATGCGGGCCATGGGTGGCTTGCGCAAGTATATGCCCATCACATCGGCGACCTTTTTAATCGGCACCCTAGCCATTTGCGGCATTCCCCCCTTTGCGGGCTTTTGGTCTAAGGATGAAATTCTAGCCAGCACCTATGCTGTCAACCCCCTGCTCTGGGCTGTTGGGTTTGGAACGGCTGGACTGACAGCCTTTTACATGTTCCGGATGTACTTCATGACCTTTGAAGGTTCCTTCCGTGGCAACGATGGGGCGCTACTGGCAACGATTCGGGCAGAGGTTCCCGTGGTTGAACACCATAGCAGCGTTCATGAGGGTCATGGAGACGAACATAGTAGCGACCATGGCTCTGGTTCGGTGCACCACGCCCACGAGCCCCACGAGTCCCCCTTCACCATGACCTTTCCCCTGATGGCCCTGGCCGTACCCTCGGTGCTGGTCGGTTTGCTGGGAACCCCCATGGGGAATTATTTTGAGGCATTCATCCACGCGCCCGGCGAGGCGATCGCCGAGGTGCCTGTCGAAGGCTTTACACCGGAATTTCTGGTGATGGCAGGCAGTTCCGTAGGCGTGGGTCTGTTGGGCATTTCGTTGGCGGTGCTGATTTTCCTGCAGGGAAAAATTTCTTCAGACAAGATTGCCCAGTCCGTTCTGCCGCTGTATCTGTTTTCTAGGAACAAGTGGTACCTCGATGACCTCTACGATCGCCTCTTTGTCACCGGTTCTCGACGCCTGGCCCGGCAAGTTCTGGAAGTGGACGCCAAGATTGTCGATGGGGTGGTGAATCTGGCCGGCTTCTCGGCGGTGGTTTCCGGCGAGGCCCTGAAATACTTCGAGAATGGCAAGGCCCAGTTCTATGCATTGGTGATCTTTATCGGGGTGCTAGGTTTGGTCATTTTCACTTCGGTGTAGGGGTGTGCCATGCGGATTCTGGTGCTCAATGCCGGTTCCAGTAGCCTCAAAACAGCACTGTTTGCCGATCGCACCCAGAATTCGGGTTTGATTGACTGGACCTACCAACCGGGTCACGCCCGCATCCTGCTTAAGTCAGAGACCGATGCTTCTGAAGAGATAGTACCCCTAGGTTCGCGTCCGGAACTTCTGAGGGCCCATCTCCAGGCAATGTGCCAGGAGGTTCCCGACGTTGTGGGCCATCGCATTGTCCATGGGGGTACCGAGTACAGCAGCAGCGTCCGGATCACCGCCGCAGTTAAAGCTGCCATTGCCCGCAACGGTGCCTATGCCCCCGTGCACCATCCCGCCCATTTGGAGGCGATCGCCGCGGTCGAAGAAGCCCTGGGGCCGGATATTCCCCAAGTGGCCGTATTTGATACCGCCTTCCACGCCCAGATGCCAGCGGCTGCGGCCGCCTATCCCCTTCCCTATCACTTCTACGATGAGGGTGTGCGCCGCTACGGATTCCATGGCACCAGCCACCGCTACGTGGCAGAGCAGGCCGCAGACCTACTGCAGCGCCCCCTCAATGCTCTGCGGTTGGTAACCTGCCACTTGGGCAACGGTTGCTCTTTGGCGGCGATCGCCCAGGGGCACAGTATCGACACCACCATGGGGTTTACGCCCCTGGCTGGCTTGATGATGGGAACCCGTTCTGGGGATGTGGATCCGGGGGTGCTGCTGTACCTCCTGCGGGAGCGGGGCTACACCGCTGCCAGCCTCGATCAGGTGCTCAACCGCCAGTCGGGTTTGCTGGGAATCTCGGGCGTGAGCAACGACCTGCGCCAAATCCAGGCGGCGATCGCTGCGGGGAACCACCGTGCCGAGCTGGCCTACGCCATGTTCATCCACCGATTGCGATCGCACATTGGTGCCATGGCCGCTAGCCTAGGGGGACTCGACGCCCTGGTTTTTACGGCCGGCATTGGCGAAAACTCTGCCGCAGTTCGCAGCGATGCCTGTGCCACCCTGGGCTTTTTGGGCATCCACCTCGACGCCGAAAAGAACCAACACCCCAGCCGCCCCCGGGCCGACATTGCCACCGCCAGCGCCCCCGTGCGCGTGTTGGTCATTGCCACCCAGGAAGAACGGGCGATCGCCCAGGAATGCCTGCGGGTGCTTGGCAGCGATCAACCTAAGCCCTGAAAGTGATATAGATCCGTTACCACCTGCTGCCAGCCCTGCACCAAATCATCGAGGATGTGCTGCCCCCTAGCCGCCGTTGCTGGGGTGGGGTCGCCAATGGTGCCACTCACCGAAAAGTCCGCCGTCAGCCACGAAAAGGGATGGGCTCCCTCCAAACTCAGGCACGAATCGGGAAGAGTGGGATACTCAGCCACCGCCCGCTCCAAATGCACCAACTCCGGGTGGAGCGCCAGCATCAGACTGGTTTCCCCATCCCCGCCATGAATCCCCTGGGCATACTCCTGGGGCGTCAGCAGATCCCGCGCTGCGTCCCCAGCCCGCCAGACAAATAGGGGAAACACCCAAAAATCCCGATACTGGCTGTGCAGATCCCGCGCCACCAATTCCAAAACCTGGGGCTGGCCGCCGTGGGCATTCACCAAGGCCAACTTGCGGAACCCGGCCCGATACACCGAAGCCCCCACATCCATGAGCAGTGCCAGCAGGGTCTCGGTGCGCAAACTAATGGTGCCAGCAAAACCTAGGTGCTCCGTTGATTTGCCATAGAACAACGGCGGCAACACGTAGGCAGAAATTTCGGGAGCCACCCCCGCCACTGCCCGACATACCACCCCATGGGCGATCGCCCCATCCACGGCCAGGGGTAGATGGTAGCCGTGCTGCTCGATGGCCCCCATGGGTTGCAGCAAAACCGTGCGTTCTTTGTGGGGCATTTGGGCAATATCCTGCCACGTCAAAGAAGCGTAGCAGCGTGCCGCCGGTATTTCCCACATGGTTGGCTCCTTGTTATAAGTCATCTCGAACTTAGCACCAATGGATGCTGATGCGTAGGGTTTTAGTTGTTTGCTTCTCCATGGAATCCGCTAGCGGCTATCAGCGCAGAGGTTCTTTGCTCTAAAAAAACGTTATTTTTCGGTAGCGATAATATGCAAATCAATGTGTTTGTGCCGAATCAGATGCATCAGCCGTTGGGTAAATGAGCCTTTGATGATTTGTCGCCAGCGAGATTCTTGACTTTCTCCGATCACAATTTGAGTGATATGTTGTTGCTCGGCAATCACGGCGATCGCCTGGGGCACGTTGGCATGCTGGATCCGTAGAAATTGCCCACCAAACTCCTGACATAGCTTTTCGCAAGTTTCAATATGCACTGCTTCTGCCTTGGTAAGAAAACGATCGGGATAATCAACAAAAACCCCATAAAATAAAGCATTCATGTAACTCGCCAGACGGGCGCCACGACGGATTAACTGCACCGCATTGGGATAGGTGGAAATACAAACCAACACCCGCTCATGGATGTTGCAGGACTGTCCAGAAAGAGTAAGTTCATTGGCTTCCTCCTCAACTGTATCGGCAACTTCGCGGAGTGCCAATTCGCGCAGGGCAATCAAATTTCGTCGCTGAAAGAAGTTGGTAAGGGACTGCTGAATTTTCTCGGGAGCATAGATTTTGCCATCTAATAACCGTTGCTCTAGGGTTTCAGGTGTGACGTCAACCACAATTACTTGGTCGGCTTCTTCTAGGATGCGATCGGGCACCCGCTCTCGCACCACAATGCCCGTAATTCGAGCCACTAAGTCATTCAAACTTTCCAGGTGCTGAATATTGACAGTCGAATACACATCAATGCCTGATTCCAGCAAAATTGCAACGTCTTGATAGCGTTTTTCCCTAGGTGCACCAGGAGTATTAGTGTGCGCCAACTCATCCACGAGGACAAGTTGGGGCGATCGCGCCAGAATTGCCTCGGTATCCATTTCTTGCAGAACAACGCCATCTTTGGCAATCACCTGCCGGGGAATTATTTCTAATCCCATAGTTTTATCTGCAGTTTCTTTGCGTCCGTGGGTTTCCACAATGCCAACAACCACATCAATGCCTTCTTGCTTCAGTTGATGGGCTTCTTCTAGCATCTTGTACGTCTTACCGACACCGGGAGCCATGCCAATAAAAATCTTGTGCTTGCCCCGGCGCGCTGGACGATTGTAAGCGTTTTCTGGTGCAGAATTGGATTGGTAGTACATGACCTATGGTGTTACTTTGTCCAAGGCTAAATTGAGCCGCAACACAGCAACACCGGGTTCGCCAAAAATACCGAGGAAGCGACCGTCGACATTTTGCACGATCAAGGTTTCTAGTTGACTGGGGGACAGACCCCGAGCCTTGGCTACCCGATCGATTTGGGCTGTTGCTGCTTCGAGGGTGATGTGGGGATCGAGGCTGGAGCCAGAGGTGTAGAGTAGGTCGGCGGTTGGTTGTATCCCTGCCTGCTGGAGGACAGATAGAGTGCCTGCGATCGCCTTTTGCGGATCCCGATCGGCCTTGCCCCTAATGCGATCGAGTAAGGCAGGATTACTAGGTGCTAAGTTGCTCGCCCCAGAAACGCCAGTTTTTAAAATGCCAGCAGTGTCATTCTGGGGATCGGCGCTGCTGTAGTTGGTGGTGCTGGGGCGGCTATGGAAGTAGCGATCGCCAGTAAATGGTTGTCCAATTAGTGCCGAGCCCAAAACCTGACCCCGATCATTTTTGATCAAACTGCCGTTGGCTTGATAGGGGAAGGCAATTTGTCCGACCCCAAGAATCACAAGGGGGTATAAAACAGCAACCAGCACCCATAGGACGAGGGTAATTCTCAGGGCTTTTATAACTTCATAGAAGATACTCATTAGAATCGCTCCGGTTGAAACATAACGACAAATAGATAAATCGACAGGGCAACGGTGACTAGGATTAAAATCCCGAGGGCATAGGACTGGAGACGGGAAAAATCACTTCCATTGGCGGCGTGCACGGCGGGCGCAACCATCAGATTCAGACAAAGAAATAGGAAGAGAAAGCGGGGATTTTTTTGGCGATCGCACCGCATCTCTTGCCGCCGCAGTAAGGAAGGTTCCCGTAGTTGTATGTTTTTCATAATGGCGAAAATCCAAGAAATAATTAGGCAAAGGGAATTATCAGATCGATCAGCTTAATGGCAAGAAAAGGCGCAATCACGCCGCCTAATCCATAGATTAGGATATTGCGCCTCAGTAGTTGGTCAGCAGTTAAAGGACGAAACGCTACCCCTTGGAGAGCCAAAGGAATCAGGGCGGGAATAATCAAGGCGTTGTAAATCAAGGCTGATAAAATTGCGGACTGGGGACTTTTTAAGCCCATGATGTTCAGGCTACCAATGCCAGCGGCAGAAAAAATTGTAGGAATGATGGCGAAATATTTAGCAATATCGTTGGCCAAGGAAAAGGTGGTCAGAGCCCCCCTAGTAATGAGCAGCTGTTTACCGATTGTCACCAGATCGATTAACTTGGTCGGGTCGGAGTCCAAGTCCACCATGTTTGCTGCTTCCTTAGCCGCTTGGGTGCCAGAATTCATGGCTAATCCCACATTGGCTTGGGCGAGGGCGGGCGCATCATTGGTGCCATCCCCAGTCATAGCGACCAATTTGCCCTGGGCCTGTTCTTGGCGAATGACATCAATTTTGTCTTCGGGTGTAGCCTCAGCGATGAAATCATCAACCCCCGCTTCCTGGGCGATCACAGATGCCGTGATCCGATTGTCGCCGGTGAGCATAATTGTGTGCACACCCATGCGACGCAGCTGATCGAAGCGTTCTTTGATTCCTGGTTTCACAATGTCTTTAAGATAAATAACGCCAAAAACTTCATTGCCTTGGCATACGGCTAAAGGTGTCCCCCCCAGCTTAGAAACCCGCTCATAGGCAGCATCTAATTCGGGAGTCGCAATACCGCCCCGCGATCGCACAAAACCCTTAATGGCTTCAACGGCACCCTTGCGAATCTCGATCCCATCGGGCAAATTGATCCCGCTCATGCGGGTGCGGGCGGAAAATTCAATTCCTTCGGCCGTATCGGGATCAAAATCAATCTTGGCACCGAGTTTTTCTGCCAATTGCGCAATGGATCGCCCTTCTGGAGTTTCATCAAAAATACTGGAGGCCAGGGCGACGGTTGCTAAATCGTCTAGGGAATGGCCGTGGACAGGCAGCAACTCATCCGCCAATCGGTTGCCGAGGGTAATGGTGCCCGTTTTGTCGAGTACCAAGGTATTCACATCCCCGCAGGCTTCCACTGCCCGACCCGAGGTGGCAATGACATTGAATTGGGCCACCCGATCCATGCCGGCAATGCCGATCGCACTCAAGAGTCCACCAATAGTTGTCGGAATGAGGGCCACCAGCAGCGAAATTAGAATGGCGATCGTAGTTGGGCTGTTGACGTACTGGGATAGCGGCGGCAAAGTCGCCACAACGATGAGAAAGACCTGGGTCAGCACGGTCAGCAGAACCGTTAGGGCAATTTCATTGGGGGTTTTGCGACGCTCTGCCCCTTCTACCAGGGCAATCATGCGATCGATAAATCCCTGCCCGGGATCGGCGGTAATCCGAATTAATAATTCATCGGAAATAACGCGCGTTCCTCCAGTCACAGAACTGGCAATATCCGTTCCCGGCTGTTTGAGCACGGGAGCCGATTCACCCGTAATCGCCGATTCATCCACCGAGGCGATTCCAGATACCACCTCCCCATCGGCCGGAATGATTTCCCCGACCCGTACCTGTACTTGCTCACCCCGCCGCAGAGCCGTGGAGGGAACGGATTGGGTCGAACCATCGGGCAGCACTTTGCGCGCCATGGTGTCCGATCGCGTTGCTCGTAAGGAGTCTGCCTGGGCCTTGCCGCGCCCTTCTGCCACCGCTTCGGCAAAGTTGGCGAACCACACAGTGAAAAACAAAATCACAGTGATCAACCCATTGAGCAACCGCTGCTGGTTGGGCTGCTCATTGACAGGGCCAAACAAATTAGGGTCAAGAGTCACCAATGCGGTCACAACTGTGCCGACCCAGACTAGAAACATAACCGGATTGCGGACGGCAATGCGCGGATCTAGTTTGCTAAAAGCATCCCGGACAGCGCGTGTATAGAGCCCTGCCATCTGCACTTTGGGAGTATGTTTGCGATCGCTACGGCGCTTTGTTTGTATGTTCATTTAGATGCCCCCTGCAATTTGAAAATATTCCGCGATCGCCCCTAGGGCCAGCACGGGAAAAAATGTCAACGCACCCATAATTAAAATCACCCCCGCAGTCACCCCCGTAAATAGGCCCGTATCGGTGCGGAGGGTACCCGTCGTCATGGGGACAACCGGTTTGCGGGACATCCCATCCGCCAAAAGCACAAGGGCAATAATGGGAATATAGCGCCCCGCTAAGAGGCTCACCGATGTGCTCAAATTCCACCACAGTCCGGTGGGGGCGGGTTGGCTATCGGCCAGTCCTTCAAATCCCGAACCATTATTGGCGGCGGCCGAAGCGTACTCGTAGATCACCTGAGACAACCCATGAAATCCTGGATTACTAATGCCAGCGAGTTGTTCGGGAAATGCCAAAGTAATCGCCCCCGGGATCAAAATAAAAATCGGATGCACCAACAAAATCAGCAAACTGGTTAGCACTACCTCGCGCTTCTCGATCTTGCGGCCTAAAAATTCTGGGGTGCGCCCCACCATCAGCCCCGTAACAAACACGGCCAAAATTAGGTAGGCAAAAAGGTAGGCTGTGCCAGTTCCCTGTCCGCCCCAAACGATTTGGAGAAACAAATTAGCCAACTGCACTGCGCCACTCAGCGGCATGAAGGAGTCGTGCATACTGTTGACGGCTCCGCACATAGTGCCAGTGGTGGTAACCGCATACAGCACGGACTGGGCCCAGCCGAAGCGGACTTCCTTACCTTCTAAATTGGGTTGGGGGCTGCCCAACAGAGTGTTGATTGCCGGATTGCCCTGGTATTCGGCGATCGCGGCAATGGCTATAAACACCAAATAAATGCCAAACACCATGCCATAGACCAGCCAAGCCTGCTTGCGGTTGTTGGCAAAAATGCCGTAGGTGTAAATCAACGACGTAGGGATGGCAATCATGGCCAAAATTTGGATCAGATTAGTCAGCCCATTGGGATTTTCAAAGGGATGGGCCGAGTTGATGCCAAAGAAGCCACCGCCATTTTCTCCTAGGTCTTTAATGATCTCAAAGTGGGCAACGGGGCCAAGGGCGATCGCCTGCTGCACATTGGGATTTTCTAGGGTAGGCACTACCACGGGAGCCGCAAGGGTTTCCGGTGTGCCCGCTGCCACTAAAATCACCGCCCCCACCAAACTAATCGGCAGCAGAATGCGGGTAATCGCTAGGGTTAAATCGACATAGAAGTTGCCGAGGGGACGGCCCGTCAAGCCCCGGATAAAGGCGATCGCCACGGCAATTCCCGTAGCAGCAGAGGTGAAAAACAAAAATCCTAGTGCTACCACCTGGCTGAAGTAGCTGAAGGTAGTTTCACCGGAATAATGCTGCTGGTTGGTATTGGTGACAAATGAAATAGCAGTGTGTAGAGCAGTATCCCAGGTTGGGGCCCCCAAGCCCGTTGGGTTGAGGGGGAGCACTCCCTGGAGCATCAAGGTGATGAACACCAAAACTGCCATGACCAAATTGCTGATCAACACAGCTTGAATGTAGTGCCACCCTGACATGGTGGCGTGGGCACGGATGCCGCTTAACTGATACAAAATCCGCTCTAAAGGGCAAAAAAGGCGATCAAAACGTGTCGGTTCTCCTAGAAAAACGCGAGCAATGTAACCACCCAGAAGTGGCGTCATCAGGAGGACAATGAGCAAAGTCCCTGCAATCTGAATCCAGCCTTGTACCATAATTAAAAACTACTCCCAAGTAAATTGGAGTCCTTACCTTTGTGATGATGCGCTCTGAGGTGCCAAAATGCCAGGTATAGCAAGGTATAAATTGGGTTTATACCGGTGCTATAAACACGTTCTAAACACTGCAGAAACCTAGAGAAATGCCCTAACTAGCACTCTGCACATGGGTTCCATCCTATTTTTGCAATCATGATTCCTGTCCGTTTCTTCCAGAGTGCCCCATGCCCCCAGACCTCAAATCAATGGTTTTGTCCGACCCTGGGACTCATGGCATTCATCTTTGTGCTGGAGTTTTCCACTCCCCCGGAGTTCATCTTCGGCTATTGCTATACTGCTCCGATTTTGTTCGCCAGTGCCCGATCGCGCCGCCGCACCGCCCAGTTCACCATCGTGGCGATCGCCCTTACCCTTCTCAACCTCTGGACTCCGAACCTTGGCCAAAGTACCCTTGCCACGGTAGCCAATCGCTCCCTTACTGCCATGGCACTGCTGGTCACCGGATGGTTAGGCGATCGCAACCGTTTCTACCAAGCGAAGATTATCCAGCAGCAAAAGCAAATTGAAGCCAATCAAGCCCTAATGCGGCTGCGGGAAGACTTTACCTTCACCCTGACCCACGACCTCAAAACTCCACTCCTAGGTGCGATCGAAACCCTTAAAGCCTTTCGGGCAGAACGATTTGGCCCGGTTATGCCAGCCCAAGATCAGGTGATCAACACCATGGCCCGCAGCCACCAAACCAGCTTGCAGTTGCTTGATACCTTGCTGGATGTGTACCGCAACGATGCCGAAGGGATGTGTCTAAACCTGGCTCCGGTAGACCTAACTGAGCTAGCCGAAGAAGCGGCGCGAACTCTGTTGGATTTGGCCGCTAGCCGCCGGGTGCATCTCTCGTTTGATTATGGCGAAGCCCACATTCGCCGATCGCTTTGGGTTATGGGCGATCGCCTGCAACTGCAACGGGTTTTTATCAATCTTCTGGTCAATGGGATCAACCACTCCAATCGGGGCGATCGCATCAAAATTCAGCTTCAGTCCCAAGCTGCCCATCAAGTGGTCAAGATTCTGGACACCGGCTCTGGCATTCCTCCCGACGAACTCAGCCACCTCTTTGAGCGATTTTATCAGGGGCAGAGCAACCGCCAGTCTAAGGGCACAGGCCTGGGACTCTATCTCTCGCGGCAAATCATCACCGCCCACGGCGGTACAATCTGGGCAGAGAACTCGGCACCGAGGGGTGCATTATTTGGGTTCAAGCTAGCGATCGCCCCTGCTTCAGAACTGCGCCATGACCCCAAACCCACTCAAAATTCTTCTAGTTGAAGACGATGAACTCTTTCGCCTAGGGCTGCGTGTCCGCTTGCAGCAAGAGCCCGATCTGGAAATTGTGGCCGAAACCGATGATGGCGAAACGGCGATCGAATGGGTAGAAGCCCAACCGATTCATCTGGTGCTGTTGGATCTGGGCATCCCCGGCATTGGCGGCATCGAAACCTGTCGCCAGCTCAAGCAACGCTATCCCAACCTGCCGGTTTTGGTCTTGACTTCCCATACCCAACCAGCTTTAATTACGCGCTTGGTCACTGCGGGTGCCCAAGGCTATTGCGTTAAAGGCATCGCGGCAGAAACGCTGATCTTGGCCCTGCGATCGCTCGCCGTGGGTGCATCTTGGTGGGATGCCACTGCCACCCAAACAATTCAGGATCAGGTGGGGCAAACGGCATTACCCATGCCTGACTCCAGCCATGAAACCCATAGCCTCACCCAGCGGGAACATGAGGTGCTAACCCTGCTGGCCACCGGCAAAAGCAACACAGAAATTGCCCAGACCCTATACATTACCCCAGGTACAGTGCGCGTCCATGTCCATGCTATTTTGCACAAACTCCAAGTACGCGATCGCACCCAAGCTGTTAGCCTAGCCCTACAAAAACAACTCATCGTGCCGCACAACAGCGATCTTTAATCTCAAAACAATTGCAGCTCGCCCGATGCCCCCAGACCCATCCCCCCACTCTGGGAAGGGGGAATAAAAAAGAACTCCTCCCCCAACCGGGGAAGGAGCAAGAAATTAGACCAGCAGCGAAACCTTAGTTGCCCACAGCTTCCAAGGAGTTCTTGCACTCAATAGCAGCGTCCTTAGTAGCAGCTTGGGTGAAGACTACGTCAGCAGCGAGAGGAGCACCAGTGCCAGCAGCTTTCTTTTCGCAAAGAATAGCCAAGCTGGTGATATCGCTGGAGTCCAGCACCACAGCCAAGTTCACCCGACCGATGTACCCACGGAGGGCGACAACTTCAGCAGCACCAGTGCTGGTGGCGGTGTTGTTGGTAGCAGTAGTGGCATCGTAAGGAGCGCCCTTGGACTCGTAGGTGTAGTTGGCGGTGTCGGTGTTAAGGCCCACGCCCAAAACGTTGATGTTAGAGCCGAAGCGGTTGCGCTCGGTGAAGTAGGCTTGCTGACCCTTGTTCAGGGAGCCAACGTAGGTACGGGCTTCGGATTGCTTAGCCTTGTTGGCTTGGTTCAAGAAGGAGGGCAGAGCGATGGCGGCGAGAATACCGATGATGATGATCACGACGAGCAGTTCGATCAGGGTGAAGCCCTTCTCGGAGTCGCGCTTGGCGAGCAAGTGTTGCAGCAGTTTGGCTTTGAATTCAGATTTCATGGTGAACCCCTGTATACCTGTAGTTAGTTCGGTCTAGTTTGTTTGGCTTTGATTTCTGACTTGGATGTCAGACTTAAGCAAATTTTTTTGCCTGGGCTTAGAGTACCCAGGAAAAACGGGCGATCAATCATGGGGAGAAAATTTTTTTGGCTTTTTAGCCTTGAAATGAACCCTGGAATCGAGGAACGCCCCCCAGTAAAGGCAGAACGCTGTCGGTGGCCGGTTCCGGTGCGGCGTTCTATGATTCCAGCTTATGGTTTTATGGTTGCCCCTAGGCTTTAGCTTATCAATCGTCGGTGTTTGGGGGTTGCGGCGCCGTGTGTAGCGGTTCCTGGGGCATCGGGAACTATGGATACGGGCTTTGCGGCGGTTCCGGGGGGGGCTATAGTCATCAAAAGTGCAGGGAAAGCTCAAAAACCATCATGATCAAGAATGATCGCTGGATTACAGAAAGGGCCGCAGCAGGGATGATCACGCCCTTTGAGGCAAAATTAGTCCGGCAACTGCCGGACGGGCAACAGGTAATCAGCTACGGGCTGTCCTCCTATGGCTACGACATTCGCCTATCACCCAAGGATTTTCGGGTGTTTCGCCACATTCCTGGCACGGTGGTCGATCCTAAAAACTTCAACCCCGGCAACCTAGAGCCAGTGCCCCTGCACCAGTCGGAGGCGGGGGAGTTTTTCATTTTGCCGGCCCATTCCTACGGTTTGGGGGTGGCCCTAGAGCATCTGGCGGTGCCGGAGCACATTACCGTAATCTGCATTGGCAAAAGCACCATGGCCCGCTGCGGCGTGATCGCCAACCTAACGCCGGCGGAGGCGGGCTGGCGGGGGCATTTAACGTTGGAGTTTTCCAATTCCTCTAGCGCTGACTGCCGCATCTATGCCAACGAAGGGGTGGTGCAGTTGCTGTTTCTCGAAGGGGAGCCCTGTGCCGTGAGCTACGAGGCGCGACGGGGGAAATACCAGGATCAGACCGAAGAAGTGACCCTGGCCAAGGTGTAGTAGGATTGTGCCAACAGGCTAGCTGGGTTGGGTGATGCGGATTTCGTACAACTGGTTGCAGGAGTTGGTGGATGTGTCGTCGCTGTCGCCGGTGCAGTTGGCGGAGCGGCTCACGATGGTGGGCTTTGAGGTGGAAGGCATCGAAGATCGCCGTACCTGGGCCGATGGGGTGGTGGTGGGGCATATCCTAACCGCAGAGCGCCATCCCGATGCCGATCGCCTGCAGGTATGCACCGTAGACATTGGGGCACCGGAGCCGTTGCAGATTGTCTGTGGGGCTGCCAATGCCCGGGCGGGGTTGTACGTGGCGGTGGCCACGGTGGGCACCTATCTGCCGGTGGTGGATCTCAAGCTGCGCCCGACGAAGCTGCGGGGGGTGCGCTCGGAAGGGATGATTTGCTCCCTGGCGGAGTTGGGTTTGGCCAAGGAGTCGGCGGGCATCCATGAATTTAACGTGCCCCATCCCCTGGGGGTGGATGTGCGGCCGCTGTTGGGGCTAGAAGATGTGATTTTGGATGTAACTTCTACGGCCAACCGGGCCGATGCCCTGAGTATGGTGGGCATTGCCCGGGAGGTGGCGGCCTTTTTGGGACAGGCGGTGTGTTTGCCGATGCCGAAGGAGCCGTTGGGGGCGGCGGCAGGGGATGGGGTGAACCTGGGGGTGGCAGATGACCACGCCTGTCCGGCCTACATAGGAACGCTGATCGAGGGTGTGGCGATCGCCCCGTCTCCAGAGTGGTTGCAGCGGCGGCTGGTGGCGGCGGGGATGCGACCGATCAATAATGTGGTGGATGTCACTAACTACGTGCTGTTGGAGTGGGGGCAGCCCCTCCATGCCTTTGATGCCCAAAAGCTGCGGGCACTGATGGGCCCGACAGTGGCATCGACAATGGAGCCGACCCTGACCATGGCGGTGCGCTTTGCCCGGGATGGGGAACAACTCCATACCCTCGACGACCAGGTGCGATCGCTCGCAGCCCAAAATCTCGTGATTGCGGCGGCAGATAAGCCCGTGGCGATCGCCGGGGTGATGGGTGGCACGGAAACCGAGGTGACGGCAACAACGGTGGATATTTTTCTGGAGGCGGCCCTGTTTGACCGGGTGGTGGTGCGGCGATCGGCGCGGGCCCAGGGCTTGCGCACGGAGGCATCGGCCCGCTACGAACGGGGGGTAAACCCGGCAGGGCTGGAGGTGGCCTGCGCCAAGGCCGTGGAGATGCTGTGCGACCTAACCGGTGGAACAGTGCGATCACAGCAGATGGTGGATGATCGTTCCCGCAGCCAGCGGCAGATCACCCTGCGCCTAGAGCGGGTGTGGCACGTTTTGGGGGAAGTGGCGATCGGCGACGGGGTGGGGTACCTCACGGAGCAGGAGGTGGAAGCAACCCTGACATCCCTATCCTTTACCCTCGAGCGCCTCGAAACGGTCGCGGGCAGTCCAGATGTGCACTGGCGGGTGACGGTGCCCCCCTTCCGGGAGGGGGACATCGAGCGGGAGATCGACCTGATCGAAGAAATTGCCCGCATCTACGGCTACGGTCGCTTTTGCGAAACGCTGCCCCAGCGGACGGAGTTTGGCTACCTTTCCCTCGAGCAGGAGGTGACGCGCCACCTGCGATCGCTCCTGCGGGGGGCAGGATTTACCGAAACCTTGCAGATGTCCCTGTGTGCGCCCAACGGTTCGGGCCAGGTGTTGTTGCACAATCCCCTGGCGGTGGAGTACGGGGCGCTGCGCAATAATTTATTGGATGGACTCATTCAAACCTGCGCCTACAACCTCAACCAGGGCAACGGGGTGATCTGGGGCTTTGAACTGGGTCGGGTGTTTGGTCTCGATGAGGGGGGTAGCTACGAAGTGGATCACCTCGGCGGTATCTTTGGGGGCGATCGCACCCGGGGAACCTGGCAACACCAAACCCAGCCCCTCAACTGGTTTGAGGCCAAGGGGGTGCTAGAAACATTGTTTGCCAGCCTCAGCCTGCGCGTCGAGTACCAACCCGATCAAAAAGATGCGCGGTTCCATCCCGGACGGACGGCCTCCCTGTGGCTGGCGGGCGAGCACTTGGGCACCTTTGGCGAACTGCACCCCCAACTGCGGGCCGAGCAGGGATTGCCCGATGCCATCTATGCCTTTGAAATGGATCTGGATGTTTTGGTGGAGGCTGTTACCAGTCAGGAAATTGTCCGGTTTCAACCCTATTCCACCTACCCCAAGAGCGATCGGGATCTGGCTTTTTTTGCCTCCCAAAAAGTGGCAGTGGCCGATATCTATCGCATCATTCGTCGCGTGGCCGGGGCCTTGCTGATCTCCGTAGAACTAGTCGATGAATACCGCGGTGAACCTGTCCCCGAAGGAATGCGCAGTCTGGCGTTTCGCATGGTCTACCAAGCGGGCGATCGCACCCTTACCGATGCCGATATTCAACCAATTCAGCAGCAGATTCGCGATGCCGTTGTGGAACATTTTCACGTGGTTCTCCGCAGTTGAAATGGTTGTTGCTGGGTAGCGAAGGGTAGTGGGGCGCGTCCGAAGTAAATTCCCTTTTGTGGGGCATTGTTAAGCATCGGTGCTAAGATGCCCGGAGTTAGCAGAAAAGAAGCAAGAACAATCATGGTCGCATCGGAAAAGACCTTTTCCTTTTACGGAAGGGAGATCAAATTAAGAATGGGTTCCCTGGCCCCCCAAGCCGGGGGATCGTTGTTGATTCAATGTGGGGAGACCGCTGTCCTCGTAGCAGCAACCCAGGGCACCGCCCGGGACGGCATCGATTTTGTGCCCCTGATTGTCGATTACGAAGAGCGGATGTACGCCGCCGGCAAGATTCCAGGAGGCTTTCTTCGCCGGGAGGGGCGTCCTCCCGAAAAAGCGATTCTCACCTGTCGGCTGATCGATCGCCCCATGCGGCCGCTGTTTCCCGGCTGGATCCGCAGCGATCTGCAAATTGTGGCCACCACCATGGCCCTAGACGAAAAGGTGCCGCCGGATGTGTTGGCAGTAACTGGTGCGTCTTTGGCGACTCTGTTGGCGGGGTTGCCCTTCCAGGGCCCCATGGCCGGGGTGCGGGTAGGTTTGTTGGGCGACGACTTTATCATCAACCCCACCTATGCCGAAATTGAAGCGGGCGATCTCGACTTGGTGGTGGCTGGCACCGCCGATGGCATCATTATGGTGGAAGCGGGGGCCAATCAACTGCCCGAGTCCGACATGCTGGAGGCGATCGAGGTGGGTTACGAAGCCGTGCTTGAGCTTGTAGACGCCCAGAAAAAGATCTTGGCAGAATTGGGGATCGCACCACCGGATCTGACCCCGCCCCCCGTGGATCTAACCCTGAAGGAATTTATTGCCTCCCAAGTGACCGAAAAGGTGCAGCAGGTGGTGGCCAGCATGGAAAAGGATCGCACGGTGCGGGATGCAGCCCTAGACCAGATCAAGGCGGAATTGGTTGAGGCGATCGCCGCCCTGTCGGCTGAGGATCCCCTCCGGGCGATCGCCGATGACAAGAGCGTCAGTGCCACCTTCAAAGACATCACCAAACACGTCATGCGCCGCCAAGTAGTGGAGCAAAACCTGCGCATTGATGGGCGCAAACTTGACGAAGTGCGCTCCGTGTCCGCCGAAGTGGGTCTGTTGCCCCGGGTCCATGGCAGCGCCCTGTTCAACCGCGGTCTGACCCAAGTGCTTTCCATTGCCACCCTTGGTTCCCCCTCGGAAGCCCAGGAATTGGATGATTTGCACCCCGATGAAAAGAAACGCTATTTGCACCACTACAACATGCCCCCCTACTCGGTCGGTGAGGCCAAACCCATGCGATCGCCCGGTCGTCGGGAAGTGGGCCATGGTGCCCTGGCCGAGCGGGCCCTGGTACCCGTGCTGCCCACCGAAGCCGAGTTTCCCTACGTGCTGCGGGTAGTCTCCGAAGTGCTCTCCTCCAATGGCTCCACCTCTATGGGCTCGGTGTGCGCCTCCACCCTCTCCCTGATGGATGCTGGTGTGCCGATCAAAAAACCCGTCAGTGGCGTAGCCATGGGGTTGGTTAAGGAGGGGGATGAGGTGCGGATTCTCACCGATATCCAGGGCATTGAAGACTTTTTGGGGGATATGGACTTCAAGGTGGCGGGCACCGATACGGGCATCACGGCGCTGCAAATGGACATGAAAATCACCAGCATCTCCATGGATGTGGTGCGGGCAGCCGTGGAACAGGCCAAGGCCGGTCGGATGCACATTCTGGAAAAAATGCTAGCTGTGCTGTCTACGCCCCGCCCCGAACTGTCCCCCTATGCACCACTTCTGCTCACCCTGCGGATCAGCCCCGACCAAATTGGCATGATCATTGGGCCCGGCGGCAAGAATATCAAGGGCATCACCGAAGAAACGGGGGCCAAAATTGACATTGCTGACGATGGGCTGGTGACGATCTCCTGTCTCAGTGGCGATGGGGCCAAGCGGGCCAAGCAAATTATTGAAGGCATGACCCGGCGGATCAATGTGGGAGATGTGTACGTCGGTAAGGTGACGCGCATCATTTCCAACATGGGCGCTTTTGTGGAATTTCTGCCAGGCAAGGAGGGCATGGTGCACATCTCCAAGTTGGCCGAAGGTCGGGTTGGCAAGGTGGAAGATGAGGTCGCCGTGGGGGATGAAGTCCTAATTAAGGTGCGGGAAATCGACAACAAGGGGCGCTATAACCTGACGCGCCTGGGCATCCACCCCGATGAAGCCGCTGCTGCCCGGGAGTCCCAGGGCTAGGAGCAGCTATCGCGGAGCATTTGCCTCGGTTGCTTGGGTATCCGGCTGACCGAGGCGATAGCCCACCCCATGGATGGTTTCAATCAGGCTGTGGGGGGCGCCAACGCTCTTAAGCTTGTTGCGCAGGCTCTTGATGGTGGCGTTGATGGTGTCTTCCCGGGGCGGATCTTCCAAGGACCAGACATGTTCGACAATGGTGAGGCGCTTGAGCACTTGGCGACCGTTGTGCATCAGCAACTGGAGAATGTTGTATTCCTTGGGTGTCAGATGGATGGGCTGGGCGGCGTAGGTAACTTCATGGAGGGCAGGATCGAGTTGTAAGTCGCCCCAGTGGAGCACCTCCGTCTCAGAAATTTGGGCCCGGCGGCTGAGGGCCCGGATGCGGGCCATGAGTTCCTGGGGGTCTACGGGCTTGACGATGTAGTCATCGGCGCCGGAGTCTAAACCCCGTACCTTGTCTCTGCTGGTATCGAGGGCTGTCATCATCAGGATTGGCACTTGATTGCCGAGCGATCGCAGTTGCTTGCACAGGGAGATGCCATCCAAGTGGGGCAGCATAACATCCAGCAAAATCAGGTTGTAGGCTCCCGCTTGGGCTTTGGTCAGCCCTGCTTCCCCATCGTTGGCTACATCCACAAGACAGTGGTGGGCCTGCAAAATTTCGGCCATGGTCTCTGCCAGTCCTGCGTCGTCCTCGACTAAAAGTATATGCATAGGGATAGGTTCCTCTGGGCTTGGGAGGCGGAGTATGGGGGGATCTAAAATAAATCTGAGTTAATCACGAAAATTATAGGCTGTGGCGGGGGGTTTTTTCTTTGCCAGAAAAAGTTGCTAGGATCACGGCATATGATTCATCGTTACATCGTTGTCAAAAACGATGGTTCTAGAACCTCAAAAAGTAAAAAAAATTATGACGCAGACCTTCGCTTCGTTCCAAACCGCGCGATCGCACGAAATTTTTCAAAAAGCCCAGGATCTCATGCCCGGTGGGGTGAGTTCGCCCGTGCGGGCCTTTAAGTCCGTTGGCGGTGAACCCGTGGTGTTTGATCGGGTTTCGGGATCCTACGCCTGGGATGTGGATGGCAACCGCTACATCGACTACATCGGTACGTGGGGGCCGGCGATTGTGGGCCATGCCCACCCCGAAGTGATTGCGGCGATCGTGGCAGCAGCCCAAAAGGGAACGAGCTTTGGGGCCCCGTCGGTACAGGAAAACATTCTGGCGGAGATGGTAATTGCTGCTGTGCCGAGTGTGGAGATGGTGCGGTTTGTCAACTCTGGAACCGAAGCCTGCATGTCGGTGCTGCGGCTGATGCGCGCCTTTACGGGTCGGGAAAAAATCATCAAGTTTGAGGGCTGCTACCATGGGCACGCCGATATGTTTCTGGTGCAGGCGGGTTCTGGGGTGGCGACCCTGGGCTTGCCCGACTCTCCGGGGGTGCCCAAGTCTACGACTGCCAATACTTTGACGGCCCCCTACAACGACCTAGCCGCTGTGGAGCAGCTTTTTGCTACCCATCCCCAGCAGATAGCTGGCGTGATTGTGGAGCCGGTAGTGGGCAATGCCGGATGCATTCCTCCCCAGCCGGGATTTTTGGAGGGGCTGCGGCGCATTACCCAGCGGGAAGGTGCACTGTTGGTCTTCGATGAAGTGATGACGGGTTTTCGGCTGTCCTTGGGAGGTGCCCAAGCGCGGTTTGGTGTGATCCCGGATCTGACCTGCCTCGGTAAAATCATCGGTGGTGGTTTGCCCGTGGGGGCCTACGGCGGGCGGCGGGAGATCATGGAAATGGTAGCCCCGGCGGGCCCGATGTACCAAGCTGGTACCCTTTCCGGCAATCCCCTGGCGATGACGGCGGGGATTAAAACTTTGGAACTGCTCCAGCGCCCCGGCACCTACGAGTATTTGGAGCAAATGACGCAAAAACTAGCCGATGGCATGGTGGCGATCGCCCGAGAGACGGGACACGCTGCGGTGGGTACCCAGGTGGGAGCCATGTTCGGGTTGTTTTTCACCGATCGCCCGGTGCATAACTACGGCGACGCCAAAACCTGCGATCTGCAAAAATTTAGTCAATTCCACCGGGCAATGCTAGCGGCGGGGGTTTACCTGGCCCCGTCCCAATTTGAAGCTGGGTTTACTTCCCTAGCCCACACGGAGGAGGACGTGGCGTTTACCCTAGAGGCCACGCGCACCGTGCTGCAGCGGATTCCTGCCTAGATTGTCCTTTTGTAAAGAGTTATAAAAGTTACAACGTGCCGCCGCTGGGCATGAGAGTCACTTCATCCACGGTGGCGGTCGCAGGTAGGGTGAGGAGCTGGTAGGCCGTAGCAGCCACGGTTTCCGGTCGGAGCATGGCGGTACGGTCAAAATGGGCGGGTACCGCCGTTCCTAGTTTGTCCCAAAGGGGCGTATCTACGGAGCCGGGGCAGAGGTTCATTACCCGAATGCCGTGGGCTCGCTCTTCCGCGGCTAGGGCTTGGGCCATGGCTAAAAGGGCAAACTTGGTGGCACAATAGGCCCCCCACTGGGGAAAGGCTTGCTTGGCAGCGATGGAGGCAATGTTGAGAATGGTGCCCCGGTGCTGCGATCGCATCTGGGGAATCACCGCTTGGCAGGCCAGAAAAACACTGGTGAGATTGAGGTCGATCAGGTGCTGCCATTGGTTTAGGGGCATTTCGGCTAGGGCGCCAATGTAGGCGGTGCCAGCGTTGTTGATCAGCACGTCCACGCCGCCCAAATCCGTTAGGATCGACTGCCACGGCACAGGGGTGGTATGGGGCTGGCTGAGATCCCAGGCGTAGGTGTGGATTCGGGCCTGGGGAAAGTGGGCTCTTAGTTCTTCTCCCACCGTCTGGGGTTGACGGCTGATCAGGGCGAGGGTCGCTCCGGCGTCGGCCAGCAGATGGGCAAGCTCCCGTCCGATGCCGCTGCTGGCACCGGTGAGGATAATCCGTTGCTGGGCAAGTTGGCAGTTTGGTGGGGTCATAGGTGTTCCTGGTTATGGTTGTCCGAGTAGCAGTAGGGTCAAAAAGCTACCACTATTCCACAGGCTATGGAGGGCGATGGGAGCCAACAAATTGCCTGAACGGAGGTAGATAAAGCCTAAAACCATGCCGAGAAGGGTTAGGGGAATAAGGTCGGCGAGGTTGAGATGGGCGATCGCAAACAAAAGCGCACTGAGAAACAACGCCGCCACCCTGGGCAGAGCTTTTTGCAGACTGGGTAGGACAAAACCGCGAAAGAGCCATTCCTCCAAAATGGGCGCTGCTACCCCTACGGTGAGCCATAGCAGCAGTTTGGGAACCAAGTCGTGGCCCTCTAGCAGGATGGGAAGCAAGGGATTGCCGCCCCCCTGCCCTTGGAGCAGTTTTTGGGTAACCAGGGAACTGAGCAGCACTAGGGGAATGGCAGCAATGTAGCCAAAGGTGCCCCACAACCACCAAAAACCCTGCCAGCGCAGTTGGAACCACTGGGGCGATCGCTCGGGGTAGGGGGCGATCGCCCACAGCGTAATGGGAATCGCCGGCAGCACCGATAGGACGTAGGACAGCAGCACCTGGAGGGATTGGAGGGTATCGGCGGGCAGGGGGACAAGACGCTGCACTTCCCAGGAGAGCAGGGGGAGCACCACCTGACCAAGGACAACAAAAGTGAGAAACCAGCCCACCAGTACCTGCCAGACCACCGTGGAGGGCCAGGGCACCTCCCAAGTTAGCCCCTGGGACAGGGACAACAGCGCTTGGGGGCGGCGCACCAGCCACTGAATCCCCAGACCGAGCCACAGCACGCTGCCTACGGTCAGACCCAAAAGCGGCACTCCATTGATCCACAGCAGGCGCTGCAGCACCCGGTCGGCATAGGTTTGGGCTTGGAGCTTGAGTGCCGGAAATTGTTCGAGGCGCTGCTGGGCCTGAAATAATCGCGCTAGGGCAAAGTACTGATACCAACCGTCGAGACTGCGGCGGATCTGGGCTTCGCCATTGGGCAACAGCAAAACGGGGTAGTGCCACAACCCCCGCAGAATTTCGTTCGTGAAGGCAATACTGCTACCGGGGGCCAGGTCGGCGGCGGCCTCCCAGAGGGCGATCGCCTCCGATCGCTCCCCCCCATGGACTTTCAGCAACCCAAGACGGGCTCCCAGTTCAGCTGCGGCTACTTGTTTTTTAAGCAAACTTTGGCGATCGCCGCGCCAGTGGGATAGGGCAGCGAGGTGATCCCCCCATGCCCGCTCGTAGCTAACCTGGGTTTGGCGAAAAATCTCCGCAGGCTCACTGCCCGCCGCCACGGCCCGCACCAATTGATCGTCCCGGGAATCCCCCGCCGCCGCATGGAGCAGCAGGTCATTTTGGCGCAGATCGAGGCGGGAAAGCTCCTGGGGTTGACGCCAGCTAGTCCAAAGGCTCAAGAAGACGCAGGTAGCAGCTACCACGGTCAGCAGCGCCCACAGCCAGCGCTGACGACGATCCATGGAACTTAATTGCGTATCAGCCACTTTTGCGCGTTAAGCCGCTGCATAATCCCAAATACCAGCAAATCAAGGGTGGTCTTGCGTTCATCTACTAAAAAGGGCTCCACGGTACTGGGCGATCGCCCGGCATCGGCGCAGGTAAAAGCCTTTTGGGCGTTAATGTTGTCCGCAGAAAACAGTACGGCAAACTGCCGCTGGCCCCGATCCCAGGTTCCCGCAAGGCGAATAGGCTTAGATTCCAGGTCGAGCTGCAACTGTAAGTCGGCGACGATGCCCTGCTTTTGGAACGCTTGTGCCAGGGAGGGTAGCAGGTGCTGGCTAGCAAATTCGGCAAAGGGCAGCTCCTCCACTGCTGGGGGTTTGGCAGGCTTGGCGGCGGGTGCGGGCTTGATGGGAGTTTCTTCTGACATGGCAATGGGCGGGCGATAGGGTTACTCGGAAACGCTGTCAGTGGTGACAATTTGGGGCAAACCCATGCTGTAGTTGAGTGCCCGATGGTTGAGGTTGTAGGTGACTTCCCCGTTTTGGAGCAAGGAGCGCACAAAGTGCTCTAAATCGGAGCCAATGCGCCGCAGGGTGTAATCGGTCAAATCGGCACCCTTGTACTCGGCAACGAGGCGATCAAATTGCTGATATACCTTTTTAACCGCCGCCTCGCTCCAGTTGAGTTCGTTGTCCGGGTCAACATCGAGGGTGAGCATGGCATCACTTTCGACAATTTCGTTGTCCTCAATAGTGGCAGCGTAGATCTGAATGTGCCGGGTTGTGGATTTTAGCAGCATAAAAATGGTGATGGGTTGCTTAAATTATGCCATCCATTTCACGGAGCAGCCGATCGCCGGGGTGGCAGGATGGGGAAATTCCTCTCCCGCCAAGACACAGGCAATGGCCTGGCGTAGGTCTTGCCGCGTTACCGCCGTGGCGTCGCGGTAGTTGTCATCAATGGCCCCGTGGTAGCGCAGTTGCCCCTGACGGTCAAGAACAAAGGGTTCCGGTGTGCACGCTGCCCCAAAGGATTGGGCCACTTCTTGGTTGCGATCGCGCAGGTAGGGAAAATTTAATCCCCACTCGTGGGCATAGAACTGCATCTTTTCGTAGCTGTCTTCGGGGTACTTCTGGTCGTCGTTGGCATTGATGCCGACCAAGAGAACGTCCTGCTCCGCAAACTCCTGCTGGAGGGCAATCAAGCGAGGAATGTAGGCCTGAACATAGGGGCAATGGTTGCACATAAAAATCACCACCACGACCGCGTGCTGCTGCAACAGTTGGGTCAGGTGCACGACATCGCCAGTAATGCTAGGTAGTTCAAAATCTGGGGCAAATTCTTGGAGTTTCATAGCGCCATCTCAAATCGTTAGCAAAGGTTCCAATGTCACGGAGTTCATCACAACTAGGCAAGACAACCAGCCAGGCTCAGTGCCAACCCGCTAACGGATGTAGGCGATCGCCTGTTGCCACAGCACCACCTTCGCGCCCGACTCCTCAACACAGACACAGTGGTCATCCATCCACAGCAACCGACCGCGTACCTGATCGCCGGTAACCAACTTGACCTCCACAGGAGCTTGGGTGCGAATCAAAGTATGGATGTGGCGCACACTGGGCAGCGTGACGTTGATGGTGATGTTGGACTTGGCAGATTGGGGCGCACTCATGGCTCAAAAAGGGGAGCAACAGCCCAAATCTTATCAGGTTTGGGGAAGTCCGAGTTCACGGCGGAGCATTTCAATGGCCTCGGGGGCAATGTAGAACGGGCAACGCCACAGCTCCACCGGTCGGAGGCGCTGCTGCTTGGTCGCGGCGATCGCCTGGTGCACCGCCTCAAATCCCGTGGTTCCAACCAGCACTAAGTGGGCCATGCTCACCAAGGACTGTAACCGATAGGTATCCTGGGGCAGGGCCGTCAGCACCAGGATTTCTTCGCCCCGGCGACTGTGGATCATGCTTTCGGCCATGCGCAGCACGCCGGCACTGATGGAGACCACCCCCACCCGACTCCCCGCCGGCAACTCCATAATCCGCGCCATCTCCGGAGCGTAGTTGTAAATTTCCAGGGGCAGCATCCGCACCTTGCTCCCTGCCAGGGCTTGACGCACCCGCTCAATCCAGAAGCCATTGGTGACCACCAAAGCGGCCTGCATCGTGGCGATCGCTGCCGGCAGATCCTCTAGGGGAACCATAGGGACGTTGGTATGCAAGGCCTCCGTTAATTCCATAGACATCACCTGACCCACGCCGATGTCCTCCCTGCCCGATGTCACAATCACCCGGGCCGAACATTGAATCCGCCAGTCCAACTCCCGCAGCACTTGGTCGCGCACCTGGGGTAGGGGATGCCCAGTGCGAACCATATGATCGATCATGGTGTGAATCTGGGAAGAAAGGTCGCTGCCGCTGGGACTTTGGGGGCGCACGTAGATCCCTGACCCACCCCGGGACTCCACCAGTCCCGTTTGCTTCAATTGATAAAACACCTTATTGACCGTGTTGCGGTGCAACCCCGTCCAAGCCGCCAACTGACGGGAGCTGGGCAACTGCTCCCCCGTCCCGTAGTGCCCCGCGGAAATGGCAAAGACGATCTGGTCGTAGAGCTGGGTTGCAGGGGGAATGTTACTGCTAGGCTGAATGTAAAATTTCACGCGCGTTTTGCCCAGACCGAGGACGGCGATGATATTGTACCCCACAATCGGTGGGGAAACGATGGGGGCATCGCAGCAGGAGATGGATGACATTCCTAGTCTTGGGGCTGACCTCGAAGCGCTCTGGCAGTCTCGCATAGACGCACTGCCCATGCCCGTGTTTTGGTTAGATCGCAATCGGCAGGTGATTGCGCAAAACCAAGCCTGTCGGGACGTACCAGCCGCGACTTTAGGGGAACTGCCCGACGTAACTAAAGCCGAATTGCAGATTCAAGACCGGTGGGTGCAGCGGCACATTGTGCCCATGGCCCAGGGCTTTGCCGGCAGCCTCATTCCACGGGATCTGAGCCAAACAATTTTCGATCACGCCCCCATTGGCATGGTGGTACTCCACGTTCATACCCAGCGATTTGTGCAGGCCAATCCGGCCTTTTGCCAACTGGTTCATTACGAGCTCTCCGAGCTGCGGAGCAAGACCCATGCCGAGCTTACCTACCCGCGGGATCTGCACCACGAACTGATGATCCTGGGGGAGTTTGCCCGCAATCCCTCCCATCCCTGTTGCTACGAAAAACGCATGGTTTCCCAGCACCATGAACTCCTATGGGTGCGGGTAACGGTAACGCTGCTCGATCCCCAGCATCTGCTAGCCATGGTCGAGGATGTGACCGATCGCAAGGCACGGGAGGAGGAACTGCAAAAAAGTGAAGCCCGTTTTCGTCAGGTGTTTGAAGACGGTGCCATTGGCATGGGGATCCTGGGATTTCACCACCGGCTGATTCAGGTAAACGCCATGCTGGGGCAGTGCACCGGATATTCCGAGGCGGAATTGCTAAGTCTTCCCTTTGACCGGCTGCTGTCCCCAGAGGGGGTTTCCCAGTTTGACACGTTGCAAAAGCGCCTTTACTACGGGCGGCTCCCCCACTACCAAATCGAAACCCAATGCCGGCACAAAAACGGAACCTGCTTCTGGATTTTGCTGACTGTCTATGGGTTGCGGAACATTCAGGGGAGGGCTGCCCTCAGTCTAGCCATGGTGCGTGACATCAGCCAACAAAAGACCGCCCAGGAGGAACTGGCGCGATCGCTCGCCGAAAAAGACATCCTGCTGCGGGAAATCCACCATCGGGTCAAAAACAACCTGCACACGATCATCAATCTGCTCGACCTGCAAACGCAATTTATTGCCGATCCCTACGCCCTGGCCCAAATTCTTGAGAGTCAAAATCGCATCCAAGCCATTGCCCTCATCCACGAGCAGTTGTACCAATCCGCCAGCCTCGGGGCGATCGCCCTAGAACCCTACCTCGAAAATCTCGTCGCCAGTATCCTCTCCGCCCACCAAAACAGCCAAATAGCTGTCCATTGCCACCTCGATCTTGCGCCCGTTGCCCTCAACATGGAGACGGCCATCCCCTGCGGCCTCATTGTCAATGAACTGCTGACCAACGCCCTCAAACATGCCTTTCCCCAGCGTTCCAGTGGCGACATCTACCTCGAACTCCGAGAATTGGCGTCGGTGGAGGGCAGGCCCAGGTTTTGTCTCGCAGTGCGGGATAACGGCATCGGCCTGGGCGAGGTGCTAGACTGGACAACAACGCATACATTAGGGCTCCGGCTCGTCCACCTGTTGGTACGTCAGCTAGAAGGAACTGTGGACTATTCTGGAGCCGGGGGTGCCGGTTTTTGCATCATGTTCTTCGAATCCCACTATCGCGATCGCATTGCCATGCCTTCCTAGGGCAATTTATTCTATGCGCACAACTTCGGTTCTGATCGTTGAAGACGAGGCCATTGTGGCCGAGAACTTGGCGGTGCGCTTGCAGCAGCAGGGGTACCGGGTAGCCGACGTGGTGGATTCTGGCAATGGGGCGATCGCCTCGGCCCACCAGTATCAGCCGGACATCATTTTGATGGATGTGCTGCTTAAGGGCGAGATTGACGGTATTGCCGCCGCCCACGAGATCCAGCGGCACTTGGGCATTCCGGTGATTTTCATGACCGCCCTTAGCGATACCCACACGCAACAGCGGGCTAAGGACACCTCCCCCTTCGGCTATATTGTCAAACCCTTCAAGGTGCGAGACCTCAGCATGATGCTGGAATTGACCCTGCTGCGCCACCGCCAGCACCAGCTGGCCCAGGAATCCCTGCGGCAAAAATTGGAACTCCTGGCATTTTTGAACCATGAGTTTCGCGGGCCCCTAGCTTCGATCTCCCTCTCAGCCGATGCCCTGGCCCAGAGCGGCCCGAAATGGTCGGAATCTCAGCGACTGGGGCGGGTGCGCCGCATCCAGCGGGCAGCGGCCCACTTGGGCTCTCTCCTGGAAGATGTTTGGCTTGCGTCCCAGATCGAGGCCGGTCTGCTGGTGGTTGCTCCCCAGGACTTGACCCTGCCCAAGTTTTGTCACGATCTCCGCGAGCAGCTCGCGGAGCCGGAGCGGGTGGTGCTACAGGGGGAGCCCCTGACAATGGTGCAAGACCAGCGTTTGGTATCATACATCTTGCTGAATTTGCTGACCAATGGGCTGAAATACTCCCAAGAACCCGTCCTTTTGACTTGGGGCTGCCGGGAAAGGCGTGTCACCTTTCACGTGACCGACCGGGGCATTGGTATTCCCCCAGAATTCCAGCACAATCTCTTCCAGGAGGGCCTTCGGGCCAAAAATGTGGGGGACGTGCCAGGTACTGGTATGGGTCTGGCGATCGCCCGCACCCTCACCGAACAACTGGGCGGACAGATTAGCTTTGCGACCACCCCGGGACAGGGCACGACATTTACCGTCGTCCTACCGCAATTTTTCACAGCTAATTAACTCCGGTATACTAAAAGAAGTGCTTAGCGTAGCCCCAATGCGTCTTTTGGTTTTGGCCTGGGAGTTCCCTCCACGAATCATCGGTGGTATTTCCCGCCACGTGGCCGAACTGTACCCCGAACTCGTCCGACGGCACCACGAAGTGCATCTCCTCACGGTGTCCCCTACCCACGAAGCCGAAGAAACCGTCATTGATGGCATTGCGGTTTATCGCCTACCCGTTCCTGAAAGTGCCGATTTTTTTGCCTGGGTGCGGCAGATGAACCATCTCATGGAGCAAAAAGGACGGAACCTCTGCACCATACCCATGGATGTGATCCACGCCCACGACTGGTTGGTGGCCACGGCGGCGATCGCCCTGGCCGAAACCTATGCAACTCCCCTCGTAGCTACGATCCATGCCACGGAATATGGGCGCAACAACGGCATTCACAACGATTCCCAACGCTACATCCACCAACACGAAGTTGCCCTTACCCAGGCAGCGCAACGGGTGATCGTGTGCTCGCAGTACATGCAGGGTGAGGTAGCGCGGGCCTTCCACTGCCCTGCCACTAAAACCCGCGTGATTTTTAACGGCATTCGCCCCAATCGGGTGACGCGATCGCACCTGCCCGAGCAGGATTTGGCCCAATGGCGACGGACTTTTGCCGAGCCCGAGGAGGCGATCGTTTATTACGTTGGGCGGCTGACCTATGAAAAGGGCATCTTTGTGCTGCTCAATGCTGCGCCCCTCGTACTCAGAGCCATGGGCGATCGGGTCAAGTTTGTCATTATTGGCACTGGAGATTCCTATGCCGTGCACCTGCGCCAGCAAGCCTGGAACCTAGGGATCTTCCATAAGGTGGTCTTCACTGGCTTTATGAAGGATGAGGACGTGGGCAAGATGCGGCAGGTGGCTGACTGTGCTGTGTTTCCCAGTCTCTACGAACCCTTTGGTATCGTGGCCCTAGAATGCTACGCCGCCGAAGTGCCCCTTGTGGTTTCCGACACCGGCGGGCTGCCCGAGGTGGTACACCATGGTGAAACAGGCATCGTCACCCGCGTCCACGACCACCAGTCCCTTGCCGCAGGTATTTTGGCGGTACTCGGCGATCCAGTTCAGGCTCAGCAGCGGGTACGCGCGGCCCGACAACTCCTCGACCAGCACTTTCGCTGGGATCGCATCGCCCTGCATACGGAGCAGGTGTATGACGAAATCTGCACCTCGGTTCCCTGTCCTTCTCCCTAGATCGGGAGATCCCGCGGCACTCGATACAATAGTGGCATGCATTCCAGGTTTTCCCTTGCCTACCCTAGGTGTCAATATTGACCACATTGCAACCCTCCGCCAAGCCCGCCGCACTACGGAGCCCGATCCTGTTGCCGCTGCGGTTCTGGCTGAACTGGGCGGTGCCGATGGTATTACGGTGCATCTCCGTGAAGATCGGCGTCACATTCAAGAGCGGGATCTGCGCTTGCTGCGCCAAACGGTAGCTACCCACCTCAACTTAGAAATGGCAGCTACTCCGGCCATGGTGGTGATCGCCCTAGAGGTGCGTCCCGACTACGTCACTCTTGTGCCCGAGCGGCGCGAAGAAGTAACCACCGAAGGGGGGCTCGATGTTCTGAGCTACGCTGAACCCCTGGGACAGGCGGTACGGGAGCTGCAATCCCAGGGAATTCCCGTAAGCCTGTTTGTCGATCCCCATCCCGATCAACTAGCCGCGGCCGCTGCAACCACGGCCCGTTGGATCGAATTGCATACGGGCACCTACGCCAATGCTGCCCATGAAGCTGACCAAGTACGGGAAATAGCAGTGCTGCAAAAAGGAGCGGCGATCGCCCAGCAGTTGGGATTGCGCGTCAACGCCGGCCACGGTCTTACCTACAGAAACGTATCCGCCGTCGCTAAAATTCCCGGCATGGAGGAGCTAAACATTGGGCACAGCATCATCAGCCGAGCGGTCTTGGTGGGATTAGAGCGGGCTGTCCGTGAGATGAAGGCTCTCTGTAGCGGCACCATTTAGTTGCTTGTTTGGCTCAACGAGACGCATATGAACTTTGCACATCAAACAAAGTAGTTTCCTTGGAAGTTAAGAACTTCATGCTGAATGTCCCAGATATCAAGGAAGAGTCCATTACAGACTATCTTGTGTAGAAATAGCGGGAATTGGATGCGAGATTCAAGTACATAAAAATCTCTACTTTTACTCGTCATGAGGAAAACATGACGACGGGCGTAGACTTCGAATTAGAATTATGGCTTGTCCATCGGAAATTTCACTTCTCATTAGTTTTTCAAGCCAAGAAATTTGTCAAACCGAATGACTCTTATGTAGCCAAGTTGAACTACCCCAAACAGACACAAGGGCAATTGAGACAACTATTGGGTTATGCAAAAAAGCACATGGCAAGGCTTACCTTTATGCCATTTACAGCATCCCTGATAAAGGCACGCAAACCATGTGTAACCAACACCAAGCATCAGATACATCCATATTTTATAGTTGACGCTCATACCATAAGGGAGTTTGCTAATGGAAAACATGGGAAGAGAATCTCAAAAAACAAAATTCTTAAGGCGTCAAATCCATTTCATTGCATGTTCTGTTGGCCGCTGACTCAACTGGCGATTATTTTGCGAGCTACTTCTCAACACTAACTGAAGCTGCCGAGCGACGCGATAATGAGACATTGCTAAGCTGCGTCAACATGCTGCTTAGCGGTCGGATTCTTGAAATTAGTAAAGAGGAGGTATTAGAAGTAATCAGACGGAACGAGTTGCACAGATTTCGTACTATTGGTGTTTACGACATGCAGAGCATTGATGAAGATCCTGACAACTTAATCGACCGGACTCGCTAAAGTCGGACGATTATTTCAAACGTTAGTTACTCTAAGAAACTCATGTATGACGCTGCATGGTGCTAGATTCAACCCGAGCTAGACCCCATGCCCTAAAAGTTGGCGCACAGCAACGTCTACCCGCTCCTGCCGCACCAAAGCCTCTCCAACTAAGACGGCACTGCAGCCCTGTGCAACAACATAATCTAAATCCGAGCGGTTGAAAATGCCTGACTCGCTCACCCAAACATAGGACTGGCGCTGTTCTGGGGTGAGGCTGCCCAACAGACATGCAGTCTGTTCCAGGGAAACCGCAAAATTCGTCAAATCGCGGTTGTTGATGCCAATAAGCTCCACATGCGGTAAGGCTAAAACGCGATCGCGCTCTTCACGGGTGTGCACCTCAATGAGGGCAGCCATTCCAAGAGATTGAATCAAATCCTGCAAACATAGCAGATCTTCATCGTGCAGTACCGCAGCAATAAGCAGCACCGCATCCGCCCCACATTGGCGCGCCCGGTAAACTTGGGCAGCATCCAGCACAAATTCCTTGCAGAGCAGAGGCACATCCACCGCCGATCGCACCGCCGTCAGCACCTCAAACCCACCCCCAAAAAAGTGCTGATCCGTGAGAACGGATAGGCATTGGGCTCCCCCCGCTACATAGCCCTGGGCGATCGCCACCGGATCGAAATTGGCACGTAGCACGCCACGGCTGGGGGACAGCCGTTTCACCTCAGCAATTAATGCTGGCATCTGGGGGGCATGGCGCAGCGCCGCCAGAAAATCGCGGGTAGGGGGTAGTTCCAGCGGCAAAGATGTTGGCGATCCCCACGCCGCCAGTTCCCGTTCCTTGTGCCATACAATCTTTTCAAGAACGTTTTGGGGCGCTGCATCGGCCTCAGCCAGGGTATATCCTTTCTTTGCTTGCCGCCTCCGAACATGCATTAGGACTGCCACAAAATCAACAAACCCTGCTGCCCCAGGAGTAATTCACGAACCAGGCTAAAAAAACCAACGGCTACAACGGGTGCCATGTCAATGCCAGCGAAGGGGGGAATGACTTTGCGGATCTGACCAAGCAGGGGTTCAGTGGGACTGTAGACCAAATTGTAGGGTAGCTTGGTAACGGGGGCTTGGGGATACCAGGTCAGGACAATTCGCAGCACATTTGCCAAAATGGCGATGTTTAGCAAGACATTGAGCACTAGAACGCTCTGTGCACTGGTTAAAAGCTCTACCAAGGTTGCTGAAGTTCCATCCATTAATTGTCTGAATTGCGAAATAAACTTAGGAGCGGGACGCATGCGCCCAAACAGGAAGCGATCGCCGCAATTCCACTAAATACGTGGGGAAATTGCAGGGAACGGACAAACTCGTCGGCTGCCAAGGGTAAGGTTAGCAAGAGAACGCAAGATAGGACAATGCGTAAAAGAAGCTGATAGAACATACCTTCCGCTAGAACGTTGGCAGGAATCAATCCTAAACCACACCTAGGTGTAGAACAATTCCAGAAACCTAAAAACCTGAACGTGTGTCCAAACTATAGGCCGGCACCTGGGGATCGTCATCTGCAAAATGGAATAGGAAGCCCAAGGACAAACAAGCTACTGGAGAACAGGAGCGATCTCTTCTAAAGAGCTTTCAGAAAGGGTTTCAGCGATCCCCAGGGTCGATACTGTAACTCAAAAGAGATGAAAATTAACTTAAAAAAATCCCTAAAATAGGCGCTTTGAGCCGTCAGGGCGAATTGTGCTCCAGTTGGTTTTGGCCTGACTGAGCTGTTCCTCTGTGACTTTGGCCCCCTTGAGATCTGCTCCCGAGAGGTTTGTACCCCGCAAGTTGGCTTGGTTGAGGTAAGCCCCTTGCAAGTTGGCACCGGTTAAATTGGCCCCCGCAAGATCCGCCTTACTCAGATAGGCCGATTTGAGATTGGCTTCCCGCAAGTCCGCCTGAACCATAGAAGCGCTGCCCATGTCCGCCTTAAATAGGTTGGCCCGTTGAAGCTTTGCCCCTGCTAAGTTGGTGCCGTTGAGCTTGGCTTGGGTTAAATTAGCCCCCTGAAAGCTGGCTCCAGTTAAGTCCGCGTGACAAAAATCTGCCTCTACCAGTTTCGAACGACTCATAACAATGCCCGGCAGGGAAGCGCTGCCAAGGGAAGCTTTGCTCAAATCCTGATTGGCAAAGTTGCGCTTACCATGGCTGTATTCCTTAATGACCCTCAGTCCTCCTTTGACCTCAGAGCCAACGCGGCTGTGGGCCCTGGTATTGCTTCCAGCGGTCATCATCCCATCGTTGAGGGATTGGGGTGGGGCACCGTAGGTGCGAGATTGGATGCGGGAGTGGGGCGCATTGCTCCGACCGAGAGCAGGGTTGGACGCAGGCGCAGGGCTGGGGTTACGCTCAAGCTGCTCTAGGGCCTCGATGACCTCTTCGGCGGAACGATACCGCTGGGTAGTGGATTGCTGCAGCAGCTTATCAAAAATCCGCTGCATGGGTTCGCTCAACTGGACTTGCGATCGCCAATTGATTTCCCCGGTGTAGGGATCGTGGGGGAGATCCTTGGGCGATCGCCCGGTCATGAGGTAAATGCAGCACATGGCCGTGGCGTAAAGGTCGCTCGAGTAAACGGGACGCATTGCCATTTGTTCGGGTGGGGCAAAACCAGGAGTGCCGATGGCGAAATTGGTTAGCAGCCCACTGGCATCTTCGTCGGGATCCACTTTATTGATTTGGCTGGAGACTGCACCAAAGTCAATCAACACAAGACGGTTGTCAATTTTGCGACGGATAATATTCGCGGGTTTGATATCGCGGTGAATAACCCCGTTTCTGTGGATGAACCCTAGGGCAGGGAGGATCTCAAGCAGCAGCTTGCGGGCCTCATCCTCATTGAAAACGCCACGGCGCTCGAATTCCTGTTTGAGGGTTTCTCCTTCAACGTATTCCTGCACGAGATAAAAATTTCCGCCCTCTTCAAAGTAGGCGAGCAACCGTGGAATCTGGGGGTAGTTGCCAATTTTGCCAAGGGTAAGCGCTTCACGGTCGAACAGCTCCCGAGCCATTTTCATGACACTGGCAGACTGGGTGTTGGGACGCAACTGCTTGATCACGCAGGTAGGAGATCCGGGAAGCCCCTCGTCAACTGCGAGAAAAGTAGCACCGAACCCCCCCTTGCCTAGGGGACGAAGGGCGCGGTAGCGACCCTGGAGTTGGAGCGAGGAGCCGCAGGTGGCACATGTACTTTCTTGGGGACCATTCTCGGGCTTGGCGCAACTGGGATTGACGCAGTAACTCACGGCTTAATTCCCCCAATGTGGACAGTGGTGCTCCCTACAAACTGTCATGATCATCCTCCACCGTGGGCCGGGCAGGGGAGCGCCGACGCCGAGACGAGGGAGGCTCATCGGTTCGTGGACGAGGACGACGCTTGGGAGCAACGGCTCGGATATCGTCTTCGTTAATTTCAATAATAGTGTCGGTGGATTCTGAACTGCGTCGGCTGCGGCGGGAGCGGGAATTGCCCTCAACATCTCCCTGCAACTCCGTAGGTCCTATGCCGCGCATGCGTCGCGCCCTGGGCTCTCGGGGCTCGGGGATGCCGCGACTCGGATCGATCTCCACACGATAATCGGAGCCGATGGGCGCATCATCAAAGTCATTGATGGGGTTGCGGGGCGATCGCCGCGCTTGATTGGCCAGGGATTGCCTGAGGATCAGGGACTCAACTGCAAACCAACCGGCAAAGCCTACGACGAGAACCTGGGCCAGCTGGGTCGTGATCTCCATCCTGAAATTAAAGGCCAGGAGGATGATGCCGTAAACAACGGCGATCGCCGAAAAAAAGATATCGTGGTCGCGAGCTAGTTCTGGACGGAGATTGCGCACGAAATACAACCCAACACCTCCCAGTACGGCGGTGATCGCCAGTAGGATCATGAATGGGTTTCCACCAATATTAATCATGGTGCCAGCGCTCTCTCCTACGAATCCTACTCAGTATAACAAGATCTGCCGATACTACTGAACCTAACCGCGACGCACGACCTTGTCTTTTTGACTGACGAAAATGAGCGCAACGGTTAAGGGAATCACAACAATGGCGGTGCCGAGGGCAAGGCTCCAAAGGAAGTTGGCAAGCGATGGCGTCATATTAAAACCCCTACAGTAAAAAATTTGGCAAGACTATGAGGCAATATTAACATCAATGCAGCTACCGGTTGAGGTGGCGGACAATCCAGTAGCTGATGGCGAGACAGAGGGTGGCTAGGGCCAGTCCGCCGATATCAGCAGTGCTGTTTTTACTGTCAAAAATGATGATCTTGCGGGCCACGGCGGTGAGGGAGGTGATCAGCACCAGCTCCAGTTGGATGGAGTGCTGCCTGAGATAGGCTGCGATGTTTTGCAGGATTTCGAGGGCGATCAGAACCGTGAGGAAGCGCCCAAAGATAGCAAGTAGATCCGTTCGCAATAGGGAATCGCCGCTGAGACGCAGGTCCGTAAATAAAAACCAGGCTAAATCCCCTAGACTAATAGCCAGCACGGCCATCATGGCGATCGCTAGGATTTTGGCCGCCGCGTTTTCTGCCCAGCTAACAAGATTCAGGAATTGGGCATCTGAAGTTAGGTTCGATAGCTTGTGCCACCAGCGCGATCGTGAAGTCATGGGATTTGGTATGGGAGCTAACATTGGCAGGTGAGATGGAACAAGCATACTGGCTAGCCTGGACAAAAGTCCCCCGGGTAGGGCCAGCAACCCAAAAGCAGCTTTCTTTGCATTTTGGTGATTTGGCAGTGGCGTGGCAGGCCGCGGTTGCAGAACTGGCCGCAGTCCCCGGAATCGGTCGGGTAACGGCCGAGGCGATCGCCCAGCACCGACCTAGCATCGATCCCGAGCAGGTCTGGGCAGAACATCGCCTTCAGAATGCCCAGTGCATTACCCCAATCGATAGCACCTATCCTCCGTTGCTCTGGGAAATTTCCGATCCGCCCCCTTTGTTGTACTACCGCGGAAAGGTAGCGGGCTGGCAGGAACGCCCGGCAGTGGCCCTGGTGGGAACGCGATCGCCCACACCCTACGGCCGTCGCTGGGCCCAGCGGTTGGCCGAGTACCTAGCGCAGCAAGGAATCATCGTGGTTTCTGGTTTGGCCGATGGGATTGATGGTGCCTCCCACCATGGTTGCTTGCAAGCCGGAGGAACGACCATCGCGGTGGTGGCAACCGGGTTGGATCAAACCTACCCTGCCAAGCATCGTGCCCTCGATCAACAGATCGAACAGCAGGGGTTGCTTCTCAGCGAGTATCCCCGGGGCACCCCCCCTGACCGCGCGCACTTTCCCCGCCGCAATCGGATCATCGCAGGGCTATGTCAGGCCACAGTCGTGGTGGAAGCACCCCAAACCTCTGGGGCCCTCATAACTGCGCACTTGGCTAATGACTACGGGCGGGAAGTCTATGCCGTGCCCAATTCCTTGGAGGTGTCCGAGGCGCGAGGATGCCTTAAACTCCTGGCCCAGGGGGCTCATATGGTGCTCGGTTGCGAAGAGTTTGGCAGCGCCCTCGGGCTATTGGCCTTGGGGGCAACGCCCCATGCACGTGCACCCCGCCAGGAAAGCCTTTTTGCCGCCACGGAAGCTCCGGATGCTCCGGGCACCCTAGCGGCACTCCCGGAATCCCTACGGGCGATCGCCCAGTCCATTCCCAGCCACGAAACCATTGGCCTCGATCAACTCGTTGAGCGGCTCAGTATGCCCTTGGCATCCCTGTCCCCTGCCCTTCTTGAGCTAGAGCTCCTTGGAGCCATAAGCCAACTGCCGGGAATGCGCTATCAAAGAACGTCAGCTAGTTGATGGGCTAGTCTATGGGCTGGTCTATGGGCAGGTCAGTGGGCTAATCGATCTGGGTCAGCATGATCTGCTTTAGCAACGCGACCCCCTTCTTGAGCTGACGGGAGACCGTTACCGCACTGATCCCCATGGCCTCTG
>DBAX01000119.1 GCA_002291895.1 Cyanobacteria bacterium UBA999
GTTTATTTGGAGTTTTCAGTCCCGTGCCCATGCTCTTAACTGAGTTAGCTCCACCGCCCACCCCAACCGGCAATCTTGCCCCCCTGTCGATCCTGGTGGTGGAGGATCAGCCCGCAATTCGTGACTCCATTATTGTGAATCTCCGGGATGAGGGGTTTAAGGTTTACGCTGCCGAGGATGGGCACCATGCGTTGGCCCTCGCCCATGGGGTGGAAAAACTGGACTTGGTCATTCTCGATATCATGCTGCCGTTTATTAGCGGTTTAGACCTGTGCCGCACCCTGCGCCATGAAGGCAATGGCGTGCCCATTCTCATCCTCAGTGCCAAGGGGACGGAGAGCGATCGCATCGTTGGTCTGGAAGTTGGCGCCGATGACTACCTTTGCAAGCCCTTCGGCATGAAGGAACTCATCGCCCGCTGTCGTGCCCTGCTGCGCCGTAGCCGCAACGAGTACCAACCGGAGCTGAGCCATACCTTCCGTTTCGGGGACATCACTATGTTTCCCCGGGAGTGTCGGGTGATGGTTCGGGGTGAGGAAGTCACCCTTTCGCCCAAGGAATTCCGTATTCTCGAACTATTCATGAGTCACCCCCGCCGGGTTTGGTCCCGGGAGCAACTGCTGGAAAAAATTTGGGGCACCGATTTTGTGGGCGACAGCAAAACCGTCGACGTGCACATCCGCTGGTTGCGGGAAAAACTGGAGTCTGACCCCAGCGACCCCAAACACCTCGTCACGGTGCGGGGATTTGGCTATCGGTTGGGATGATGCCCCATCGTGTGGCCGTCGTGGGGACGGGAACCGTTGGCAGTGCCCTAGCCCATCGCCTGGCCGAGCAAAACCTCGCCCATGTTGTGCTCTTTGATATCGTCCCCGGTCGTCCCCAGGGGGTAGCCCTAGATATTTCCCAGGCGATCACCCATCTTGATCGGCCCCTCCACGGCACCAACGACCTTACGGATACCGCCAACTCCGATGTCATCGTCCTCACCGCCGGACTGCCGCGCAAAGCCGGAATGAGCCGGGATGATCTGCTCTATGCCAATGCCGAGATCGTTGCTTCCCTAGTCCCTCGCCTTGTGCACCACTCCCCCGCGGCCATCTTGGTCGTGGTCATCAATCCCCTAGACGTGATGACCCACTGGGTCTGGCGACTGAGCAAGCTGCCCCCCGAACGGGTCGTGGGTATGGCGGGTATTCTCGATGCTGCCCGGTTTAGACTTTTCATAGCCACCGCCCTAGGCTGCTCCAATGCGGACATCCGCGCCTTGGTTTTGGGCGGACACGGCGATCTGATGGTACCCCTGCCCAGCTATACAACGGTTCACGGCATTCCGGTCACCGAGCTGATACCGCGCGATCGCCTCGAAGAACTGATTGCTCGCACCCGCAACGGTGGGGCCGAAATTGTGCAACTGCTCCAAACCAGCAGCGCCGGCTGGGCACCCGCTGCCGCCACGAGTACCATGGTCGCGGCAATTCTGGGCGATCGCCAGCAAGTGCTGCCCGTCTCCACCCAACCCCAGGGAGCCTATGGCCTCCATGACCTACACGTTGGACTGCCGGTTCTTCTTGGTCGCCAGGGTGTTAGCCGCGTTGTGACGCTTCCCCTCACCGATGGTGAACGCGAGCAACTCAGCCAATCCGCCGCTGCCATCCACACCCAGTGCCAGCTTCTGCGCCTATAATGACAACAGTTTGCCGTGGTAGCGATGGATATCCGTGAAAGCGCCCTGGGGATGGTTTCCACCATGAGTCTACCGGCCGTTGTCAGTGCCGCCGACATGATGCTCAAATCGGCCACTGTTCTGTTTATGGGCTACGAAAAAATTGGCAGTGGCTTCTGCACCGCCGTTGTCCGGGGACGCATCACCGACGTCCGTTTGGCCGTTGCCGCTGGCGTCGATCAGGCCAAGCTCTTTGGCGAGGAAGTCACCTCATCCATTATTGCCCGCCCCTATCCCAACCTCGACCAGGTGCTACCCATCGGCCACCACCTCCGCCGCTTGGCTCCCGAGGGCCCCAACCGACTCAGTTCCCTGGCGATCGGCCTACTGGAAACCACAGGCTTTCCTGCCATGGTCGGCGCCTGTGACGCCATGCTCAAGTCCGCCGATGTCCACTTGGCCGCTTACGAAACCATTGGTTCCGGCCTCTGCACTGCCATCATTCGGGGCAACGTTGCCGATGTCACCATGGCGATCGAAATTGGTATGTACGAGGCCGAACGTATCGGTGACTTCCACTCCCTCACCATCATTCCCCGCCCCCTCGCCGACTTGGAAGATACCCTGCCCGTGGCCCAGTGCTGGTTAGAGCAGCCCCAGCCCCTCCGGATCCCCCTCCAAATTCCCGAATTGGAGCAGGAGTCGTTGACCCTAGAGCCCTTGGAATAAGCATCCCTTATTGATTCGATAGGGATTCGGCATTGTAATTTATGTTGCCAAAAGTACCACCACTGTTTATCGTAATTATTGAAACTAACAAATAGAAATCCACCAAGTGCTCGTTTTTCCTAGGGTTAATTCCAGCGGATGCGTCCTTGGTAAAACGAAAGTAATGGCTTTGGTTTTCTTCCTGTGACGTTTTATGTCTAAGGTGTTGGCTGGATTGCTTTTTTGCTAAAGAGCACCTAGCGGTTCTTGAATCCCTGAGGATTGCCTATCCGCTGCTGCTACCTGGCAGGAAGTTCCGGCCCATAAATTTTGACATTGGTCAATCTTATGGGAAATTGTGAGTGTTTGCTCCTTTGGGATGTCACAAATGTTTAGAAGATAGCCATCCAATGGCCGCTATTTAGACGCTCAGACGACCAAAAACACTCTAAAATTTAAGATTGCAATTCTACATCAAGCCATATTTTCGATGTGACTGGGTGATCGATCTCCCAAAACAATTTTAGAGAGCACTTTCTATGCCTATTGCAGTTGGAATGATTGAAACAAGGGGTTTTCCCGCTGTGGTTGAAGCGGCTGACGCGATGGTGAAAGCCGCTCGGGTAACCCTAGTGGGCTATGAAAAAATTGGCAGCGGGCGGGTGACCGTGATCGTGCGCGGGGACGTTTCCGAGGTGCAAGCTTCGGTTTCTGCCGGCATGGAATCTGCCAAGCGGGTCAATGGGGGCGAGATTGTCTCGACCCATATCATTGCCCGACCTCACGAAAACCTAGAGTACGTGCTCCCCATTCGGTATACCCGGGAAGTGGAGCAATTTGCTTTTTAGGTGGCGTTTCCAGTTGGGTTGATGATACGACAGCAAAATTGACACTATTTAAGGAGTAACACATGGCGATCGCAGTTGGAATGATTGAAACGTTGGGTTTTCCTGCCGTTGTAGAAGCCGCTGATGCGATGGTAAAAGCCGCCCGGGTCACCTTGGTCGGCTACGAAAAAATCGGGAGTGGGCGGGTCACCGTCATCGTGCGGGGTGATGTTTCCGAGGTGCAGGCTTCGGTAGCCGCCGGTACGGAATCGGTTAAGCGGGTAAACGGCGGTCAGGTGCTTTCGACCCATATTATTGCCCGTCCCCATGAGAACCTGGAGTACGTGCTGCCCATTCGCTACACCGAAGAAGTGGAGCAATTTCGCGATAACGTGAACGCGATTCGTCCGATGAATCGTCCGTAGGGTTCCATGCAGATTGCCCAGGTGTGCGGCACCGTTGTCAGTACCGCGAAGGAGCCGTCGCTGACGGGTATGAAGTTCTTGCTGTTGCAAATGGTGAACCTTCAGGGTGAACTGCTACCCGAATATGAGGTGGCAGTTGACGCTGTCGGTGCCGGTTTTGCGGAATGGGTGCTGGTCAGCCGCGGCAGTGCGGCCCGACAGCCTGCCGCTGCCCGAGAGGATCGCCCCATTGATGCAACGGTTGTCGCCATTATCGACACCGTCAGTGTGGAGAATCGCTTTTTGTATAGCAAGCGCTTGGCGGGCTAGGGCATTCTCTGCCGCGGAGAAAATATCCCTAACGACGCCTAGCGATGCGTGTCACGCCAGGGTCGTTATTTCGTTGCCCTACGTCCTACCCAAGAGAAGACTATGAAAGGAATTAGTTTTGCTGCGCCGCCTACCCCATGGTCGAAGGGACTTGCGGAGCCGCGTATTGACCCCAGTGCCTACATCCATTCATTTTCCAATGTGATCGGTGATGTTTACATTGGCCCCAACGTTTTGGTTGCTCCCGGTACGTCCATTCGGGCGGATGAGGGCAGTCCCTTTCACATCGGTGAGAGCAGCAACGTTCAGGATGGCGTGGTCATCCATGGCTTGGAGCAGGGGCGGGTTCGGGGCGACGATGGCCAGGATTATTCCGTATGGATCGGGGAGGATGCCTCCATTACCCACATGGCGCTGATCCACGGGCCGGCCTACGTGGGCGATCGCTGTTTTGTGGGGTTTCGCTCTACGGTCTTCAATGCCAAGCTAGGGGAGGGCTGCATCGTCGGTATGCATGCACTGGTGCAAGATGTAGATGTACCCCCGCGGCGCCATATTCCCTCCGGAGCCGTTATTACCACCCAGCAGCAGGCTGATCGGCTCCCGGAGGTACGGGAGGAAGACGAGCATTTTGCCTCCCACGTAGTTGGGGTGAATGAGGCCCTGCGGATGGGCTACCGGTGCGCCGAAAGCTCGGCATGTCTTCTGGAGGTTCGGCAGCAGCAACAAATGTTTACAGCACATCCCCAAGTGAATCAAGGAGAAGAGGCAATGGATTGGTCAGGTCAAGCGAAGGAATTGTTAGCTCAGGGGTATCGGGTCGGTGCCGAGTTTGCCGACGAACGTCATTTTCGCACCAGTTCTTGGCAGGAGTGCCCCCTGCCCAATTCCAGCGATGTGTCAGCGGTTCTCGGGGCGATCGCCGCCTGCTTGCAGGGGCACATGGGGGACTACGTGCGGATGTATGGCATCGATCCTAAAGTTAAGCGACGGGTGACGGAGCAGTTGATCCACCGCCCCAACGAATCGGTCGCTCCTGCGGTGGCACCATCTCCCCAAGGTAGCAATGGCGCAGCGCCCCCAGCCAACGGCCACGGTTCCTGGGGGCACTACATCCATCAAGCCCTAGCGCAGCAGGGGAAGCTCAGCCTCGAGTTTGCTGATGTCCGGCGGTTCCGCTCCGGAGCTTGGCAGACGGGCTCTGTGCTTGAGGTGCGCAACGAGGCGGAGGCCCTCAGGATGCTGACGGCGATCGCTGCCGAACATGCCGGGGAGTACATTCGCCTCGTCGGTGTGGACCCACGGGCCAAGCGTCGCCTGTTTGAAGTGGTGATCCAACGCCCCGATGCCCCCATGGCCATCGCCCCGAGTAGCCAACCAACGGCGGCGCCCAGCCCAGCTCCGGGGGTTGCCCTGCACGATGCCCTCGGCGGTCAGGTGCGCCAGCTTCTATCCCAGGGACACCGCATTGCAGCCGAACATGCCGATGAACGCCGGTTTCGCACCAGTTCTTGGCAGTCCTGCGGCGCGATTATTGGCACAACGGAAGCGGCAGTAATCGCCGAATTGGGGGGAATCATGCAGCAATTTGGCGGCGAGTACATTCGTCTTGTGGGGATTGACCCCAAAGCGAAACGTCGGGTGCTCGAGCAGGTGATCCATCGACCCGGCGATCGACTCGGGGAAACTGCCCCAGCGCCGACGTCCAGCGGTCCCCTAACCGCACCGCCCATGGGTAAGGGCATCCTCTCCGCCGACCTAGTCACCCAGATCCGGCAGTTGCTCGCGTCGGGATACCGCATCGGCACGGAGCACGCCGATGAGCGCCGGTTCCGCACAGGTTCCTGGCATAGCTGCGCTCCCATAGCCACCCAGCGCCCGGAAGAAGTGCTATCGGCCCTAGAACAGTGCCTGCAAGAGCACAGGGGCGAGTACGTGCGTCTCCTGGGAATTGACACCCAAGCCAAGCGACGCGTCCACGAGAGCATCATCCAGAAGCCCTAGGCACCCTGGAGCAAGCAGCCCTCGCCGTAAATTCCGGGGGCGATCGCCCCTTGCACCAAGCAGTAGGCCCCAATAACGGTGCCACTAGGAATGCGTGCGGTTGCCGAGACTGAAGTGTTATGCCCGATGTAGCAGGGAGGTTCGAGGAGTGCCTGGGGCGAAACCTCCGCCGTAGCCGCAATCCAAATTCCCTCCCGTGGGCTGCAGAACTCCTGCTCCCGGAGGTTGTAGGGCATGGCTCCAAGGAGAATGTCGCAGTGGGCCTGGTAGTATTTCGCCGGGGTTCCCACATCCAACCAATAGCCATCCCATACAAAGCCCGCCATCTTCTGCCCCCGCTGCAGCACGCCGGGAAACACAACCCGCTCAAAGCTGAGGGGTGCTCCGGGCTCGTATCCGGCAAAAACATGGGGCTCTATGACGTAGGTGCCAGCGTTGATCGTGTTAATTCCCTGGGATAAAAATACTGCCGCCTGCTCTGGGCTGGGTTTCTCCCGGAATGCAACTACCCGCTGGGATGCGTCCAGCTCCACTAGTCCGAAGGGCGTGAGATCCTCAACCCGCGTGAGCGTTAGGGTGACATCGCTACCCTGTTGGCGGTGAAACTGGATGAGCGCAGTGAGAGCGAGATCGGTAAGGATATCGGCATTAAACACCACTAGGGGCGCACCGGTAAAAAATGGCTCCGCCAACTTGAGGGCGCCAGCGGTGTCAAGGGGCGTAGATTCTTCAATGTAGCGAATGCTAACGCCGTGGCGATCGCCCGTGCCAAAGTAGTCCTTAACCTGCTGTCCCTGGTAGTGGATGTTCAGCAAAATATCCGTAATTCCGGCTAGGCGGCAGCGCTCTACCATCCACTCTAGAAAGGGGCGGTGAAAGAGGGGGAGCATCGGCTTGGGGCAGCCGTAGGTGAGCGGACGAAGCCGCGTCCCTTTGCCCCCAGCAATAATGACAGCTTGCATAGAAATTCGCTTCCGGGCTAAGGTGGCAGGTGTGCACATTATAGAGGGCAGTTGCCCGTGACTACGCAGCCGATTGTTGTCGAAGAGCCCGCCCCAGAACCTAGGGAGTTTACACTCCCGTGGCAAAAGATGGTGTTTACCACTGGAGTTCTAGTTGCGGTCGGTTGCGGCGCTTTGCTGGGGAGATTTGCGCCCATCCATCGCGTGGACTGGTTGGGACTTGCCCGGGGGCGCAAGCCCGCAGAAGTGTTTGTCGAAGCCCTAGGACGCCCCCTGCGCCGCACATACCAAGTCCTCTTGCTCGGCACCGACCTTGAGCCCAACGACTCCGACTCCTTCCGGAGTCGTACAGATACCCTAATCCTGGCCCGGATCGACCCCAAGCGTCTGGGGATTACCTTACTCTCCATTCCCCGGGATACGCGGGTGGTGCTGCCGCGCTATGGGGAACATAAAATTAACGCAGCCAATGTTTTTGGTGGCGTGGAACTCTCCCGCAGCACCGTTTCCCAGCTTTTGGAGGGGGTGCGCATAGACCGCCATATTTTGATAGAAACCCGGGGGCTAGTTGCCGTTGTCGATGCCCTGGGGGGACTGGAACTTACCGTTCCCCAGCGCATGGTTTATGAGGACAAAACCCAAAAACTGAAGATCGATCTCTACCCAGGTAAGCAGGTGCTCAACGGGCAGCAGGTGGAGGGATTTGTGCGCTATCGCGGCGATGCCGATGCGGACTTGGGGCGAATCAAACGGCAAAAGCTAGTGCTCCAAGCCCTGCGGGCCAAATTTAACGACCCCCTTCTGGTTACGCGGCTGCCCCAATTGGTGGCGATCGCCCAGGGCCATATCCGCACCGACCTAGACTTTGAGGAACTGTTGGCGATCGGGACTTTTCTGTTTGCGGTGCCGCCCAGGAATATTGAGACCTTTACCCTAGGTGGCGTCCCCAGCGATGACTATGCCTACAGCACCAGCTATTGGCTGACAGAGGCAGAGGATATTCGCCAGGCCAGGGAGCGGGCCCGCCTCACCCTAGAGGGGCAGTCCCCCTAGCGCTGGGCAGCGGGCATGGTTCTGACAGCACCCTGGAGCGCCTGCAACAACAGGGGCAACTCTTCAGACTTAATGCGGCTGTGGTCGCTAAAGCCCTGCCGGATCAGTTCATCCCGCTCGCCACGGGCAACGATGTCCTTAGGATTTTCTGTCAACCACAGGGTGTAGGCATCGAGGGCATCGTACCAGTAGCCATTCTTAACCAATACCCGCGCCCGATCTAGGTTGGTGCGGGACGCATTCGCCAACCGTTCAACTTCGGGATTGGGTTCGTAGCGGATCAGCCCATTGACATCAAACTGAGAGGCCCGGTTGCCACTTTGCCAGCGTACTTGCCAGCGCTGCACCTGTCCTGCTGCCAGGGGCGGAACAGGATCCTTGAGCACCATGCGGTATAGCCCCCCATCGGTGAGATTGGCGGTGCTGCGGAACAGGGTACGTGCCGATTGCTCCGGACTCTCCCGCAGAAAAAATGTTATGGAGAACGGAGCCGGCCGATCCGGCGACACGTACCAATAAAGGGCTGGTTGCGGCGATAGGGTGCGGGCGCCATCTTCCGGTACCAAGACCAAAACCCGGGGCAAAATTACCTTCTGTCCATCTCCACGGGTAGCGCCTCCTGTTCCTGCGGTTCGAGGCATCCCGAGACCAAACCTGCCCGTCCGCGTCTGGGCGATCGCCCCTCCAGAGAGCATGAGCCCCACCAGGACGAGGGCCCACATCCGTTGACGTTTCATTTGATACCTCCGTTCGTTGTCGCTATCGTTCAAGTCATCTGCATTGTAGCGACCGCCCTTGGGAGGACAAGTTCCCGCGATCGCACGGAGCCTGTGATCTTGAAAAGCTAGGGGTTAGGCTGCCACCTTTTCGGCGATCGCCGCGGCCATTTCCTGGGTGCCAACGGAGGTTCCGCCGGTTGGTGCCAAATCGTAGGTGACCCTAGTGCCTTCAGCAATGACCGCCGCCACTGCCCGCTGCACGCGATCGGCCGCCTCCGCTTCGCCTAGGTACTGCAGCAACATCACGCCCGACAGAATCAAGGCCGTCGGATTAACCCGATTTTGCCCGGCATATTTCGGTGCCGAGCCATGGATGGCCTCAAAGACGGCACAGTCGGTGCCAAAATTTGCTCCCGGAGCCACACCAAGACCCCCAATCATGCCAGCACAGAGATCGGAGACAATGTCGCCGTAGAGATTGGGCAGAACAAGCACATCGTAGAGTTCCGGCTTCTGCATGAGTTGCATGCACATGTTGTCCACAATGCGATCTTCAAACTCAATATCCGGGTAGTCGCGAGCCACATCCCGGGCAACTTCCAGAAACAGACCGTCGGTAAATTTCATGATGTTGGCCTTGTGCACGGCAGTCACTTTGTGACGGTGGTTGGCACGGGCATAGTCAAAGGCAAAGGTAACAATCCGTCGGCTGCCAAAATCAGAAATTGGCTTCACTCCCAGGGCGGCATCCCCACGAATCTGCTTGCCAGACAGCTTGCTGAGGAAGGTTCTTGCCTCAGCCACCTCGCTGCTGTGGAGGGCAAATTCAATCCCGGCGTAGAGATCCTCGGTATTTTCCCGGACGATGACCAGATCGACATCCCGAAAGGCACTTTTGACCCCTACGAGCGATCGCGCCGGTCTGAGGTTGGCGTAGAGATCGAGCTCCTTACGAATTGCCACATTGACCGACCGGAACCCAGAGCCAACGGGTGTGGTAATCGGCCCCTTAATTGCCGCTTTGGTTTGGCGAATTGCCTCCAGCACATGATCAGGCAGCGGCGTACCGAAGGTCTCCATTACGTCCACCCCCGCATCTACCACGTGCCACTCTATCGCAACGCCTGTCGCATTCAACACAGTTTGGGTAGCTTGGGCCACTTCAGGGCCAATCCCATCGCCGCGAATCAGGGTAACTGGATATCCCACGGAAACTCCTCCAAAAAATGAATCACCCCAGTTTGTCATAGGAACCGCCACCGGGAACCAGTAGGTCATGATTTCGTCACGCACTCCATCCTATGGGGAGTCTTTTCCACCACATAGGGGCCATTTTGGTTGGGTCTTTGCGGACAAGGGCTGTTGGGCCAGGCTTCCGTGTCAGCAAGTGCTCGCAAACGTCTGCGAATGATGAGCACTTTTACGATCCGACCTTTGCGATCCGACCTTGGGCTGCACTCTCCCTTTTGAAATAGGTAGAAAATACGGGTTCGGTGTCTGGAAGCGGTAGTGAAAGCCGATCTTTGACTTTTTTTTAGGGGTTGTAATATTATGAAATTCTCAAATAAAAACCTTAGAAAGCTAAACCTGTATCTTAAGTCATTCTTAGGAAGTATTTCTGAGGAGTGGAGCGCAAGTTAATAAAACTTAAGTCTTTGCTGCAAGGTTGCTTACTTCCACCGAGTCATTAATTTGGGGCAGGCCGGGGCGCATTCCAACCCCAGTACCGCTCCATCAGTCCAACGTTTTCTCGATCTAGAGTTCGGTGAACCTATAACCATGGCTAAGTCGTCTTCTACGCCCCAAAAGTCTCCCACCAAGCCTATGAGCAAGCCCCTCGGTTTGTCTGCGGATATGGTGCGAACCTACTTACACGAAATTGGCAAGATCCCCCTGTTGACCAACGAAGAGGAGATTGTCTATGGCAAACAGGTGCAGCAGATGATGGATGCCTTTGCTGTTCAAGAGCAGTTTTCTGAGTGCCAAAATCGCTTGCCCACCCTCGATGAGTGGGCCGCCCAGGTAGAGCTATCGCCGACGTCTCTGCACCACGTTATCGAACAGGGCAACCGAGCCAAACGCAAGATGATTGAAGCAAACCTGCGTTTGGTGGTTTCCGTAGCTAAGAAGTACCAAAAGCGCAATCTCGAGTTGCTCGACCTCGTGCAGGAGGGCACCCTGGGATTGGAACGGGCGGTGGATAAGTTCGACCCTACTAAGGGATTTAAATTTTCTACCTATGCCTACTGGTGGATTCGTCAGGCGATTACGCGGGCGATCGCCCAGCAGTCACGCACGATTCGGTTGCCGGTGCACATCACGGAAAAGCTCAACAAGATCAAGAAAGCCCAGCGCCAACTTTCCCAGGAGTTGGGGCGGATCGCCAGTGTTTCTGAGATCGCCCATGCCCTAGAAATCAAGGTGGAGCAGGTGCGGGAATGTCTCTCCCTGTCGCGGCAACCGGTGTCGCTAGACCTCAAAATTGGCGATAACCAGGACACGGAACTGGCGGAACTGCTTGAGGATCCGGGCTATTCTCCCGAGACCTACGCTGTCAACGAATCCCTGCGGGATAGCTTGGCAGATTTGCTTAAGGAGCTGCCGGATAAGCAGCGCCAGGTGATGGTGATGCGCTACGGCCTTGAGGATGGTCAGGAGATGTCCCTAGCGAGCATTAGCAAGCGCCTTGAGCTGAGCCGCGAACAGGTGCGGCAGCTGGAGCGGCAGGCAATGGAGTTTCTCCGCAAGCGGAAGGGACGGATGCAAGAATATTTGGCTAGTTAGGGCGATCACCGCCAAAGTGCCATAGAGTGGATGTCAGGGATGCCCTTGACATCCTTTTTTAGGCCGTTCTAGAGATGTTTTGTGGCAGATAGATGGTGAAAAAAATCACGCTTCTCGGGGCCACTGGTTCCATTGGCACCCAAACCCTAGATATCATAGCCGCTTTTCCAGAGCAATTTGCGGTGGTAGGGATGACGGCGGGCAGCAATGTGGAACGGTTTGCCGCTCAAATTCGGCAGTTTCGTCCCGAGATTGTGGCGATCGCCCGGGCGGAGAAATTGCCTGCCCTGAAAGAGGCGATCGCCCAACTCCAACCCCAGCCCATTCTTTTGGCGGGAGCCGAAGGCGTAGAAACCGTCGCCGCCTATGGTGATGCCACGGTAGTGGTGACCGGAATTGTCGGCTGTGCCGGACTGCTGCCCACGATCGCCGCCATTAAGGCCGGTAAGGATCTGGCCCTGGCCAATAAAGAGACCTTGATTGCGGCCGGGTGCGTGGTCAACCCCCTTTTAGCGGAACATCGGGTGCGCATTTTTCCTGCCGATTCCGAGCACTCTGCCATCTTCCAGTGCTTGCAGGGTGTACCCCCCGGCGGATTGCGCAAAATTATTCTCACCGCATCCGGCGGGGCCTTTCGCGAGCGCCCGGTGGAGGAATTAGCCCACGTCACCATCGCCGATGCTCTGAAGCATCCCAATTGGAGCATGGGACGCAAGATTACCATTGACTCCGCGACCCTGATGAATAAGGGCTTGGAGGTCATCGAGGCCCACTTTCTTTTTGGACTGGACTACGACCAAATTGAGATTGTCATCCATCCCCAGAGCATTATCCACTCGCTGATTGAAGTGCAGGATACCTCGGTGATCGCCCAGTTGGGTTGGCCCGACATGCGCCTGCCCCTGCTGTATGCCCTCTCCTATCCCGAACGCCTGCCCACTCCGTGGGAATCCCTGGACTTGGTGCGCTGCGCCACCCTCACCTTTCGGGAGCCCGACCATCGCAAATATCCCTGCATGGGACTGGCCTACGCCGCCGGTCGCGCCGGGGGAACCATGCCGGCGGTGCTCAATGCCGCCAACGAGGAAGCCGTTGCCCTATTTCTTGCCGAACGGATTCCCTTTCTAGGTATCCCAGCGGTGATTGAACGCACCTGCAGTCGGCATCATGTGACCTCATCCCCCAGTTTGGAGGATATTTTAGAGGCCGATCGCTGGGCCCGCCTGACTGCCCAGGAGACTCTTACAACTCTTTCACAGGCTTCTTGATAACGGGGCGATCGGCAGTGTGGGGCATTATTTTGACGGTACCATCGTCACCCCCATTTCGGCGCGGCTTGTTAAAGTTTTTCCGCTGCTTGCCATGGGTGTGCTTACCCTTGCGGGGCTTGTGTACCACATTGCCAATAAATTCCGCATCGACGATGACCAACTGTTGCCCCTGACGCTGCACGTTGAAGTTCCAAAACTGGCGGGTAGCATTCTCGGGCAGGATCCCGGAGAGCGTCAGTCGAAATTTGCTGTTGGTGCGGATATTTTTCTGCTGTTGCTTGTTGAACTTTTCTTCTACCCGGCGAATAGTTACGGTTACTTGGTTGGTTTCCACAGATTGGGATGCCACTTCACCGCGAATGGAAAAGTACCCATCCGTAATCCCCGGATCGGCGGGCTGGTCGGGTTTACCAAGCTCATGGGGTGCCCAAACCCCCACGATTTGAACGTGGAGGGGCGGTTGTCGCTCCAAATTGGTGCGCGGGTACACCACCCAAAGGTAATCCTGCTCGCCGGCGAGACGCTTTTTCAGCAGGGAAATCATTTTTCCAAGCAAAACAGCATCAATCAGTTCCCCGTCGGGTGTGGTTAGGGTGCCCTTGTTAAGCCCCTTGCCAGCGGTTTCCGGATCGGGGCGGTAGGTGCCGCGCACCAGCCCAATGGCGCGGTACTGCATGGCCTCGGTCACGGGAGAAATGGGCTGCAAGCATACTTTGGGAGCGTCACTGGGTACGGGGGCAGGGGCGCTGAGAGAAGCCTTGACCGGCTTGGACTTGGGGTGTTCGTGGGGTTCCGCCTTCACGGAGGAAGGGGTCTCAGCAACTACTTCGTGCCCGGGGGGGGTGGGAGTGATGAGACGGACAAGTTGGAGCTTCTGCGGTTCTTTCTTAGGGGGGGT
>DBAX01000053.1 GCA_002291895.1 Cyanobacteria bacterium UBA999
AGCGTCCGTGGGGGCTGGGGCGGTGGGGCGATAGCGGGCGAGGATGAAGTCCACAAAGGCCAGTTGCTGGGCTAGGCTGGGGCTGCTGCCATTGTTTTGGGTGGGATTGCCCAGGGGCTTTTGGACACCGCCGAGGGCCTCGGTGGGTAGGAGGCTGGGCAGCCGGGCGCTCAGTCGGTATTCGGCCAAACTAACATCGATGATCTGTAAATTTTTCTGCAACTGCTGCCGGAATAGGGTGTAAGTGCTGCCGCTGTAGCCGCTGGTATCGCGAATTGGTGCACCCTTGAAGTACTCATCCTCAATCCTTTTGATATTGACGGCGGCCCGATAGGCCTTGGCGATCGCCCGCTCGGGGGTCCGTCTAATCCACTGCACGCCCCGCTGGAGGGAGGACTTGAGCTGGAGGAAGGGATTCCTAGCCATGACGCCGTTGATGCCAATGCCATGCGTGGGTCAGGATCGTTTCCAGATCCGCATACTGGGGTTGCCAATGGAGTACTGCTCGGGCCTTGGCACTGCTGCCCACCAGAATGGGCGGATCCCCTGCCCGGCGATCGCCCAACAGAACGGAAATCGGTCGCTGGGTGACCCGCCGTGCCGCTTCAATCACCTCCTGCACCGAAAAACCCTGCCCGTTGCCCAAATTAAAAACATCACTGGGATTGCCCGCCAGTAGGTACTTAAGTCCTAGGACATGGGCGCTGGCCAGATCGGAGACGTGGATGTAGTCGCGAATGCAGGTACCGTCGGCGGTGGGGTAGTCGGTGCCAAAAATGGTGATCGATGGTCGTCGCCCCAGGGCTGCAAGCAACACGAGGGGAATAAGGTGGGTTTCGGGGCTGTGGTCTTCGCCAAGGCTGCCATCGGGCTCTGCCCCAGCCGCATTGAAGTAACGGAAGCTGACGTAGCGGATCGCGCCAATGGCGGATAGGTCGGCAAGGATGCGCTCCACCATCAGCTTCGATGCGCCGTAGGGGTTGATCGGTGCCTGGGGATGGGTTTCGGGAATGGGCACTTCCTGGGGTACGCCATAGGTAGCGCAGGTGGAGGAAAACACAAACTGCTGCACACCTGCGGCCATCATTGCCTCCAGTAGGGTGAGGGTGCCCACGACGTTGTTGCGGTAATACTTAGCCGGATCGTGGACTGATTCCCCCACGTAGGCATAGGCGGCAAAGTGCATGACGGCGGTGATGTCATGGCAGCTAAAAATGCGATCCAGCAGAGGGCGATCGCCCGTATCTCCCACGATGAGTTCTGCCCCCAACACCGACTCCACGAGGGCGCGGTGGCCGTATACCAAGTTGTCTAAAATGACGACATCAAAGCCTGCCTGCTGCAGAGAACGAACTCCATGGGTGCCGATATAGCCCGCACCACCTGTTACCAAAATTTTAGCCATAGCCGATTCGTTATGCTGGCGATTGCCCCCATTCTAAGTCCGAACCGAGGAACAAGGGAACCGCTGGTTTCCGATAAGCTAGATACAACCTCCTATGCCAACCTCCGCCCATGATTACCGTCTACATTCCGGTTCACAATGCGGCAGCATGGTGCCAAACCCTCGAGCTATGGCCAGGCTTCCGTTACGTCGCTTCCGACAACGCCTCCGAGGATGGCTCTGGGGAACTTTTACGCCAAAAGGGGGTAGAGGTGATCGCCCAGCCGACCAATTTGGGGCGGGTAGGAAACTGGGAATTTTGCCTGCAACATTTTGCCGCCAGTGATGCCCAGTGGATGAAATGGCTCTTTACGGGCGATCGCCTTTTGCCCCACGCCGCCGCTGCCCTAGAGCGGGCGATCGCCCAATATCCCGATGTGCGTCTCATTTTTGGTGCCTACACCAGCGTTACGCCCGCCACCCGGTACACCAACTACGCCTTTCCCGAAACTCGGGTACTGTCCCCCGTGGAATACTTCACCGAAACCGTGCGCCGAGGCAATATCTTCGGTGCGCCCGTGAGCCATTGCTACCACCGGGAAGCCGTCACCAGTGGCTACACCCTCGGTTCTCGTCCCTGGGTGGCCGACATGCAATTGTGCCTCAGCATGGGGGGACGCTACCGATCGCTCTACCTTAGGGAGGTGCTGGGGGAATTTCACCATGGGCAACGGCTCTTCCGCACCCAATTCATCAACAGCGTGTCCGCCGCCGTCGATGAGTACCTGCTGCGCCAAGAAACCGCCGCGCGCCTGCTAGAACTCACGGGCGATCGCCCCCAGTATGAGCAGTTGTTGCAAGAACTTGACGCTGGCTTGGAGGTAACCTTGGTGGGGCGATCACTGCAGCGCGCAACCCGCATCCAGGATATCGAAGCGTGGCTCCAGCCCATTGCTCGCTCGCCCATGGCAGGAACGATCATCCGCCATTTGGTCAGCCTCAGCACCAAAGACCGGTTGCGCCAAATCCGGCAGAACATGGGAAAATAACGCAGTCCTCTACCTATGGGTCAGCAGAGCGTGCGCATTCTCAGCCATCGGGGCTACTGGCAAGACCCCAGCGAAAAAAACCAAGCGGTGGCCTTTCGGCGCTCCTTCGCCCTAGGCTTTGGTACCGAAACCGACATTCGCGATCGCCTGGGGGAACTGGTTATTGCCCACGACCCGCCGGTGGGTAGGGAGATGACCGTGGCGGAATTTTTTGCCCTGTATAACGAATACCCCACCGATGGGCTACCCCTAGCCCTCAACATCAAGGCGGACGGATTGCAGGCGCGGCTGCACCAGCTCCTAGAGGACTTTCATATCACCCACTATTTTTGTTTCGACATGGCTGTACCCGATGCCAAGCTCTATGCTGACCGGGGGTTGCGTTTTTTTACCCGCCACAGCGAGCTAGAGCCCCAACCTAGCCTCTACGACCGGGCCGCGGGGGTATGGGTCGATGGCTTTGAAGGCGAGTGGTTTGACGAAGCGACCCTCAACCACCACCTCAGCCATGGCAAGCAGGCCTGCATTGTCTCCCCGGAACTGCATCGTCGCGACCACGAAGCCCTATGGCACAACCTCCGCACTTGGGCGATCGCCCGGGATGCCAACTTAATGCTGTGTACCGACTTTCCAGAAGCTGCCCAAGCCGCCCTCCAAGCCTATGTCTCCTAAAATTGCCGCCGTTGTTTTTGACATGGATGGGGTGCTGATCGATGCCAAGGACTGGCACTACGAAGCCCTCAACCGTGCCCTTGAGCTTTTTGGCTATAACATCAGCCGTTACGATCACTTGGTCACCTTCGACGGGCTACCCACCCGCCGCAAACTGGAGATGCTGAGCCGGGAGCGGGGGCTGCCCGCGAGCCTCCATGGGTTTCTCAACGAACTCAAGCAAATCTATACCCTAGAGCTGGCCCATGCCCGGTGCAAGCCAATTTTTCAGCACGAATTTGCCCTATCTAACCTCAAGCAAATGGGCTACAAACTGGCTGTCGCCTCCAACTCCATCCGCAACAGCATTGAAGTGATGATGGACAAAAGCAACCTCAAGCCCCACCTTGACCTCATCCTCAGCAACCAAGATGTGGTCCAAGGCAAACCCCACCCCGAAATTTACCAGAAGGCGATTCACGGATTGGGACTAACGCCCGAACAGTGCCTGGTAGTGGAGGATAACGAAAATGGCATCAAAGCCGCAACTGATGCGGGAGCCCATCTTTTGGTGGTAGAAGCGGTTACGGATGTCACCCTAGATACAATTTTGCAACGCATTGAGGCGATCGAACACCCATGAACATTTTGCTCCTCATGGCCGGTAGCGGCGATGCCTTCCGGGAAGCCGGGTTTCAGTACCCCAAAAACCTGGTGGAAATTGAAGGAATGCCCCTCGTCCAACGGGTAATCAATAACCTGTTTAGCCTTCAGGGTAACCAACACCAACTGATTTGTGCCCTGCGGCAAGAGGAAGTCCGCAAACACTTCACCGCCGATGTCGTGCATCTGATTGTCCCCGGGGCGATCGCCCTAGAGGTCAATGGCAACACTGCGGGAGCCGCCTGCACCGCCCTGCTGGCGATCGACACCATCAACAACGACCAACCCCTAGTGATTGCCAATGGCGATCAGATCATCGAAGCCAACTTGGGCAGTATTGTCAGCGAGTTTCAGCATCGCGAGCTGGACGGCGGCATCATTGTTTTTGAGGCAGTGCATCCCCGTTGGTCCTACGTCCGCTGTAATGCCCAGGGCTATGTCGTGGAAGCTGCAGAGAAGCGCCCCATTAGCAATCTGGCAACGGCTGGGTTTTACTACTTTGCCCGGGGGCGGGATTTTGTCACCGCGGCCATGAATATGATCAAAAAAGACGCCCATGTGGGCGGCTCATTCTACGTTTGCCCTGTCTACAACGAGATGCTCTTGCTGGGGGGCAAGGTTGGGGTGAGCAAAATTCCCCGCAACACGTACTTTTCCCTGGCTTCACCCCAAGGCGTCCAGGACTACGCCGATCACCTGCGGTTTACTGCCGCCCAACGGCTAAGGGTTTAGGCTTTAGGGATTGAGGCTCTGGGTGTTTAGAAACAACGGGCTAGGCAGGACTCTAACCTGCGACCGACCGCTTAGAAGGCGGTTGCTCTATACGACTGAGCTACTAGCCCCAAACAATACCGAATATAACGCTATTTTTCCCTAGGATTGGGGAGTCGGTGGATTTTTTTGGCGATCGCCACTCCAACCCCACCAAGCCTGACCACAGGAACACCAATAGAATTCCTGCCACTGACGGCGCTGGTCGGCGCCAAAAAGGGGCGTGCGCCGGTTGATCCATACTGACTGAGCCGCTGATGCTGGTGCACTGCATTGGGGACAGCGGTAGTCGGGAGCGCGGCGGGCCGCATTTGTCCAAGGGGGGGGAAGGGGGCTAAAGGCATCCATGGGGCAACGCGGGGGTAGCGTGGTCATTGTAGCGGATGCAATCCAAAAACTGCTCTTCCAGGAATTCCCCAAACCACAGTTGGGTTGAACTCTTTGCCAGGGTAGGGCAGTCTATAGCACAAAATTAGGGTAAAACGAGTGTTGTCAGTGGTTTCACCTCCAACCCAGCGGGATGACTTGCAATTGGTGCGGGACTGCGTTGCGGGCGATCGCCTATCCTTTCGCCTGCTTTATCAGCGCCACCAGCAAAAAGTTCGCTCCACGCTTTATCAGCTCTGTGGTGCCGACAGCCTAGACGACCTAGTGCAGGAGGTATTTCTGCGTGCTTGGAAGGGACTGCCCAAGTTCCGTCAGTCCTCCCAATTTTCCACGTGGCTGTACCGAATCACGTTTAATGTTGCCTACGACCGGCGGCGGGCCCTGGCGGTGGGGCGATCGCGCCAAGTCACCCTGGCCGACGAGCACCTTGCCAACCTGGCCGATGCCCGCCATGACGAGCCACTCGAGTCTACACCCCTATCCCAAATCCATTACCGAGACCTAATCCAGAGGGGGTTAGCCCAATTGAGCGAAGACCATCGCCAAGTGCTGGTCTTCCACGACCTAGAGGAACTGCCCCAAAAGGAAATTGCCCAAATCCTCGGCATTCCCGTAGGCACGATCAAATCCCGTCTGTTCCACGCCCGGGCTGCCCTCCGCAAGTTTTTGACCAGTCAAGGAGTTGAATTATGAGTCGCTATCGTCCCGAAGAACACGCTTCCCTTGCTGCCTTTCTCCGGCAGCATCGGCCCTTGCCTCCTGCCGCCCATCCCCACGTCGAAGACGCATTGATGGCTCAGATTGAGGCCATGCCCCACCCAGTTACGGCAAAAAAGCCATGGCTCCGCGGGGCGATCGCCGCTACTCTGGCCGCCGTTGCCAGTGCTACCCTTCTGTGGGTCTGGCTGGGGCAAACCCGCTCCCAAGATCAGCTTGTCCTCACTGCTACCGAGCGTGAAGAGCTAGAGAGGTTTATCCTGAGTTCCCTCAGCGATCCAGGAGCCGACGAGTCCCTGCCCCTCGATGTTTTGAACTAAAAGCTCCCAGCCCGCACCCTCAGAATCCATGCTATTTGACCTTCGAGGGTGCTAGCCAAGTATTTTTAGGACATAGGAATCGCAATATCCTAAAGAATACAAAAAGAGGGTGGCGTTGCAGATTTCACGGTTGCTCATAATCCATTGGCACTGATTGCCCCGCAGTACCTTCTTGCTTCGCTTTCCGGGCTGCCGCAACAAGATCATTCTGTGTCTGCTGGAATAATGCATCCCAAACCTTTTCATCTTCTAGATCCGCGATGTAGTTGGGAATAGGTTCTAAGATTTTTTCCTGCAACTCATCGGGCAAGGATTCAACGATCTTTACAATCGTGGCGATCGCAGCAAACGATTTGCCGCCACTGCTTTACAATCTGGCATTCACCAGTAATGAATCCAGCTCAAAGATCGCCGAAATCTTGGCATCGCTCGCAATTATTAGGTGACGACCTGCTCCATAGCACCGTTGGGGTTCCAAACGTCATCGCCCAGTTTCAAAACCTCATGGATGACCTAAAAAACCTCGCGGTTGAGGTCGCAAACGTCAAAGTTGGGGTTTAAAGCACGACCTGCTCCGCAGCACCGGAGGCGATCGCCGCCATACATTCTCTGTGAAGGGCAACCTTTCAGTTACTTCGCTGCCAGTCTATTTGCACCAACGCCTGAACTAGGTGCGGTTCAGCCAATAGTAGGTCACCATCGGGATAATCGTCGCCACGACCAGCAGCACCACCACCACAATGCTCGACTGGCCGATGTCGGTTTCTTCGGCGGTGGCATAGTTGCGGGTCACGCCTGATTCTTCGGCGATAACCGGCGGGCCGGGGTCAGGTGCACCCGTCAGCACCAGGGATAGGCGGTCGATTCCATCCTTGACACCCTGGTTGTAGTTGGCTTTTTGGATGGGCAACAGCATCGTTTCCTGGGTGATGCTCCGGGCGATCGCCGGATCGAGGGCAACACCTTCACCAGTGGCGATCGCCGTGCGGTGATCTTCGGAAGCTACGACCAGCAGCACCTGGTTAGCCTGCTCTGCGGCGGTGGGAAACCACTGGGAAAATAGCTCACCGGTAAATTCTTCGACAGGCTGGCCAAAGTCAATCCGCTTTACGGTTAGCAGGTGCACTTGGGTTCCGGTCTGGGTCGCAACTTCGGTGAGTCGGGCGATCGCCTCTTTTTCGGTAGTGGAGCTAAGCACGCCCCCATCATCTAGAACGGCGGTTTGCCCAAGCTGGGCAGCTAATTCGGGCAGGGGAGGAAAATCTGCTGCTTCTACCGCCCATGCCGCTGACCCCGGAACGGCAAGCATTCCTAGGGACACAACTAATGCCAGTAACCAGACCTGGATTTTTTGCCCAAAAGCCATACGTAACCCCCAACCACGATCAAAAAACAGCGATAAGATAATGGGCTTAGGGTATCACATTTGATAGGGAAGCCTGCGATGAACCTGCTTGAAGGGCTAACGGAAGAAGAGCTAAAGCGGATTGAAGCGATTCCTCGCCGCTTGGATGCAATTCGTTTGGTAACGGAAATCAACTACTGGGTGAGTACCGAGGAGCTGGGCGTGCTGTTGCAGCTTTCACCGGAGGCGATCGCATTTCTTAAGTCCCAAAAGGAACTCTACGAATTTCAATGGCGTAACCTGACGTGCATTTTGTCGGAAATTCAAAATGGGGTTGGCTACTGGACAATTCGCCTGCGTAACTCCCGCCGGGCGGCACCCCCAAAACTGGAGGACGGGGTGGCGGCGGATCCCGATCGCGTCTATCCCTCGGTCTACGCCCAGATCAAGGATTTTCTCACCTGGACAGAACTGCGCGATTTGTTCCGCTACGTCATTGCCCAGGAAGGACGGTTTAAACCTACCACTACCACCGCGCCGGGGGACGATCCTGGGTACCGCCAATCCCAGTTTATTAGCCATTTTCCCGAGTTTTCGGAGCTGATGGTGCAAAAAATCATGGCGGTGTTCCCGCGCATTTGCCAATCCTTAGACTTGGAACCCTTTGAGGTCGGCACCATTGAGTCCCAACTCACAGCCCATAACGACCAAAATTACTACAAGGTGCACAACGACAACGGCAGTGCCGATACCGCCTCCCGCGAACTGACCTACGTCTATTACTTTCACCGGGAGCCCAAGGCATTTACGGGAGGAGAACTGGTGATCTACGACTCTAAGATCAAAAACAACTACTACGTCGCCGCCGAATCCTACAAAAAAGTGACCCCTCTCAACAACAGCATTGTTTTTTTTCTCAGTCGCTACATGCACGAAGTTTTACCGGTTTCCTGTCCGTCCCAGTCCTTTGCCGATGGGCGATTCACCATCAATGGCTGGCTGCGCAAAAAGCCCAATACTCTGGCGACGGTGACGGGTTAGGTGACGGGTTAGACCATGCGATCGCTTCCCCTCTGGGCTGGTTTTTTAGGTGGGATATTGCTGCTCGTCAACCGCAGCTTTTCCCCCGTTCTGCTGCCGAGCCAGGCCCGGGCCGATGTGCTGGGAATTGTGCTCAGTGCGGTGCTGGTGCTGATTGGACTGCTGTGGCAACAGATCCAGCCGAAGCCGCCGGATGCGGTGACCCTGCTCGGGCGACAGGTTTTTGATTTAGATCCGGAACTGGATGCGCCAGCCAAAACCGAGCTGGCGTGGGCTTCCCATGTTTTGCTCACCAATACTGTCACCCAATGCGTGGTGCTGTGGTGGCGGGGGCGGGTGGTGGTACGGCGCGGTATTTTTCCCGAAGCGGCGCCCCCGTGTACCCTTGGCGCGATCGCCCAGCGGGCCAGCACGACCCAAAAGCCGATTTACCTAGTCAGCTTGCCCCTGTACCCCGGTAGAACCGAATTTGACTTTCTCCCTGCCAATACCCAGGGGGTAATTGTCCAACCCCTAGAGTCGGAGGGGGTTTTGATCTTGGGAGCCAACGTGCCCCGCAGCTACACCAAGCAGGACGAGCAGTGGATCGCGGCGATCGCCCAGAAACTGCACCACACCCTCAGCCATGGGGATAAAGATTTGCCCTGATGGGAACGATGGGCGTAAGATCGGTGGTGAAGCCGTGTAAACCGCCATGAATGGGTCTTTATTTGAGCGCCTCGGAGAATATCGCCGCCTCAAAGCCGCGTTCCTAGGTTGTAGTATCTATGCCACCGTTTTTGTGTTGCACTGGGTTACCTATGCATCGATGGTGCTACTGGCGATCGTGACCCTGCTGTGCCTCCATGCCCTGCGCCTGCTGCTCACTCCATCGCGGCCCGCAGAATCCCTAACAATGGCGGAGGCCGACCTCCCGTTTTACTCTTTGTTGGTGGCAGCCAAAAACGAAGAGACGGTGATTGCCAACTTGGTCAAAAACCTTTGCGAGCTTGACTACCCGAGCGATCGCCTGGAAGTTTGGATTATTAACGACAACAGCAGCGATCGCACGGCCGAGGTGTTGGCGAGCTGTCAGCAAGACTACCCCCAACTCAATGTCCTGCATCGGGGAGGAGATGCTAAGGGCGGGAAGTCCGGTGCCCTAAACCAGGTGCTGCCCCTAACGCGGGGGGACATCGTTGGCGTTTTTGATGCCGATGCCCAAGTTGCCAGCGATGCTCTGCGAACGATCGCGCCCCTATTTCAAAGACCCCGACTCGGGGCTGTGCAACTACGTAAGGCGATCGCCAATGCTCCTCTTAATTTCTGGACTCGGGGGCAAGAAGCGGAAATGGCCCTAGACATTTTCTTTCAGGAGCGACGCATCCGCATCGGCGGCATCGGCGAATTGCGGGGCAACGGACAATTTGTGCGGCGAGAAGCGCTTCAGGATTGTGGTGGCTGGAACGAGCAAACCATCACCGACGACCTTGACCTTACCCTGCGGCTCCACCTACAGCAGTGGGACATAGACTGCCTTACCTTCCCCGCAGTCGAAGAGGAGGGGGTTATCACCTTGAAACAGCTTTGGCACCAGCGCAACCGTTGGGCGGAGGGCGGCTATCAGCGCTATTTAGACTACTGGCAGTTACTCCTCAGCATGCGACGGCTAAACCTCAAGAAAACGATAGATCTTCTATCCTTTCTCCTGATGCAGTACCTTCTACCCACGGCCCTCGTACCCGATGCGATCACGGCCCTGATTTTGCGGGAGCGCCCCGTCCTCAGTCCCCTTGGCATCATGGCCTTTTCCCTATCCACGATTGCCATGTACCTCGGTGTGCGGCGTGCCTACCAAAGATCCTGGTGGCAAACGGCCATGCAGACCCTCCTTGGCACCCTCTACATGCTCCATTGGATCCCGGTAATGGTCAGTGTCACCCTGCGGATGGCAGTCCGACCTAAGCGGTTAAAGTGGGTGAAAACCATCCACCAAGGGGCTTCCCTGCCGACGGGCACCTAGTTAGTGAATGTTTTGGGGAATAATTCGGCTACGACGGTAGCTCTAACGTGGACGGCAGGTATGCGTCCTAGGATTGCTTGGCAGCTCGGGCCCTACCATTGGCGGCAATTACCGTAACAGAGCGCACATCGGGCTCCCGGGCCAATTGAATGCCGACCACTGTGTAGCTGCGATTCGGGGTAGCGAAAGTGTCGCCTACGGCCAAGGGTGGCTCTTGGGTAATGGAACCGAGAAATCGCTGATGCAAATCGACCATGAGATATTTCATGGAATCTCCTCCAAGGAATAAAAGATTAGGAATGGCTACGGAAAGCTAATCGTAAGCCCGCGATGGGAGAACCTGGAAAACCATATCAAGTCGATATCGAAGCTGCCGGCGACATCAATACCAGGTTATCTATGGAGTTAAAGATCAGGTTCAAATCAGCAAAGATTTGAGTCCCATGGGGGGGAGTGTCACTATCAGAATTGAAGCTAGCCTGATTGACTTCATCTATATAGCACTGTTTCTGAGAAACGGCCCACAAAATTCTATAATTTCTTGTGAATTTCTGTTTTTTTGGCATGACCGAACCCGATCTCTGTCTCCAATCCTATGATTACGTCCTGCCGCCGACCTGCATTGCCCAAACACCTGCGGAGCCCCGCGACCATGCGCGGCTGATGGTGGTGCGGGATGATCGTTCGTGGCACCATGGCGCGTTTTATGAGTTGCCCCAATGGTTGCAGCGGGGGGATGTGCTGGTACTTAACAATACGCGGGTAATTCCGGCGCGGATGCACGGGCACAAGCCTTCGGGGGTGGCTGTGGAGATTTTGCTGCTCGAGCCGATCGCCCTAGAATCCCATCGCTGGTTGTCCTTGGTGAAGCCTGGAAAACGCTTGCCCGTGGGCAGCACCATCGTGTTTACGGAGTCAGTTTCGGCTACGGTAGTGGGGATCGAAGAAACCTCCCGGGCCCGGGAATTGCAATTCCACTTGCCCGACGGGACGGACCTGATGACGGTTGCTGCGGCCATCGGACAGGTGCCCCTTCCTCCCTACATCCATTCCTCGGTAACCGATCAGGACGCGGACAACTACCAAACGGTCTATGCGGAAGTACCCGGGGCGATCGCCGCTCCCACTGCCGGGCTACATTTCACCCCGGAGCTATTGCTGCGCCTCCAGGATATGGGTGTCGAGTTGGCAACCGTGACCCTCCATGTGGGCTTGGGCACCTTTCGCCCAGTGGAGTCCGAGGATATTACCCAGCACCCAATGCATGGGGAGTGGTGCGAGGTCAGTGCTGAGGTGATCGCCAAGATTCGGGCAGCGCGATCGCGGGGTGGGCGGGTGATTGGGGTGGGCAGCACCGTGGCGCGGGCCCTTGAGAGCAGCGGCATGGAGCCTTTTGGGGGTAAAACTAGCCTTATGATTTACCCTGGCTACCAGTGGCAGGTACTCGATGGACTGATTACCAACTTTCACCTGCCCAAGTCCTCCTTGCTGATGATGATGTCCTCGTTTCTGGGGGTGGGGGGGAGGCAGTTTTTACTCAGCCTTTACCAGGAGGCGATCTCCCGGGAATATCGCTTTTATTCCTACGGCGATGCCATGTTGCTGTGGCGGCCCGGTGCTTCGCAGCAGTAGGCAATCATTACAATAGGCGACAGGTACTTTTTGCAATGGGAGCAACGGTGCATCCAGAATTTTTTATGGCGCCCGATGGCGGCAACCGCGAGAACCTTCGCCAACAGGGCTACCGGTTTATCGATCTCATTGTTGATGATGTCCTGTCCCGCACCTCCGGGGACTTCAGCGGATCGCCCCTCCCAGCTATGCCCCCCCTAGAGATTCCCGAGCAGGGTATCTCCTTAGATGTGCTGATGGCAGAACTGCGTCAGAGGGTGATTCCCCAAAGCCTCAACCTCCACCACCGGGGCTATATGGGGCACATGGACAGCGTTCCCTTGGCGATCACCATTTGGGCCGATGCCTTGGTTGCGGCCCTCAACAACAACATGCTTAGCTATGAACTGGCTCCTTTTTTTACCGAGCTAGAACGGCAACTGATAGGGTGGTTTACCCAGCTTTTTGGTCTAGGGGATGCCGCCGGGGGCACCCTCACCGCCGGGGGGAGTTTGGCCAACCTCACCGCCTTGCTGGCGGCCCGCAACCGCGCCCAAACCGAGGCAGCCCGCCGTGGTGTCGCCCAGCCGATGGTGGCCCTAGTTTCTGAAGCGGCCCACACCTCCTTTGATAAGGCCATGAATGTTTTGGGGTTGGGACAGGAACATCTCGTGCGCATTCCCACCAACGGACGCGGCGAGCTGGACGTTGCAGCCCTTCGCCTAGCCCTGGATCGTCTTGCTGTCGAGGGACGGCAACCCTTTGTCCTTGTGGCGATCGCCGGAACGACGGTTACTGGCGCGATCGATCCCCTAACTGCGATCGGGCACCTTGCACGGCAACGGGGGATCTGGTTCCATGTGGATGCGGCCTACGGCGGTGCGGCAATCTTTTCTCAGTCGCGGCGATCGCTCCTTGAGGGCATCGAGCTAGCGGATTCCGTGACCTTTAATCCCCAAAAATGGCTGTGGGTAGCCCGCACTTGCGCCATGGTACTCGTCCGCGATGCTCGGAGCCTGGGGAATGCCCTATCGACGCCCCTTCCCTACATGGACGAAAGTCGCACCAACTACGGCAGCCTAACCCTCCAGGGCACCCGGCGTACCGATAACCTCAAGCTATGGCTGGCCCTACGCACCCTAGGGGTGGCAGGGTGCCGCCAACTGGTGGAGGATTCCCTGGGAGCTACGGAGCGCTTTTGTCAGTGGGTCAAGGCGCAACCCCACCTGGCCCTCGTCTGCGAGCCCACCCTCAACATTGCCTGCTTGCGCTCCACCGACCCCCACATATCCAACGCTATGGTGCAACAGCAATGGATTGCCGAAGGGAAACGCTGGCTCTCCCTTCCCCTCTGGCAGGGCGATCGCATCCTCAAAGCCGTGGTGCTGCATCCCCACCAGCAGTGGTAAGGGCCGCGAGCACTAGGTCTTGGCATTACAAAAGCAAAACCTTCCGGCTTGGCGGTAGTCTACTCCTTGGTAGTAGTGCACAATAATGGTTACGCGGTAGGCTAAACGACTCATCAACTATCGCAAATTCTTCCAATGA
>DBAX01000036.1 GCA_002291895.1 Cyanobacteria bacterium UBA999
GTGGGGGGGACTAGGGGCGAGCGGGGTACCACCACCAACTCCACCGCCAGGCGCAGGTCATCGGCATTGACGCGATCGCGCCCTTCTAGGGCGGCGGCGGCCCGGGCAACCTTCACTGCAAACAATTCCGCTCGGTGCCCTTGGATGCCCCCACGCAGGCACTCCTGCACTAAGTAGCCAATCTGGGGTGCCTCGATCCGCACTTCCTTAAGCCATTCCCGGGCAAGGACGATTTGGGTTTTCAAGTCCTCCAGATTTTCGGCATAGTCGGCCCAAAAAGCTTGGGGGCTATTGGCATAGGCGATCGCCGCTTCAACGGCCGTCACCCGTTGATCCAGCCCTAAAATCCCATCTGCGGACAAGTGGATGGCAATGCGATCCAGTAAGTGGGGGCTCAGCGCGCCCTCCTCAGGATTGTAGGTGGCAATGAGCAGCGGGCGGCAGGGATGCTGCACGCTGATCCCTTCGCGCTCAATCTGATTTACCCCCGCCGAGAGCGCCGCCAAGAGCAGATTGGCTATCTGGATCTCCAGCAGATTTATTTCATCGACATAGAGCACCCCACGGTGGGCCGCCGCCAGCAACCCAGGCTGAAACACGGTTGTTCCCTCCTGCACCGACCGGCTGACATCCACCGAGCCTAAAAGCCGATCCTCGGTAACTCCCAGGGGAATTTGGATAAATGGAGCTGGCACCACCTCGGTCTGCCCACCGACCTCGGTCCCTAGGGAATCTTCCCACTCCTCGGGGCAGCCCGGATCGGCATTCCCAATCACTCCGACAACCACGTCAATGGGGGGCAGCAGGGCCCCAATACCCCGCGCCAAAACCGATTTGGCAGTTCCTCTCCGACCGGCGATCGCCACACCCCCCAAGCTCGGATCCACCGCTGCAAGCAACAGTGCGGTCTTGATGGATTCCTGCCCTACCACCGCCGCCAAGGGAAAAGTTTGGTACTCCGTCATCGATTCCTCCACAGATGGCGTAGACCATGCCAGCGTGATTTCCAAGCATGCACCCGTTGCCGCAACTGCCAAAACTTACTGCGCTCCATCGCCGCAATCCGCTGCTCCGCCGCCGCGAGCCGCACGCGGAGGGTGCCCACATCCTGGGGCATGCCTGCCGCCAGATCCCCAAGCCGCCAAAGCCCAAGCTGTCCCTGGGGGCGGGACAAAATTTCGACGTACTTTTGCAGTCGTTTATCGCGCCACTCGGGCTGCTGCAATAGGGGATGCTGGTCTTGGATATGCAAAAACTCGGTCATGTAGTGCTCAGCCTGCCAGAAAGAACGCCCGTCTTGGTTGTAGGATGCCAGGATACGGGGCAGATAGCCCACCCTATAGGTACCAGCTGCGGCGATCGCCAGAAATAGGGCGTAGTCCGCAGCCCAAGGATAGTTTAGATCGAACCCCCCTAACTCCAGCACCATCCGGCGGCGAAAGACACTTGCTTGGTGGGGCATAGTCGCCCCCAACAGCGCCGTCAGCGGATCGGGAAAAAATGCCGCAGAGGTCACCACCGCACGCTCCGAGCGCAACGGAGAATACACCGCCACATCTCCGACCATCAGATCCCATGGCGGCGAACTATGCAGTTCCGCTGCTACCGCAGCCAAAACCCGATCGTCGTACAAGCCATCATCAGCGTTGAGAAAAAGCAGATAGTCCCCCTGGGCGGCGGCAATCCCCCGATTCATGGCATCGTAGATCCCGTTGTCCGGCTCGCTGACGTAGTGGTAGTAAAAGTTTGACGGTAAGGTCAGTGCCTCCAAAGCTGCTTGTGCCACTACCAGCGTGGCATCCGCAGAAGCACCGTCAATGACCAATAATTCTAAAAACTCTATGCCCTCAAAGGACTGAGTTGCAACGCTACGAACAGCATCTGCAACTGTTGCCGCAGCGTTTTTCGTAACCGTAATGACTGTAAATCGCGTCATCCTTAGCTGGAGGGCCCTCCGCAACGCCGTCTCGCCTCAGTTGTTTGACCCGGTGTACCCAGGTGGAGCACATCTGTTCAGCACCTTTAAGTTCCTGATCGCCTTCCGAAGAAGCTCCAGTATACGGGGTCTGAAATCAGTCGGCTCCTGAAACAAGTTTATCGATCAAGACACAGTATTGGCAGTCACGCGCGCCACAGAGGGTATCTCAAATATAGCGACTAAGCATTCTAGAGACAAGTCCTAGACCTCAACGGCAACGGGCTCATCCACTACTGCTTCGGGTTCTTCGGTTGCCGGAGGAATGACAAGGGCTTCGGCGGGCGCATTCATTTGTTCCCGGTACTTAGCAGCCATTTCTTCAGCCTTGGCGTACACCAATTGGGGATCGCGCACCATATCGCCGGGCTCGGCCTCCAGTTGTTTCGTCGAGAGGGAGATACGTCCCCGCTCGGCATCCAAATCGATGATCATCACCTTGACTTCGTCATTGACATTGAAGACGTTATGGGGCGTTTCGATGTGCTCATGGGATATTTCCGAGATGTGCAGCAGCCCGCTGACGCCACCGATATCAATGAAGGCACCGTAGGGCTTGATGCCGCGAACCACACCCACCACAACTTCGCCAACTTCGAGCTTGTTCATCTTCCGCTCCACGAGGGCTCGGCGATGGCTGAGAACTAAGCGGTTGCGCTCTTCGTCTACCTCTAAAAACTTCAGGGGCAACTCTTCACCCACAAGCTCTTCCTTGACCTTGCGGGTGCTAATGTGGGAACCGGGAATAAACCCCCGCAGACCCTCAATCCGCACTAGGGCACCGCCACGGTTGGTAGCAAAGATCAGGGAGCGTACCGTAGCATCCTCCTGCTGCAGTTGCCGCACCCGTTCCCATGCTCGCATGTACTCTATGCGCCGGATTGAAAGGGTGAGCTGTCCTTCTTCGTTTTCGTCGGCCAGGATGAAAAATTCCCGCACCTCGTTGTTGTTAAGAACTTCTTCGGGCTGATCTACCCGATTGATGGACATTTCCTGAATGGGGATGAACGCAGCGGTCTTAGCTCCGATATCGATCAACGCCCCCCGTGGCTCTAGGCTGAATACTGTGCCGGCCACGATGTCTCCGGGGCTAAAGTGATAGTCATAGCTATCGAGCAGGGCGGCGAAATCATCGTGGGTAAAGCCCACGTTCGTGGCGGCGGGTTTGGTGGCGTGTTTTGACCGATTGACCATAGTTGCGTTGTTTCCTCGTTTTTTCAGATTAGATTCCTCCTGAAAATGCTCCAAGACTCAACAAACTAGCAGAGAGCAGCAGGGCGCAGTAAGCGATAGGAGCACCATTTTAGCTTAGATGCCGGTTTTTTTTCAACTTCTAGACTTTGTGAACTTTCCCTAAGGTGAGACGGGCGATCGCCGCTGGGATAGGATGATGGTCGTAAGTTATAAAACTTTTTGCTTGACCTACGCCGAATTTTCATCCAAGCCCTATGACCCTCAGCCTCCATCCTCCCCTTACCCGGTTACCCCAGGATTCCCGCGCCCGCGTTAGCGCCTTGATGCAGCAGTTTCAAGACCAAGTGTGCGCTGGGCTAGAACGCCTTGATGGAGGGGGGACGTTTCGGGAGGATTCTTGGACGCGCCCCGAAGGCGGTGGTGGGCGATCGCGCGTGATTGCGGAGGGAGATCTCTTCGAGAAGGGCGGGGTCAACTTTTCGGAAGTCCATGGCACCCACCTACCGCCGACGATTTTGCGTCAGTACCCGGAAACGGAGGGACATCCTTTCTACGCTACGGGCACATCCATGGTGCTTCACCCCCGCAATCCCTACGTGCCGACGGTGCATCTCAATTACCGCTACTTTGAGGCGGGGCCAGTTTGGTGGTTTGGGGGCGGCTTGGATATGACGCCCTATTACGGCTTTGTGGAGGATGCCCAGGAACTGCACTGCGCCCTTAAGGAGGCATGCGATCGCCACCATCCTTCTTACTATCCTGTTTTTAAAGCTTGGTGCGACGACTACTTTTACCTTAAGCATCGGCGGGAGCCGCGTGGTGTGGGCGGGGTGTTTTTCGACTACCAAGATGGCTCGGGTCAGCTTTACCAGCACAGCAATGACTCTCCGACCGCAGCCCGCCTGAGTCAGGAACTGGGGGAGACAGCCCCGCGCTCCTGGGAGGAGCTTTTTGCCTTTGTCCAGGATTGCAGTGCCGTGTTTGTGCCGGTTTATTCAGCTATTGCCAACCGACGGCGCACCTTGGCATGGGGCGATCGGGAGCGGCAGTGGCAGCTTTATCGTCGCGGTCGCTATGTGGAATTTAATCTGGTCTACGACCGGGGCACAATTTTTGGGCTCCAGACCAATGGACGCACCGAGTCGATCCTGATGTCCTTGCCGCCCCTTGTACGCTGGGACTATGACTTCCATCCCCAGCCCGGCACGGCAGAGGCGGAACTCCATGAAACGTTCCTAAAACCCCAGGACTGGGTACATTTTGGCAGTTAGGAGCAGTCCCAACCCCAGGGCGATCGCCCCCCCGGCACCCCAATAGTCGGCGGCAGTGGGCGGGGGCAGAGTGGGGGGGCTCAAACCCAGGCGGTAGCCCCGTAAACGCATGGCCTGGTGGATTCGTTCCGCTTGCTCGTAGCTGCGGATTAGGAGGCTGCCAATCCAGGGAATCCGGTGCCTCACTTGCTGCCGATCGCCCCGGAGGCGCATGGCCGTGCGCATACGCTGTGCCCCGTCCCGAAAATCCTGGAGATAACGCAGCGTTAGGACGATAGCATCCAGAAGCCATGGGGATAATCCCAACCGACCAAGGACAGCGAGAATATGGGGCAGGGGGGTTGTACCCAGCACCGTCAGCACCGAGAGCCAGGATAGGATGAAGCGCCCAAGGGTTAGCAAAGCCCAGTTCACCCCTTCGGCGTAGAGCGAGAGGCCATGAACTCGAACAAGTGTGTCCCGACCTAGGGTAAAGGGGGCAGCGAGGGTGTAGGCGAGGATCAAGAAACCCGGATAGAGGGAGCGGCGCAGGAAAAAATGGCACGGCACCCGGGAAAGGCGGACTAAACCCAGCACCACCCCAAGCACAGGAAGTGTGTAGGGCCATTGGGACATTGCATTACCCACAAGAAGCAGGGTTCCCATGCCTAGGAGCTTGCACGAAGGGTGCCAGGCGTGGATCGCGGAGGTGCCCCGGTGGTAGGGTTCTACCGCCATGGATAGGGGGAATGTTGCGCCCCAGCCAGGAGTTCGGGTTTCACCCGCTGCAAAAACTGCACCACAAGCCCGGTAATGCCCCCTTCGATCAGGGCAACAGGGACGTGGGCCCACACCACCAACCGCCACAAATCATCCCGCACCGCCGAAGCCTCCCAATAGTCGGGAGTCAGCAAAAGCGTAAAGCCCGCGAACATAGCCGCGGAGAGCATCACACCACCGCCACCGCACAAACCACTGAGCAAAAGCAGTTCCCAACGGCGACGCAACCTGTGGCGGAGTTGAAACAGCAACCCCATCAGCAGCGCCGGCACGCCATAGATCAGGCTGTTAATCCCTAAACTGAGTACCCCGCCGTGCTGAAACATCACCAACTGGAGCAGAAGTCCCACCCAAACTGCGGGAAAAGCATAGATTCCTAGGATCAGCCCCATCAGTCCATTGAGTGTCAGGTGCACGCTTGTCGGCGGAAGAGGTAGGGCGATCGCCGCAACCGTAAAAAAAGCGGCCGTCATCAGGGCAGTTTTGGGGAGTCCCACCGTGGGATCGGGCAGGTGGCGAATGCGCTGGAGAGAAAAAGCTAGCAGTCCGGCGCTGATCCCCTGCCCAGCCAGGCCAACTTCCAGGGATAGGAAACCATCAGGAACGTGCATGGAGTCCCCTGCGGCGGGTAAAAAACAGGGCTGTACCAAGGAACCCCCAAACCACAGAGCCAATCATCACGGCTCGCTGCGCCGGGGAGAAATCCGCCACAGACTGAACAGGTACCTCCGGCTGGGGGGTGGAAGGTATAGGGGCTGCGGCAGTAGATGGGGTAGCTTTGGGAGCAGGATCCCTAGCAATGGGAATGGTAATAACGCCGCCGTGCCCCCCCTGGGCAACCCGGACTTCCCAGGTTCCTGCCACCGTCCAGTCCGGCACAAAGACGTAGGTGCCCTGGGCATCGAGTGTCCCCCGTTGCCACGGAACGGCTCTACTCGTGGGGCTAAACACCACAACTTGCCCCCCAGTCAGGGGTTCTGTCCCATGGCGTGCAGTGATGGCGATCGCCCTTGTCGAACGGTGCTGCACCTGCACAGCGTGGGCCCATGCTCCTTCGCTCCAGAGGATAGCCAAGCCCAGGAGAAGCGATCGCAAACACCGTCCACAAAAGTTCATAGTTTCAACCTAGCTCTAGGGGCAGTCTAGCAATTCCCCTGGCCGACCACCACGACCCCCAGTCGCCTAGGATAGGAACTCCCGCGGATCGGTCACGTAGCCCGTCAGGGCGGAAGCTGCCGCAGTAAAGGGAGATGCCAGGTAAATTTGGGCTTGCTTGCTGCCCATGCGCCCCGGAAAGTTGCGATTGGTCGTAGAGACACAGACCTCGGGTTCGTTTAACCGGCCAAAGGTATCCTGGGGCCCCCCCAGGCAAGCAGCACAGGACGGGGCAGACGGCTCAATACACCCTGCCTGCAAAAAGATTTCCGCAAGCGTCAGTCCATCGAGCTTCGTAGTAAAAAGGTCGTCATAAACTTTTTGGGTGGCGGGAACCAAGTAGGTAGGCACTTTGACCTCTTGCCCCTTCATAAGTTGGGCCGCATGGAAGAAGTCGGTGATCTTCCCACCAGTGCAGGAACCGATGTACACACGGTCAATCTTGACATCACGGCAGTCCCGCACCGTGGCTCGGTTGTCTGGCGAATGGGGCTTGGCCACAACGGGCTCTAGGCGAGAGACATCGTAGTGCTTCTCATAGAAATACTCGGCATCGGCGTCGGCATAGAGGGGCGTAAAGGGGCGCGAAGTTCGCTGCTGCACGTAATCGAAGGTGGTTCGATCCGGAGCAATCACACCATTTTTCCCACCCGCTTCGATCGCCATATTGCAGAGGGTCATCCGCTCCTCCATGGTCATAGCCGCAACGGCCTCACCAGCTAATTGCAGGGCCCGATAGTTGGCTCCACCGACACCGATATCCCCAATGACGTGGAGAATCAAATCCTTGGCCAGGAGGTAGGGCGGCATTTCCCCATCAAAAATAAAGTGCATGGTAGGCGGCACCTTGAGCAAAATCTTGCCGGTACCCATGACAAACGCGGCATCGGTGTTGCCAATACCCGTAGCAAATTGCCCAAAGGCCCCAGCGTTGCAGGTATGGGAGTCGGTGCCGAGCAGGATTTCTCCGGGACGGGTGTGCCCTTCCTGGGCGAGGGCAATGTGGCACACTCCCTTGTAGTCGGGATTGGCCTTAAAGTTGGCGAGATCGGTGATGTCGTAGAAATACTTGATGTTTTGCTCCCGGGCAAACGCACGCAAAATATCCACATTGCGGTTGGCCCGCGCGTCTCGCGTGAAGATGTAATGGTCAGGAATCAGGACAATTTTTTCCCGATCCCAGACCTGGGCATCGTCGCCAAATTCCTTTTTGAAAACCCCAATTGTGCCGGGTCCACACACATCATGGGTCATCAGCAGATCCACCGTAACCCAGACGTTTTCTCCGGGAATAAGGTTGGGGCGATCGGCGGCTCGGGCAAGGATTTTTTCGGTAAGGGTCATTCCCATGAAACGTGTACCTCGGTAGTAACAAAGCTGGGGATAAAAAGTAGCATTCCACGAACGGGGTGCAACGGTAAAAGTGCTCAAAAGCAGCTCCGTTATCCCTTCCATGGATTAAATCGCCATGATTACCATGATTCATTGGATCTACTAAGATTCATCAAACAGTGGTCACGGCCCGGGGTTGGGGATCAAATTCAAAGAGGGCATAGACCACATTGCGCCGAATCTGGGTCAGCATATCGAAGAACAATTCATACCCCTCGCTCTTGTACTCAATGAGGGGATCCTTTTGCCCATAGCCCCGCAGACCCACCGCCTCCCGCAGGCTCTCCATGGCTTGGAGATGCTCCCGCCACAGGTTATCAATCTGGCTCAAAATGAAGAACCGCTCCGCTTGGCGCATCAAACCGGGCTGGAGGTTTTCGATCTGGGCTTCCTTAAAGTCGTAGGCCCGGCGCACTTCCTCGCGCAAGAAGGATTGAATCTCGGCCATCTGCATGACATCGAGTTGCTCGGGCTCAAGATCCTGCAGCAAATTGACAAATTCCTTAACTTTTTTGACCATGCTGGTGAGATCCCATTCCTCGGGTGGCAGGTCAGGGTTGACATAGGCAGCAACAATATCATCCATCGTGCGCTCGGCATACTCTAGGACGCGATCGCGCAAATCTTCGCCCGATAGCACCCGGAACCGCTCGGCGTAAATGGCGCGCCGTTGATTGTTGAGCACTTCGTCATATTCAAAGACCTGCTTGCGAATGTCGTAAAAGTGGGTCTCCACCTTCTTTTGGGCATTTTCCAGGCTACTGGTCAGGATGCCGGAACTGATGGGCATATCCTCTTCTACACGGAAGGCATTCATGAGGGCAGTGACGCGATCGCCCCCAAAAATGCGCATCAGCTGGTCTTCGAGACTGAGAAAAAACCGGGTAGTGCCAGGATCGCCCTGCCGTCCGCACCGTCCACGCAACTGGTTATCCACCCGTCGGGACTCGTGGCGCTCGGTACCAATGACGTGCAAGCCCCCCGCAGCAATGACGCGATCGTGCTCAGCATCGGTGTAGGTTTCAAATTCCTGCTTGATTTTGGTGTAGGCAGCACGCATCTTTTGGATGATCGGGCTATCGGTGGGAGCTTTTTCGGCGGCCACGGCAACCATATCTTCCGCTTCGAGCACATCCAGACTCTGGGAACCGAGTTTAGCAACCGCCAGATCGACGGCTTCCTTTAGCAAACTCTGAGCTTCCTCGGAAATTTCGCAGGGAAACAGCGTCTCAGCCACGGGTTTGCTCTTGGGAGCACTCCCAAATCCTCGTCCGCGCGATCGCCCAAAAAGACGTCCTTGCATCCCCTCGCCATCTTCGGGTTGCACCATCGGCGGAATGAAATACTCGCGCAACTTCAGGCGAGCCATGTAATCGGCATTCCCTCCCAAGATGATATCTGTGCCCCGACCCGCCATGTTGGTGGCAATGGTCACCGCCCCGAGCCGCCCGGCTTGGGCCACAATCTCCGCTTCCCGTTCAACGTTTTCGGGCTTGGCGTTCAGCAGATTGTGGGGCACTCCCAATTCCCGAAGAAATTCGGAAATCACCTCAGACTTTTCAACACTGGTGGTGCCGACCAAAACCGGTCGCCCAATCTCGTGCATCTCCTTGCACTCTGCTGCCACGGAGCGCCACTTGCCCATTTCGGTTTTGTAAACCACATCGGCCAGATCCCGCCGCCCACTTACCCGGTTGGTCGGAATCGTCGTGACATCGAGATTGTAGATCTTGTTAAATTCCGCTTCCTCCGTTTTGGCCGTACCCGTCATGCCAGCCAGTTTGGGGTAAAGCAAGAAGAAGTTCTGATAGGTAATGGAAGCAAGGGTTTGGGTTTCATTTTGAACGGTCACGCCTTCCTTGGCTTCGATCGCCTGGTGCAACCCATCACTCCACCGCCGCCCCGGCATAACCCGCCCGGTAAATTCATCGACGATTACCACCTCGTCATTTTCTACGATGTAGTTGACGTTGCGGAGGAACAACTCCTTGGCCTTAATGGCATTGAAGACAAAATGGGCCCAGGGGTTTTCCTGATCGAAGAGATCCTGGACACCTAAAACCTGTTCTGCCGCTTCAAAGCCCTCATCGGTGAGGATGATATTGCGCTGCTTTTCGTCTACTTCGTAGTGCACGTCCTTCTGCAGTTGGGCAGCAACCTGCACGGCACCAGCATACTTCTCCGCTGGGCGCTCCACCTGTCCGGAGATGATGAGGGGGGTACGGGCCTCATCGATCAGAATGGAATCCACTTCGTCGATGATGCAAAAGTTGAAGGGACGCTGCACCACTTCCTCAATGGTGGTCGCCATGTTATCCCGCAGGTAGTCAAAACCCAACTCACTGTTGGTGGCATAGGTGATATCGCAGGCATAGTTGCGCTGCCGTTCCCGGGGATCCATTTCCTGCTGGATCAACCCCACGGTAAGACCCAAGAAGCGATGCACCTGGCCCATCCATTCCGCGTCCCGTCGGGCTAGGTAATCATTCACTGTCACCACGTGCACGCCCTTGCCGGTCAGGGCATTGAGATAGCAGGGAAGGGTCGCGACGAGGGTTTTTCCTTCACCGGTTTTCATTTCGGCAATTTCACCACGGTGCAGCACCATTCCCCCCAACATCTGCACGTCGTAATGGCGCATACCCAGAACGCGGCGGGAGGCTTCCCGCACAACGGCAAAGGCTTCCGCCAGCAGGTCATCTAATTCTTCCCCTTTCTCGAGGCGTTGCTTAAATTCTGCAGTTTTGGCTTGAAGGGCGTCATCGGCAAGCTGGGACAGCTCCGACTCTAGGGAGTTGATTAGGGCTACATCGGGACGCAGTTTATGAAGCTTGCGCTGGTTAGGATCGCCAAAAATTGCCTTCAACATCGCTCTTGAACTTCTAGCATCGCAGTTAATTACCCTATCCTACTGTAATGCACCAAAACCGTACTACTCTTTGAATGTATCTTTTAACACCGTGCGTGCCGCCAACTGGTTGCGGGTGGACGTGAGAATTTCGGCCTCCCGCCGCAGCCGCGCCGCAGTGTCTTGGAGCTCAAGGAGGGCCTGCTGCTCGCCGTAGGCGCCCTGGAAGTTGCTGGCCACCCAGTAGGAGAGTTCTAGGGGGCTGCGGGGAATTTGCGGCAGTTCGATGTTTTGCTCGGTCAGCTTCTGGGAAAGGCGAACCACGTCGTTGAGCAGCTGGCGCACCTCAGTGGCCAACGTGCTAGGGGTATCGTCGGCAAGCTCGTCATCGATCCATTCCACCATCGCCACCCGAAAGGGGGCCGGGCGGACGTAGCTGAGAATCCGGAATCGCTGCTGCCCCAGGGTCAAAATTTTGAAGCGATCATCGGGAAGGCGGTGGTACTGCACTATCTGGGCGGCACAGCCGATGGTGGCAGGTTGGTTGGTTTCCTGATCCCACAGCAGCACCCCAAAGAGGCGATCGCCCTCGAGGACGGTGTTGATCATCATGCGGTAGCGGTATTCGAAGATGTGGAGTGGCAGGGACTGCCCCGGGAAAAGCACAACTTCAGGGAGCGGGATCAGGGGCAGTTCGCGCATGGCAAGCCGGGAAAACAACATGGCGGGAGGTGTGGGATTGCCCTTTTAGCCTAGCATTCCTGGAAGACTAGGGAGCTAGAGCCGCCCCCGATCCCCTGACGAACTCCGGGACAAAAGCAACAGTCTAGATTGGGGGAAATCCAAAAATCCTGGGCGATAGGGAAGCACTGGACACATTTGACCCTGAATGTTCTTCATAATGTCTAAATAGTTGTGTAGTTGCAGTTGGTTTAAGTGAAGCCGGAGGCTCTATGGTTAAGCAGCGGTGGGGGGCGATCGCCCTAGGTTTGATGACAACGGCAGTGACGGGAACAGCGGTGGTGCTGCCATCGGTGGTGCCATCGACGGGGGTTGTGGCCCAATCCCTAGCAGATGAGCAGGTCAACGTGCGGGTCTATGAACGGGCCAATCCCGCGGTGGTGACCATTCGGGCGGGGCGGAGCAATGGCTCAGGTAGCATTGTGGCATCGGAAGGATTGGTTTTGACCAACGAACACGTTGTTCGCGGCGCGCGGGTTGTGCAGGTACGGACAGCGGATGGACGTTCCTTTACGGGGTCTGTGGTGGCCCTTGATCGCCGGAACGACCTGGCCCTGGTACGCCTCAACACCCAGGGGCAAAGGTTGCCCGTCATTCCGTTGGCCGATCCCCGGGGCATTCGGGTAGGGCAGCGGGTTTTTGCCATCGGTGCGCCCTTTGGCCTAGCTGGAACGCTGACCACGGGCATTCTCAGCCGGATCAATCCGGCCAATGGCGACCTCCAAACCGACGCGCGGCTGAATCCGGGCAACTCCGGCGGCCCGTTGCTGAATTCCAACGGCGAGTTGGTGGGGGTTAACAAGTCGATTATCGTGTCGCGATCCGGCGGCAATACGGGAATTGGCAATGCCACCAGTGCCTCGGTAGCGCGGGAGTTTATCAGCCGCAATGCCAACAACCGCAGCCCGGAGTCGGTGGCTGGACTGCCGCTGAATCCTACGCAACGGTCGCGCCTCGGCATTACCTTGGATACGGAAAGTTTTGTGATCGACCAAGTGCAGCCCAACTCCATTGCCAGTCGGGTGGGATTAAGGCCGGGCGATCGCCTTTTGGGCTTGAACGGTCGGCGTTTGGTGCGCATGGATCAGTTGCTGGACTACCTAGACCAGTCTCCGGAGGTGGTGGTGCTGACGGTGCAACGCGATCGCCGCATTGCCAACCTGCGGATTCGGCTGTAGGGTCAGTCATGGAAGCTAAGCTGGGGCGCTAGTTCGGCCGCAGCGCTGCGGTACCATGCCTCCATGGCGGCCCACTCGGCACCAGGAGTACCGGTGGGCGGATAATCGGCACAGGGCAATCCCAGAGAGCGCAGGCAGGCCAGAATCACCCGGGGTGAAACCCAATATTTTTGGGACAGCTCCAGCAGGGGGAGGGATGCCTCCATGTAGCAGTCCCGGATCAGGTGCTCGGTAAGGGGGACGATCGCCGGAATCGCCGGAACGTGCCTGCCCAGATAGATCGCCTGGGGTTGGGCGATCGCCAGGAGCCAGCGCAGGTGCTCTAAGGAGGGGGGAAGGGTCCACAGCACCAGACCGTGGTAGTGCCGCCGGGGGCGATCGCAGTCCACATCCCCAGGGAATTTCTCCGCTGGTCGGTCCTGGCCGTAGAGCAACAGGGGGCGGGGCAGGGGACGGGCCGCCTGCTGGAGGTCGTACCACTGGGCGGAGCGGCCCGATTGGGGAGCGCGGGGCAGGGTGAGGGTCGGTTGCCACGCCCGGGTTAGGCGCACGCCCACGAGTTCCAGTTCTAGGGTGCGCCGCTGTTGCCACTCATTCATCCGCAGCTTATAGGCCACGTCGAGGGGGGAGGGCAGGGGTAAAAAATGCGCCCACCGCCAGGCCACTGCCCGCCATTGGGTACCCTGGTCGTCTACGAGTTCTAGGGACAGGGACTGCTTGCGCTGTTGCTGCGATCGCACGGTGACATTTTCGGCCCAGAATACGGGTTCGGCGTTGCCCATGCCGCAGGGCTGGAGACGCTCGAGGTGCTGCCACAGCAGGGGGGAAATTTCGGCCAGGGGCAGTTGGGCATCGACAGTTACGAGGGGACAAATGTGCTCGGCAGCGACCTGCTGTTCGAGGGCAAAGCGTTTGAGCCGGCTGCGTGTTTCCTCAAGATGGCATAGCGGTAAAGTGAAGCCCCCCGCCGCCCGGTGCCCGCCGCCACTGGTGCGCAGATCCTTGAGAATTTCTAGGGATTCAAAAACATGGAATTCGGGAATGCCCCGGACAGAAAAGCGCAGGCGATCGCCCTGCTCTAGGCTACCCAGAAACACCGGTGCCCCATAACGCTCCACAAGGCGCGCCGCCACGATCCCAATGACGCCGTGGTGCCAACTCTCCCCCTCCCGATCGGGATTGAGCCAAGCCTGCACTTCCCGATCTACCAAAATCAGCACCCGAGCCGTTACCACATCCAAACCCACACCGTCCACGTAGGCGATCGCCTCGCTTTCGATCCGTTGACACAGGGCTTGGCGGTGGCGGTTTACCTGCTCGCAGGTCTGGGCCAGGTGATCGGCGATCGCCCGATCCGCGGTCGTAAGCAATTCAATGACCGTCTGGGGATCGCCAATCCGACCGATGGCATTAATCCGGGGTCCCAGGCGAAAGCCCACCGTTTCCGGCTTGTCCGTGGCGATCGCATCCGGGCAGGCCACCGCCATCAACGCCTGAATCCCCACGATGGGCGAGCGGGACAATCCCTGCAATCCCCGCTGCACCAACACCCGATTGATGCCCGTCAGGGACGCTAGATCCGCTATGGTTCCCAGGGTAAATAGATCCAGCAGCGGTTGCGCCAGCGCGTCGGCCATTCCAAACCGCTCCGCCAGCCCCAAGCCCAGAACGTAGGCCACCCCCACCCCCGCGATCGCCCCATAGGGAGACGTCGGCGGCAGCAACTTCGGGTTGAGAATGTAGGGCGTTGGCGGCAATTCGGCGGGCACATCATGATGGTCGGTCACCACCACCGTCATTCCCAAGGAAACCGCTAGGGCAATCGGGGCGATCGCCGCAATGCCATTGTCCACGGTGACAATAACGCCCACACCCCGGGCATGGAGATCGCTGACGATCCGCTCGTTGATGCCATAGCCCTCGGTCATCCTGGAGGGAATCTCGTAGCTAGCCCGTCCCCCCAACTGCCAAAATGTGCGCAGCAGCAGCGCCGTGCTGGTCATGCCATCTACGTCGTAGTCCCCACAGATGGCGATCGCCTCTCCCCCATTGAGGGCCGCCGCCAAGCGGTCAATGCACGCCGCCAACCCCGGAAACTCCGCCACCGCTGCCGGTATCGGCACCGTCTCCGGTTGGAGAAAGGCCCGGGCCCCCGATAGGGTTACGCCACGATTCACCAGCACTTGGGCAAGGGGCAGGGGCACCGCCAGTTCCCGGGCGATCGCCAAAGTCACGTCCCCCGAGGGGGGAAACATCTGCCAACGCTGTCTTGGAAAACCCATAGAAATACTATAATCATTAAATTAATCGGAAGGAACGCACCCTAGATGTTGCCCCTTGCCACTCCAGCGGCCCTGCAACTCCTTTTATTTGTCGATGATCGCCCCAGTTCCCGGGAATTGGTGCGGGACACCGAAGCTATGCTGCAGCACCACGTCCGGGGCCAGGCAGTGCAACTCCAAGTCATTGATGTTACGGGGCAGCCCCAACTGGCGGAACTTTTTCGGATTGTGCTCACCCCCGCCCTCCTCAAACTGACCCCACCGCCGCGCCAAGTCATCGCCGGCAAGAATCTTTTACATCAAATTGAAAATCATTGGCAAGATTGGTGCCAGCAGTCCCGCCTGCGGGAGTCCTTGCCCGGTGACGAACAAAGCCTCAACGACAGCATTACGGGCACGGCCGAGATCATCCGCCTAGCAGATGAAGTTTTTCGTCTCACCCAGGAAAAATCCATGCTCGAGGAGCGGGTGCATTTTAAGGATCGGGTGTTGGCGATGCTGGCCCATGACCTGCGCAATCCCCTGACCGCCATTTCCCTGGCCCTCGACACCATCGACATGGGTGGCGCCAACATCACGCCGGAGGTCTTCTCCCAACTCCTAAAACATGCCCGAGTCAAGGCCCGTACCGCCGACCTGATGATCACCGACATTTTAGAGGCCGGGCGCAGCAGCAACGTGCAGTTCCAAACCAAACGACAACGTCTGCAACTGGCCGAACTGTGCCACCACGTCGCCAACGATTTTTACATCCAAGAGTGCCTGAGCCGCAAAGAGCAGCGCCTCATTCTCGACATTCCCAACGACCTTACCCTCGTTTTTGCCGATGAGGAGCGGATTCGCCAAGTTCTGCTCAATCTCCTGGGCAATGCAATTAAGTACACCCCACCGGGCGGCACTATCGAGATGGCGGCAATGCACCGCACTTCGCAGAAAGTTGAGGTTTCCGTAACCGATGATGGGCCGGGGGTACCAGCGGAACTGCGGGAGCAAATCTTTGAGGAGCGCTACCGTCTGGAGCGGGACGACCAATCGGAGGGATACGGCATTGGTTTGGCCCTGTGCCGCCGCATCATTCGCGCCCACTACGGACAAATCTGGGTAGATGCGGCTTCCGGCAAGCAGGGGAGTAGTTTCCGGTTTACCTTGCCGGTGTATTGAGGAATCCCTGAGGAAGCATGGACAGGGTTGCCCAATCATGATGTACTGATGGGTATTCTGGATCATGGGCTGAAAGCAAGGGACGTGGGGTTATGGCGGTTACTTTTGAGCAGCGGCAGTATGGAACCTACATCGTGCGATCGCCCCGGGGCGTGTTGGAAGCGGTACCGGAGCGCGGCGGCGTGATTACCTCCTGGCAGGTGGATGGGCAGGAGCTGTTTTATCTCGATCAAGAGCGTTTTCGCGATCCCAGCCTCAGCGTGCGCGGCGGCAATCCGATTTTGTTTCCCATTTGCGGCAATCTCCCCGATAATACCTACTCCGTAGGCGGGCAATCCTTCACCCTCAAGCAGCACGGCTTTGCCCGGGAGTTGCCTTGGGCCGTCTCGACCACCGATGGCGACCTGACCGTCACCCTGGAAAGCAGCGATCGCACCCTTCCCCACTATCCCTTCGCGTTCCTTGTCTCGTTTACCTACAGCTTGATTGACACGCCCACGGGCTGCACCCTGGCGATTCAGCAGACCGTGACCAACCGCTCGGCGGAGTCGATGCCCTTTGCCCTGGGGTTCCATCCCTACTTTGAGATCGCCGATAAGGCTACTTTGGAGTACACCATTCCCGCAGAGCAGTACTGGAATAACGTCACCAAGGTTGTGGAACCCTATACCGGCACCCTGGATCTGAGCCAGCCAGAGCTTGACCTGGCCTTTACACCCCTTGGAAGCCCCCACATCGCCTTTCGCTTCGATGGCAAGGCGCTGGATATCGCGACCGACCCGGTCTTCCGCACCTTTGTATTTTGGACGGTTGCCGGCAAAGATTTTGTGTGCCTCGAGCCCTGGACGGCTCCGCGCAATGCCCTCAATACCGGGGAGGATCTGCTGCACCTGGCTCCGGGGGCATCCCAAAGCTTCGCAGTGCACTTTACTGCCAGTTTCCCAACAACGTAAAAGTGGCCCAGTAGAAAGGATGGCTGAGATCGGTGGGGGGTTCGCTATTCCCCAGGGATACCACGGGGGAGCGGGCTAGCCCCAGAATGCGATCGCCTTCGAGGCGCACCTTTCCCTGCACCAAGTCCCGCTGGGCGGCTTGCAGGGCCAGGGCAATCGTCGGCTTCGCTTGGCTGTGCTGGTAAAACCCCAGGGTTAGGGGCACATTCACCGCATCGGCATCGGTCCACAGGGGCGTGAGTAGGCTCGATGCTCCCAGGGCCACCAGTAATCCATGGGGGACTACGGGGTGCTGCAAGCTGGTTTTGGCACTGGTGAGCACCACCATTTTGTCGGCGAGCCGGGGCGATCGCCAACGACTAATCTGCTGCACCGTCAGCCGACCGGAACCCAATTGGACAAAAGCATCTCGGGATTCGGCGGCCGATAAATCCGCCGTGGTGGCCAAGTGGATCACCGAGTGCCATTTTTTATACGCCACCAGATTGCCCAAAGTAAGGGGCGGACGGGTAATCGTAGTGGTAATTTGGGCTAAAAGCCCCAAACTGCGCACTTCTTCGTGGCTGGGGGACTGGTCGGTCAACCCCATACCCAGCACCCGTGCCACCTGTTTTTCCTTAGGGGCAGGGGGTTTCAGGCGAAAAGAAGGGACCTGGGCGATCGCATAGCGCTCGATGGCAAACTGTTTCCCGTCGTGGAGGGCGGCAATCGGCAAGAGCCGCAACTCCCGATCCATCACAAATACGAGGGTG
>DBAX01000038.1 GCA_002291895.1 Cyanobacteria bacterium UBA999
AAAACCTGGAACGGGCGATCGAGGAGATTAACCAGCATCCCTTGAAGCAAAATGCGATCGCCCGCCTGAATCGGGAATTCAAAGCGGGCATCAGCGATGAGCAGTTAGCAAACCTGATCAGGTTGTTGCGAGAGCAGGATGCGCTGTGTGTCATTAACCCAGAGGAACGGCGGGACGGAGCACAGATTATTTGTTCCATGGGATTATTTAGAGGCTAGACTAGAGTCAAGTCAAGGGAGGAAACGATGCTATCCAATATCTATGAAACCGATTTTTACGCCTGGACATTAGAGCAATCGAAGTTGCTTAAAAAAGGTGATTTTAAGCATCTAGATATTACTAACTTAGTGGAGGAAATTGAATCATTGGGGAAGCAGGAGCGTCGAGAATTGGAAAATCGCTTAGGAATTTTAATTGGGCATTTGCTTAAGTGGGACTACCAACCGGAAAAACGAAATAAAAGCTGGCGAGCAACCATTCGTGAACAACGGCGAGGAGTTTTGCAACTCATGAAGGAAAACCCCAGCCTCAAGCCCTATTTGATAGAGGCGATCGCCTATGCTCACGAATCTGGCAAGGATTTAGTGGTGAAGGAAACCCCTTTAGATTATGGAGATCTGCCCGAGAATTGCCCCTATACATCCGAGCAACTGTTTGATCCTGACTTTCCCACTGATTTGAACCCTGATTGAGCTAACCTAAAATGCCACTGAATCGCCAACGCGCCCAAAAGTATCTCCAAAAGTTTGATTTTGAGTCCCTGTTTATTGAAGAACTAGGCTGGGATACGGTCGATCGCATCACCTTACCCTTTGAAATCGATGGCAAATCTTTTGAGGTGGTGTCCATTGCTCAAAAGCGCGGCTTCACCGTATTTAAGTGCATTACCCCAGAAATTCCAGCCCGTCCAACCCGGGTGAAGCTCGATCGGCAACTGACGGACTACAGCAAATCCCACCTGTTGGTGTTTGGCGATGAGGGCAAAACCCAGCAAACCTGGATGTGGGTGCGGCAGGAGCCGGGGAAACCGTTGGCACCCCGGTTTGAACAATATCAGGTAGGGCAAACTGCCGAGCGGTTGTTGCAGAAGCTAGAGGCATTGGCGATCGCCTTTGCCGAAGAAGAAAAGCTGACCATGGTGGAGGTGGCACAGCGGGTCAAGAAAGCCTTTGATGTCGAAAAAGTCACCAAAAAATTCTTCGCCCGATTTGAAAAGGAACACGAACAGTTTCTCAAATTTATTGATGGCATTCAGTCTAAATTTGATCGCACCTGGTATGCGTCACTGATGCTGAACCGGCTGATGTTTGTCTATTTCATCCAAAAGAAATATTTCTTGGATGGCGATATTAATTATTTACGCAATCGCCTCAAACGCTGCCAAACGGAATGGGGCACGGATACATTTCATTCGTTTTATCGGCAGTTTTTGCTAAAGCTGTTTCATGAGGGGTTGGGCAAGCCCGATCGCAATTCTGAGTTAGACCAACTGCTGGGCAAAATTCCCTATCTGAATGGTGGCTTGTTTGAAGTTCACCAGTTGGAGGAAAAGTACGATCGCACGCTGCAAATTCCCGATGCGGCGTTTGAGCAAGTCTTTAACTTTTTTGATGAGTACGACTGGCATTTAGACGACAGACCGCTCCGCAACCAAAACGAAATCAACCCGGATGTATTAGGCTATATTTTTGAGAAGTACATCAACCAGAAGCAAATGGGGGCGTACTACACCAAGGAAGACATCACAGAGTACATCAGCAAGAACACGATTCTTCCGTTTTTGTTTGATGCCGCTAAAAAAAGGTGTCCTAAAGCCTTTGCTCCCCCTCATCCCCTAACCCCTTCTCCCAAGGAGGGAGAAGGGGGACAAGAAGAATCTCTTACTCCCCTCTCCCCGTCTGGGAGAGGGGCTGGGGGTGAGGGTCAAGAGCAGGCATATTGGGAAATCCCCCCTGCCCTGAAGCAAAAAATGACCGAGGTTGCCCGTCAATTTCGGAAAGACCCCACGCCAAGCGAAGCTATCCTCTGGCAAGCCCTGCGTGGACGCAAACTAGAAGGACGAAAGTTTAGACGACAACAGCCGATTGGTGCATTTGTTGTTGATTTCTTTTGCGGGACAGAGCGGCTGATTGTAGAAGTGGATGGGGGTATCCACGAATCGCAAAAAGAGGCGGATCGGCAACGGCAAGAGTTGCTGGAATCCTTGGGATTGAGATTAGTTCGCATATCTAGTGAATTAGTCGAAACGAGTTTAGATCAGGTGTTGTTGTTGATTCGTCAAGCGTTTTTCCCTCATCCCCTAACCCCTTCTCCCACTTTGGGAGAAGGAGGACAAGAAGAATCTCTTACTCCCCTCTCCCTGTCTGGGAGAGGGGCTGGGGGTGAGGGAGTCCCCCGCTTCAGCAAAGTTGCCCGATCGTATCTCCTCCACATTGGCAACTTGGACTGGAAGCAAATCAACCCCGACATTTTCGGCTCCATGATTCAGGCGATCGCCCAAGAAGAAGAACGCGGTGCCCTGGGGATGCACTACACCAGTGTGCCGAATATCCTCAAGGTGCTAAATCCGTTGTTTTTGGATGATCTTCGCGCCCAGCTAGAGTCCGCAGGCGACAATGCTCGTAAGCTATTGAACCTGCGGCAGAGACTGTCAAAAATTCGCGTATTTGACCCTGCCTGTGGGTCGGGGAATTTTTTGGTGATTGCCTATAAAGAAATGCGGGCGATCGAAGCCACCATCAACCAACGGCGGGGTGAGGCGGATCGCCGTTCTAAGATTCCCTTAACCAACTTTCGGGGGATTGAGATTCGCCATTTTGCGGTGGAGGTTGCGCGGTTGGCGTTGATTATTGCGGAGTATCAGTGTGATGTGTTGTATCGAGGGCCGAAGCTGGCGCTGGCGGAGTTTTTGCCGCTGAAAAGTGAGAATTGGATTACCTGTGGAAATGCGCTGCGGCTGGATTGGCTGAGTTTGTGTCCACCGACGGGGACGGGGGTGAAGTTGGTGGCGGAGGATTTGTTTAGTACGCCGCTGGAGCAAACGGAGATTGATTTTGCCAATGAGGGCGGGGAAACGTATCTTTGTGGCAATCCGCCATATCAAGGGAGTGTTAACCAGACATCAGAACAGAAGGAGGACATGAGACAAGTTTTTGCGAGCATTTTCAAGAATTACAAAGACCTAGATTATGTTGCAGCTTTCATGCTCCAAGCCGCTCGATTCAATCGCATTACTTCGTCATCAAATGCATTTGTTACAACTAATTCGATTACACAGGGTGAACAAGTTGCTCTGCTTTGGCCACTTATCTATGGTCAAGACAATCATATCCACTTTGCCCATACTTCATTTCAATGGAGCAATCTCGCTAGCAATAAGGCGGCTGTCACTTGTGTGATTGTTGGACTTACCACCGCTCAAACACAGAAAAAAATATTATTTTCCGGTGATGTTGTATACGAAGTTGTTTCTATAAGTCCATACCTGGCACCTGGCACAGAAATTATTGTCGAGAAACGAAGTAGTTCAATTCATTCGTTGACACGAATGGATTATGGAAATAAGCCTACAGATGGCGGAAATCTAATCTTATCTAAAACCGAATACCAAGATTTCATTACCCACTACCCTGAACTAAAATCGCTCATCCGAGAGTATATTGGCTCACGAGATTTTATTCATTCAATCCGAAGATACTGCTTCTGGATTGAAGCTGAAACTCTTGAGTTAGCATTAAACAATCCGGAAATTAAAGATCGATTAGAAAGAGTCAGGGCTTTACGTTCTGAGAGCAGGGGAAAACAAGCAAATCAACACGCTAAAGCGCCTCATCGATTCGTCTTTTGCCCACACACCGACAATCTCGGCATAGTTATCCCCCGTCACGTTTCAGAGAACCGTGCTTTTTTAACCGTAGGGTTAGTCAAGGGAGATTCTCATGTGATAGCCGACTCAGCTTCCGCTATCTACGATGCCAACCTTGTGGATTTTGCAGTTCTATCATCTCACCTCCACCTAGTCTGGATCGCCACCGTCTGCGGCAAACTGAAAACCGATTTTCGCTATTCCAACACCCTCGGCTGGAACACCTTCCCCGTCCCCACCCTGACCGATCGCAACAAAGCCGACCTCACCCGTTGCGCCGAAGATATATTATTAGCCAGAGAGCAATACTTCCCTGCTGCGATCGCCGATATGTACGACCCCGATCGCATGGACAGCGAATTTCCCTTAGTGCGAGAGGCACACGATCGCAACGACGAAGTGCTAGAGCGCATCTACATCGGTCGCCGCTTCAAAAACGACACCGAGCGATTAGAGAAATTGTTTGAGCTATATACCAAAATGACCAATCAGAAAGCACCTGCCAAAAAATCTACTAAGCGCAAGTAAAATTTAGCCATAATTACGAGTACAACCCCATACACTCCAGTAAAATCATGACAGCCGCCGAAAAACTCTACCAACTGATCCAAACCCTCCCAGAGAGCCAAATCAACGAAATTCTTCAGCAAAAACAACTCACCCCCGGCACCCTGACCGGACTTCGAGGTATCGCCAAACGCCTCAGCACCCAGCGACAATGACCTAAAAGCAGAATACACCGACTATCTCACGCAGAAATATTAGTAACTTTTTCCACACATTGACAATGAATCCATTTCTACAACCTATTCTCAAACAGCTTAAGCAAGACTTGATAGCGCTTTATGGAGATCGCCTAAGTCACCTCACCCTCTTTGGGTCTCAAGCCCGCGGGGATAGTGAACCAGAGTCAGATATTGATGTTCTGGTGGTATTGCGATCACCCAGTGTCTCCGAAGGGGAATCGCCCAGTGATGGCAAAACAGAATCACCCGTCAACCCCGGCGAAGAAATCAAACGGACTGGCAAAATTGTTGCAGATCTCTCCCTTCTCCATGATGTGGTCATTAGCTGCCTTTTCATGGATGAGACCCAGTATCAAACCCGCAATAATGCCTTGCTACGCAATATCCGCCAAGAGGGAGTTTTGCTATGACGGATGAGCAACGGGAACTCCTGCTCAAAGCTCAACAAAGCCTCGAAGCCGCCAAGCTCTTGCTGACCAACAACTACCCGGACTACGCTGCCTCCCGAGCCTATTACTCAATGTTTTATATCGCCGAAGCCTTTCTAGAAGGCAAAAAACTCACATTTTCCAAGCATTCCGCCGTCATTGCTGCCTTTGGGCGAGAATTTGCTAAACCGTGTCGCGTGTCACCCGACTTTCACCGCTTCTTAATTGAAGCTCAAGAACTCCGTACCACTGGCGATTATGGTCAATTCAACGCCGTCACCGCTGACCAAGCGGCAGAACAAATCCAGCGTACCGAAGCATTTTTAGCCCTAGCCCTGCAAGAAATAGACACCCTATGAGCAACCCCACCGCCATTCCCGCAGTTTCGGTCACCTACGCCCAAGCTGGCACCTCCACCAGACCCAATGCCCTAGGAATGCGCCCCATGCAAGAACGCGCCTACCAAAAACGCGGCGAACAATACCTCCTGATCAAATCGCCACCGGCATCGGGCAAAAGTCGGGCGCTGATGTTTATTGCCCTAGACAAGCTAGAGAATCAGAAACTTAAGCAAGCCATTATTGTGGTGCCCGAAAAAGCGATCGGGTCTAGTTTTCATAATGAACCCTTGAGCCAGTTTGGGTTTTGGGCGGATTGGCAAGTGGAACCCAAATGGAACCTCTGTGATGCCCCCGGCGGCGACAATGGCGGCAAAGTCGATGCAGTCAAGAAATTCCTCGATAGCGATGCCAAGGTGCTGGTCTGCACCCATGCCACTTTTCGTTTTGCCGTTGATCGCTTTGGCATTGAGGTGTTTGATGATCGCCTGATTGCGGTGGATGAATTTCACCATGTTTCTGCTAACCCCGATAACAAGCTGGGCGACCAAGTGCGGCAATTTATGAGTCGTGACAAAACCCACATTGTCGCCATGACCGGTTCCTACTTTCGCGGTGATGCGATCGCCGTACTGCACCCCGAAGACGAAGCCAAATTTGAAACCATCACCTACACCTACTACGAACAACTCAACGGCTACCAATACCTGAAACAGCTTGACATCGGCTACTACTTCTATGCGGGGAGCTACACCGACGAAATTATGCAGGTCTTGAACCCCAACGAAAAAACCATCCTGCACATTCCCAATGTCAACTCCCGCGAAAGCACCAAGGACAAAATCCGCGAGGTGGAACACATCATTGGGGAACTGGGGGAATGGCAGGGCATCGATCCCCAAACTGGGTTTCAACTGGTCAAAACGCCCGACGGTAAGACGCTCAAAATTGCTGACTTGGTAGACGATGATCCATCTAAGCGAGATAAGGTCGCCGCCGCCCTCAAAGATTCGGCTCAAAAAAATAACCGCGACCATGTGGACATGATCATTGCCCTGGGCATGGCAAAAGAAGGCTTTGATTGGATTTGGTGCGAACATGCCCTCACCATTGGCTATCGTGCCAGCCTGACGGAAATTATCCAGATTATTGGTCGTGCCACCCGTGATGCACCGGGCAAAACCCGCGCCCGCTTCACCAACCTGATCGCCGAACCCGATGCCAGCGAAGCCGCCGTTACCGAAGCGGTGAATGACACGCTGAAGGCGATCGCCGCCAGCCTGCTGATGGAGCAGGTACTCGCCCCCCGCTTTGATTTCAAACCCAAGCGCCCCGACAATCAACCCACACCGGGCTTTGACTATGGTAAAGATGGTTATGACCCCAATAAATGTAATGTGGGCGTGAATCCCGCAACTGGACAAATCCAGATCGAAATCAAGGGGTTAGCCGAACCCAAAAGTCCAGAAGCCACCCGCATCTGCCGCGAAGACCTCACCGAACTGGTGACGGCTTTTGTGCAGGATAAACCCACCATTGAGCGAGGACTATTCGACGAAGAACTGGTACCCGAAGAACTGACCCAGGTGCGGATGGGCAAAATCGTCAAAGAGAAATTCCCCAATTTAGACGAAGCAGATCAAGAAGCCGTGCGTCAACACGCGATCGCCGCCTTCAACCTCGTTCAACAAGCAAAAGCGGGTGAAACCTATAATCTTCCCCCTCTCCCGACTTGGGAGAGGGGCTGGGGGTGAGGGAAGAAGCCCCCAAAAACACCGCCCTAATTGACGGGGTGCGGCAGTTTGCCCTTTCGGTCAAAGAGTTGGATATGGATTTGATCGATCGCATCAATCCCTTTGGCGAAGCCTACGCGATTCTGGCTAAATCCATGAGCGAAGAACGGTTGCGGCAGGTGGCAGAAGTAATCGCCGCCAAACGGATTACCCTGAGCGTCGAGGACGCGCGGGAATTAGCTAAACGGGCACTGCGGTTCAAGCAGGAAAAAGGCAGGTTGCCCTCTCTTACAGCAGTCGATCCCTGGGAAAAACGGATGGCAGAAGGGGTTGCCTTCCTGCAACGCAAAGTGAAGGAGGAAACGAATGCCTAGTTTACCCTCATCCCCCAGCCCCTTCTCCCAGAACGGGAGAAGGGGAGCAAGATTTCTTCAAAGTCCCTCTCCCGCTCTGGGAGAGGGATTTAGGGTGAGGGTCTTAGGCAAAGTCACACATCGCATGATTTAGGGTGAGGGGATACAACCAATGGGGAGAAAAATGCCTAAATACACAACCGATGAAGATTTAGAATTGCTGGCGGATTTAGGGATAGAGGTCGAGCCCGATCCCATCAGCCAACGATCCGCCCAAGAAGAACGAATTATCGCCGGCTTTGAGGAAATCGAACGGTTTGTAGAAGAACAGGGTAGACTGCCCGAACATGGTGAGGAGCATGATATTTTCGAGCGGCTTTATGCAGTGCGGCTTGATCGCCTGCGGAAATCGGAGGAATGCCGTGCCGTCTTGGAACCTCTAGACTCTCGTGGATTGCTAGCGGCGAACGTGGATACCAGCCTATCCCCAGAAGCAGACCTTGACGACGAAACACTGCTAAGCTCCCTTGGCATCGAGGCAGCCTCAGAGAACGATGTGACACAGCTCACCCATGTGCGATCGCGTCAGGAAATTAAAGCTGCAGAGGAAATCGCCCAGCGCACCCCCTGCCAAGATTTCGATAACTTCAAACCCATTTTTGAGCAAGTGCAGGACGATCTAAAAAATGGAGCGAGGGAAACAGTCAAATACCAAGATAACGCCCAAATTCATACGGGGGATCTATTCATTCTGAATGGTCAAAAGGCTTTGGTCGCCTTCATGGGCGAAGTTTTTACGACCGAATCTGGCTTGGAAAATTGTCGTCTGCGGGTGATTTATGACAACGGTACGGAGGGGGATTACCTGTTGCGATCGCTCCAGCGCGCCCTCAACAAAGATAAAACCAGCCGTCGCATCACCCAGTTAAACACCAACCTAGGTCCTCTGTTTACCGACATCGCCTCCGAAAGCGATTTGTCCACGGGCTATATTTATGTTCTGAGGAGTCAATCTGACGATCCTTTTATTGCCGCCAACCGATCCGTAATTCACAAAATTGGCGTAACTACTGGTGATGTCAAAAAACGGATTGCCAATGCCGTCAAAGACCCCACCTATTTACTTGCCGATGTAGAAATTGTCGCCACTTTTAAACTGGCTAACATCAATCCCCAAAAATTAGAAGTTATTCTTCACAAGTTTTTCCATCCCGGACGGCTTAATGTGCAGTTACAAGATCGTTTTGGCATCCCTGTCAATCCCAGAGAGTGGTTTCTGGTGCCGCTACCGACTATTGAAGAAGCGATCAAAAGAATCAAAGAAGGAACCATCAATCAATTTCGATATGATCCGAAAACAGCTAGTCTCATGGGATGCTCCAGAGGAGACGCTGCGCGATCGCGCAGCTTTGTCATCGACGAATCGTAATGCGACCCCAGGGGAATAGCCGCCATTAAGAAGGCACCTACCGTGTATGACCAAAAAGTCTGTGTGCCCCTGATTGGAAAGTGAACGAAATGTATTTGCCAAGCAAGGTAACAAATCGCTCGCGTAGCGTCTCCGCAGGAGTTTGGAACCGATCGTCGAGAGGTTACCTGTGTGTAGCAGAAGTTATTTGCAGCGGAACATCTCAACCGTTATCCAGGAGCCGAAAGTTTCGTCTAGGTTGTCTGTTTCTGGCAGAGATTAGGCAAGCAAAGATGGTCGGCTTCGTTGGTGAGTCCATAGAGGTTATCGGCGATCGCCCTGCCGCCCATTGATTCCTTTCGCATGCGCCTAGGGGAGAGGATTTTGCAGTTTGCCATCCTCCATGTAAACAATGCGATCGGCAATGTCGAGAATGCGGTTGTCGTGGGTGACGAGCAGGATGGTGCATTGCTGTTCCCGGGCTAGTTTTTGCAGCAGGTTGACCACATCGCGACCGGATTGCTTGTCGAGGGCAGCGGTCGGTTCATCGGCCAGGATGAGTTGGGGGTGTCCCACCAAGGCTCGGGCGATCGCCACCCGTTGCTTTTGCCCCCCAGATAGGTTGTGGGGATAGTAATGGATTCGTTGTTCCAGTCCCACAGCGGTGAGCATTTCCACAATGCGGGCAGCGGCTTCGGCGGCACTAACGGAGTGGTTTTCCAGAGCCATTTCTACATTTTGGTAGGCGGTGAGAAAGCCCAGCAAATTGTGCGCCTGAAAGATGTACCCAATGGTGCGCCGCACGAGGGTCATTCGCTCCTTGTCGGCTCCGACCAGTTCTTCTCCCAATACCGAGAGTTGACCTTCCTGGGCAGAGCGCAGGCATCCCATGAGGGAGAGGAGGGTGGTTTTGCCGGAGCCGGAGGGGCCGGTCATGATCACGATTTCGCCGCGGCGAATGGTGAGATTGATATCGCACAGAACTTGCTTGCGCAAGGTTCCCTGCCCGTAGTAGTGATTGAGATTCTGAACGGCGATCGCCACATCGGTGGTTGTGAGGGTAAGCATGGCAACTCCTAAAAGATATCGGCGGGGTCTACGGTTTGCAGTTTGCGAACGGCCATGAGGGCGGAAAAGGTGCACATGGCATTGGTCAGCCCAAAAACGAAGACGATGCGACCGACATCCATCGCCATCGGTAGGGAGGTGGCCAAATTGGTGATTTGATACACTCCCAAGCTAATAGCAACACCGGGAACGAATCCCAAACTGGCGAGAATCAGTGCTTCTTGGAAAACGACGGTGAGCAGGTAGCGATCGCGAAAGCCGATGGCCTTGAGGGTGGCATATTCCGGCAGGTGGTCGGAAACATCGGCGTAGAGAATTTGATACACAATGACCGCCCCGACAATGAAGGCAATCACCACACCTAGGTCAAAGGTATAGCCCGCGGGGGTGCTGGCGTTCCAGAAGGCAACCTCCGCATTCTTGTATTCCTCTTTGGTGAGCACCTTCACATCATCGGGGAGGCGCGATCGCAGGTCAGCCAAAACCTGTTGGACATCGGCTCCGGGTTCGAGTTGGATCACCCCCACATCGATGAGGCCTTTGGTGCGAAATTTAGCCATGCGCAGAAAGTTGACATCGCTGGTAATGAGGTAGGCGTTGATGCCAAAGGTGGGACTGAGGCGAAACAAACCCCGTACCTGAATCAGGCGTTCATCCACTTCGGTTTGGATGGTCTCACCCTGCGCAAACCGCTGGGCGATCGCCCCAAATTCTCTCCGCGAACTGGCATTGAAGAGGGCGGTATCGGGTTCCCGGAGCTTTGCTTGGTGGGCGCGAACTTCCGGCAAGTTGATGACATCGTGCTCGGGATGGATCCCGATCGCATAGATATCCCAAATCTCTTTGTTTTCGGGATTGCGCCATTGGATGGAATTCAAATAAATGGGACTGACGGACTGCACGCCTTTGGCGCCCAGAGCCTGATAGAGGCGGCGCTCGGTAAAGCGATCCAGGGAAATCAGCGCCCGCGATCGCCGACTGAGCATTACCAATTCCCCATGCAAGCTGTCGTGGAATTCCACCGCACTGCTAAAGAGGGCCCCGCGAAAGCCCATCTGCAAAAACATCAAGAGGTTGGCGAAACTGATGCCGGCGATCGCCACCATCAGGCGGGCGGGTTCCTTTCGCAACTGCAACCACGAGAGAAACAGCGGCTTCTTGCGCTTTGGGGGAGATGTCATGGCGCTCATCGGGTTCCTCCCACGGACTCAATTTCTACTTCCACCGTCAGATTGGTGAGGGCAGCGACCTTTTGACTGGAGTCGCGATCCAGCAAAATCTTCACTTCCGCCACCCGGGCATCAAAGCGAGCCGCCGGATCGGTATCCAGCACATCCTGCTTGCTGATTTCCAGCCCCACTTCCATCACTTCCCCCCGCAAAACTTCCGCAAAGGCATTGTTCTTGCTTCGCACCGTCGCCCGTTGACCCAGGCGTACCCTACTCAGATCCACCTCGTACACTTCGGCAACGGCCACCATTTCTTGGGTTTGACCGAGGCTGATGACACCGCGATCGCCCACCAATTCCCCGGCCCGGGTGTGAATTTTCAGCACCTGCCCGTCCTGGGGAGCCCGCACGATCGCCAAATCCAACTCCGCCTGGGCCCGGGTTACTGCGGCTTGGGCCCGCAACACTTCCGCCCTAGCCAGTTCCACATCCACCGGCCGCACTTCCCGAATGCGTTCCAGGGTCGCCTGGGCTTCGGCAATTTGCTCCCGCCGCGCCCGCTGAATCCGCTGGAGCTGGGCTTGGGCTTCCCGCAGTTGTTGACGCACCACATCGGCACTGAGCTGACGACTATAGTCATTTTAATTAAC
>DBAX01000099.1 GCA_002291895.1 Cyanobacteria bacterium UBA999
GCCCACCCAACCAAATTCCCTATCGGGGGCTATTTCCGGCGGTGCCCACCCACCTCACCCTCAATCAATTTCGGGCGATCGCCCCCAGCAGCCCCCTAAGCCGCCTCGAAGCCCTGCTCCCCCACCTCAACCTCACCCTCGACCGTTACGAAATCACCACCCCCCTGCGCAAAGCCCATTTTTTAGCCCAGACTGCCCACGAGAGCGACGGCTTTCGCACCAACGAAGAATACGCCTCCGGAGCCGCCTACGAGTTTCGCCGTGACCTCGGCAATACCGAACCCGGCGATGGCAGACGGTTTAAGGGACGGGGGCTGATCCAGGTGACTGGCCGGTTCAATTACGCCGACTGCGGGCAAGCTTTGGGGGTAGACCTCATCCGTGCTCCCCAGCGCCTCGCCGACTTTGACCTTGCCGCCCTCAGTGCCGGTTGGTTCTGGCAGCGAGAACGCCTTAACTCCCTAGCTGATCGCGACGATTTGATTACTATTACCCGGCGGATCAACGGGGGGCTCAACGGCCTTGAGGATCGGCGCAATTATTTGGAACGGGCCAGGGGCGTCTTTAACCTAACCTAGGAGCCGATGGAACCTCGCAGCTCTGGCACGCCATAAGGACTCGCCTAGCTGTAGCGACCCAGCTCCGTGTTCCCCTGGCGCACAACCAACTCTAGGGAGAGGGGGCTTCCGGTAAAGATGGGATTCTTGGCCACGGCTTGGATTTCGTAGCTAGTCTGAAGGCGGCTGACAGATTGCAATAGGGCACTCAGCGCTGCCGGCGAAAAGCTGCCCACTTTGCCCGTTAGGGGATCGAACAAGACCCCCTCCCGGCGCGCCCGGAAGCTAGCCAGCGAAAACAGTTGCTCCACCCGGGTCTCCAATTCCGTAAGGCTCAGATCGGGGCGAAAGGTCAGGGACGCGATCACCTGCCCCTGCTCAAAGACCTGGCGATTGGGGGTGATGTCCACGGTAATAAAAATATTTGTTTCCCGCCGGATGTAGTTGCCAGCGGACAGGATCCGAATCACATAGCTGCGCCCGTCCCGCATTTGCTCTAGGAGGCGGTTGGTTTGGGCGTCGCTAACCTGGAGAACCGGTCTCTGGGGCTGCTGTCCCGGCAGGAAATCGAGTAGCTCGCGCGCCGATCGCTCGGCCTGGAGAATCAGTTGCTGGATAGCTGCCCGCTGATTATCCCGGCTGAGTTCGGGGCGGATGACCCCCAAGGATAAAATCTGCTCCGAGAAAATCGCCACGTTGCCGCGCCGTAGGGTCTGGATGCTAATGGCTAGTTGGTCGCGGCTTTCTTCGAGGCTGGCCACTTCTTCGCGGAGGGTTGCCCGCTGCTGTTCGATTTTTTGCAGCACTTGCTCGGATTCGTTGACCTTTTGCCGCAGGCTAGCCCGCTCGCTGCTGATGCGGGATAGGTCGGACTGGAGCTGCTGTTGTTGGGTGAGGAGGCGGTCTTGCTCTTGGTTGAGATTGTCAATGCGATCGCGCAGTTGCTGCTCCTGGGCAGAGGCCGATGCCAGTTGGGACTGGGCACTGTCAAACTGCTGTTCCAGTTCCTGGAGTTTGGTCTGGGTTTCACTTTGGCGAATCAGGGCCCGGGCCAGGGAGCGGTTGATCTGGTCAAGGCGCAGTTGGGCGGTGGCTTGGTTCGATTTGGCAGTCTGCAGTTGGGTCTCGGTTCTCTGCCGCTGTTGCTGGGCGGTTTCTAGCTCAGCGCGAATGCTCTCCAGACGAAAGAGCCCATCCTGGAGCTGGCTGCTGCTGGCTAGGAGGATGCCGAGGGTGCTGGCGGCAATCAGTCCCCCCGTGACAATGGTGATCAGGGTGGCAGTGTGGCGTGGACGCAGCCGAAAAACCGTCAGCCGGGCCTTGCCGACTTTAGAACCAATGCGATCGCCGAGGGTGGCAATGATTCCCCCCAGTACCAAAACGGCAAAAATTAGCGTGTAGCCAGCCATGTCATTCCCTGACGGGTGCCTAAGATCGAAGGAGCCCTTCCAAAAGCTTCATCCTAGGGAGCAAAATTGCCCCGGATTTATTGTTCTCCCTAAGCAGTTACGGAGTGCGTCGCCGCATTAGCATAAACTCTACAGTAACAAGCAGGAGAAGCCTACGGTTCTCCTATCGATGGCTCAGGGAGTTGGCGTAGCGGTATGGCAATAAAGCAGGCGGCAGTGCTGATGTTGGCCGATGGGAGTGTGTTCCACGGTTATGGATTTGGCGCTACGGGTACGGCGGTGGGTGAGGTGGTGTTCAACACGGGGATGACCGGGTACCAAGAGGTGCTGACCGATCCTAGCTACAACGGGCAAATTGTGACGTTTACCTGTCCTGAGGTGGGCAATACGGGCGTAAATCCCGAGGACGAGGAATCCGATCGCCCCCAGGTGCGGGGCATGGTGGTGCGCAACGTGACCCATACCCCCAGCAGTTGGCGATCGCGCCAGTCCCTCCCCGACTATCTCAAGGCCCACCACATCCTGGGCATCACCGGCATCGACACCCGCGCGCTCACGCGAAAATTGCGTTCCCTTGGGGCAATGAATGGTGCCCTCTCCACCGAAATTCTCGATCCGGCGGCACTGCACGCCCACATCGCGGCCGCGCCCTCGATGCAGGGGCAAAACCTTGCCTGCCAGGTCACCACGCCCCGCATTTATGAATGGCAGGATCCCACTCCGGCAGTGTGGGAATTTTGTCCTGACCTAGGCGGCGATCGCCCCCCAGAAGATCCGCTCCACGTGGTGGCCTTCGACTTTGGTGTCAAGCGCAATATTTTGCGGCGCTTAGCCAGTTATGGCTGCCGGATAACGGTTGTACCAGCGGATACCCCAGCGGAGTTGGTCTTGGATATGGAGCCCGACGGGATTTTTCTGTCCAATGGGCCGGGGGATCCGGCGGCGGTAGAAGTGGCGATCGCCACAACGCGCCAACTTGTGTCCGCCCAAAAACCCATGTTTGGCATCTGCCTAGGGCACCAGATTTTAGGGCTCACCCTCGGCGGCACCACCTACAAACTCAAATTTGGGCATCGGGGGCTGAACCAGCCGGCCCAAAATCAACGGGGCGATCGCCGGGTAGAAATTACGAGCCAAAACCATGGCTTTGCCCTCAGTGGCGACGCGATCGCCGATCCCGAAGTAGCCATCACCCACATCAACCTTAACGATCACACCGTTGCCGGACTCGAGCACCGCAGCCTCCCCATTTTTTCGGTGCAGTACCACCCGGAGGCCAGCCCCGGCCCCCACGATGCCGATTACCTCTTTGCCCGCTTCGTGGCCGACATGCGCGCCTACCGCCACCAGCAGTACGCCAAAAATGCTCCTACAGCGGTTTGAAGTAAGTTTACAGCTTGTGAACTTTGCTTTACCCGGCGATCGCGCCAGCGATATGATGGGCCACCAAGTTTTGCACTTACATTTCTCATCTCAATTCCTTCAAAAGGTCAGACTATGCAAAGAGTCCTAGTATTTTTTATGGCCCTGTGCCTTTGGGTGGGCGTACAAGTTTCCACCGCCCCGGTAGCGGCTGCCGAATTTTCGTTTAATGCCCTTGTGCCCTGCAGTCAGTCCGAAGCTTTTCAAAGCCGTTTGGAATCCCAAGTAAGTAGCTACGAAGCCCGTTTGGCCCAATATGCCCCCGGCAGTGAACCCGCCAAGTATTTGGAGGAAAAAATTGCCAGCACCAAGGAACGGTTTGCCCGCTATGCCAGCACCAATCTTTTGTGCGGTGACGATGGATTGCCCCACCTGATCTCCGACGGTCGTTGGGATCACGCCGGGGAATTTTTGATCCCCAGCCTGTTGTTTCTCTACATTGCTGGCTGGATCGGTTGGGTCGGTCGGGACTATCTGCGTGCCATTCACCAGGACGCAGAAACCGCCTGCGAAAAGGAAATCATCCTGGATGTGGCCCTTGCAACCAAATTTATGATGTCCGGCTTTTTGTGGCCCGTAGCCGCCTTTAAGGAACTGACGGGCGGTCAGCTTACCATTGCCGAAAAGGAAATCACCGTTTCTCCCCGCTAAACCCCAATCCCATCAGCCCCTCAGGAGTTTGTTTATGCAAGATTTCGTCAAGTTTCTTTCGACTGCGCCGGTTTTGGCGACAGTATGGATGGGAATTACGGCTGGTATTTTGATTGAAGCCAATCGTTTATTTCCCGATCAATTGTATTTTCCCTTCTAACGAAAAACGCAGTTTTAGCTAAAAAAATCCCCCATACCCTGACGGTGTGGGGGATTTTCCATGGTGGGAAATGCTAACGGCGAATAGAACCGTTTTCATGGGGTTGAATCACACCGTAGCCGCCATGGTTGCGCTCGTACACCACATTGATTTCTCCCGTTTCCTTGTTCCGAAATACGTAGAAGTCGTGGTCAATCAACTCCAACTGTTCCAAGGCCTCCGTAACGGTCATGGGAACCATGGCGAAGTACTTGCGCCGCACCACGCGATCGCTCACTTCGGGCAGGCGATGGGCATTGGGCAACTCCACGGGGGGCTGTTCGGTAACGGCGAGTCCGGTTTTGGTCGCTTGGCGTTGGTTTTTGCGTTCCTTAAACTTGCGCAACTTGCGGGCAATTTTGTCGGCTACAAGGTCAATGCTGGCATAGAGGCTCTCACTGCTCTCTTCGGCGCGAATCACGGCACCATTGGCATAGATGGTCACTTCGGCAGCTTGGCTGGCGGTGATCCGGGGGTTGCGAGCCACCGATAGATGCACATCCACTTCGGTGGTCAGGGCTTGAAAATGACTGACGGCTTTATCAATTTTTTGAGCGACATACTCCCGAATAGCATCGGTAATGTCGATATTTTTCCCTTGAATAACCAGTTTCATTCTGTCTCTCCTAAATGAGATCGCAGCCCTAGGGCTTACATTCACATTATCATTCTGCTTGGCTAGGGGCGGGGTTTAGCAGGACTTCTTAATGCCTTCTTAACGAAAATATGGGCAGTTCATAAACGGGGCTTGCTGATAGTTTGATCAACGTAAATGTGACCAGAATTAAAGTTTTTTTAAGTTATGTTTTTATCTCCCAAGTAATAACGCAGGGCGATAAGGAGTCGGGCGATCGCCCCAGGATTGGGATTGCGCTCGCCGCCGCCAGAAAGCCAGAGATAGAGTTCCCGCAGCCAATTGCGTTTGATGGGGTAGGGCAGAAGCAGAGGTGCACGCAGCGGGGTAGGGTGCTCGATGGTGCCGTGGAATGTGGCAGTGAGGTCGTAGGTGTGGTGCAGGTTGGGATGCCGGGCGATCGCCCCCAAAACCTGGGCTGGGGTGAGGGGCATCTCCTGGGGTAGGGTGGATAGCACTTCCTGGAGGGTTGTTGTGCCCATGAGATAGGTTTGCAATCGGGGCAATGCCGACGTGCCGTTGCCATCGTTGAGGTCGCTGCAAACAATAGCGGCATCGGGATGCTGCCCTAGGTAGGCGATGTGTAAAGCCATGTGGTTGGGAAAGAGTTCCACGGGGCCGCTGAGAATCGTCACATAGGGAGTGGCACACTGGGCGATCGCCGTTTTCAAATCGCGGCCTTTGACAACATGAAACCGCTGATCTGTTTGATGGGTTAGGGATTGTTCTATTAAGCTTTCTGCCTCCGGCGTGCAGTGGGATAAAAGCACAGTGACTAGGGGGGGACGTTGCAGTATTGGTGCAGGTAAGAAAAATTTGTGCATCAGAAGATGCTGGTGTTCTGGCATGAAGTTGGTAAGGAGTTGCTCTAGGCAAAGCTGCTGGTGAAAAATAGCTTGGGTGGTAGCAACCATTTCCCGAGCCTGCTGGCGATGGGAGCGAATCCAATCTAGGCGATCGCCGATCTCCTTAGCCAAGGTTTTACCATCCTGATCGGGGTTGACATAGAGCACTGCATCGCCAAACCACTGGCGGATAAATTCATGTTCCCCGCAGATAGCTACAGCTCCGGCAGCAATAATCTCGAAAATGCGCATAGATGGTACGGCAAACTCCGTATGCTCCGGTCGGTGCAAACACAGACCGACGCCATGGTGGTGCAAGGCTTCGAGGACGCTAGTGCCATCGAAGGGCAGACTCCCTGCGTAGGAATGGCGGATAAAGTTCCAAGCCTTTGCAGGGCCGTAAAAGGCAGTGTTTTGCTGCCGATCTAACTCGGTAAATAGCAATCGGTAGCGACGGCGATCCCAATTCACGCCAATATAGGTAAGCTGTGTTCGGGTTAGATCGCTAGGGTCATAGAGACTGCGGTTGCAACTAGGGTAAAACATCGGTAATGGCATAGCTGCCACTTTTTGGGGTAGTTGTTCCATGAGCCAAGTGCGGATCTTTTCTGAGCCATATAGGAAGAGATCGTAACTGGCAATTGCTGGCAAGGTTTCACCCCTTTTTCCCTTCAATGATTCATAGGTGCCAAAAAATCGTGGTGGATTCCAAAGACAGCCGTAGGTGGGAAAAGATGTTATTTTTGGTGTTTGAAAATGAAGCGCAAGTATGAGATCGGGTTGCAGTTCGGCAACAGCTTTGGAGTTGGATACCTCCTCCCCAATCCATCCCAAGCTGCGAGCGGCGTGGCACAGGCGGCGGGTTAGCTCGGTTTCGGCAACAGGTTTTTGGGCAAAACAATTCCAGATTGCTAGTTTCATGGCACTCTATCCTAGGGAAACCGAGGAAACACACCCGTGACCACCATAGCCGTTGTGATTACCTGCTATCGCGAAGGAACTCTGCTCAGGGAAGCTGTTGCCAGTGTGCGATCGCAAACCCGATTGCCCGATGAACTTATTATCGTCAATGACGCCTCTCCCGATCCCACTACCAATCAAATTTGCCAGGAATATGCTGCTACCCCCGATGTACGAGTCCTTTGGCGGGAGTGTAACGGCGGTACCTCCGCTGCCCGAAACGATGGCTTCGCTGCCGCCCAATCTGAAGTTATTGTTTTGCTCGATGCCGATGACCTCCTTCCCCCAGATGCTTTGCGGGCGATCGCCCGGGGATTTGATGCCCATCCAGAAATCGGCTTCCTCTACGGCACCTACCTGCGCCAAGACCATGGCGATCGCCCCGGTCGCCCCATAGCCATCACCGCCGTGGCCTTGGCTGAAAGTTTGCGATCGCGTCCTTTTTCCCTCGCCACTAACTGGCAGCTCATCGGCACTACACCCATTAAAAAATCCCTATGGCAGCAGCTGGGCGGCTACGACTGCTCCTACGGCAATGAAGAGCTGCACGATGTGGAATTTTGGCTGCGGGTGATCGCCACGGGCAGCACCTACCGCCAAATTCCAGAAACCATTTACCATTGGCGCAAATATTTGGGGAGCAACAGCCGTAAGGTTTCTCCTCGGGCATGGGCCAAACTCGCCCAGCAGTACCGTTCCCTCTATCAGCACCAGGGTTTGGAGCACCGCGCCCTGACCTTAATGGTGCTCGGTGCCAAGTGGGAGGGTGCTCCCTGTGCCCAAAGCACCAACGAATTGTGGCAGCATTTGGGGCGGCGCTTCTCCTGGGGTGCCCTCGCGGCTCTGCTGCTACCGCCATGGCTTGTGCGGTGGGCTGTCAAGAACACGCGGCGCTAATGGGGCATAATGGGAAGGCAAAAATTATGGTCACCTATGCTGCGAAACGTTCTGATTTTGCTGGCTTTGACTGGGGTAGGCGCTTTTATGGGCTGTGCAACCGAGCCCAGTCAAAATGCCACCGCCGATCCCAAGGCAATACCCGCGGAAACTGCATCCACAGCTACGCCGGAACCTGTGGCCCAAGCTACACCGCGCACCCCCGACGTTCCCTACGTCCCGACGCCCAGCGTGGTGGTGGAGCGGATGCTCAGGCTGGCTGGGGTCAAGAAAGGCGACATTCATTACGACCTAGGTAGCGGTGATGGTCGCATTGTTATCACGGCAGTAAGTAAGTTTGGGGCAGCACGGGGCACGGGTGTGGAGATCAATCCTGAGCTTGTGGCCCGGGCCCAGGAAAATGCCAAAAAGGCCGGCGTCGGCGATCGCGCCACATTTGTCAATCAAGATCTTTTCCAATCCGACTTCAGCGATGCCACCGTTGTCACCCTCTACCTCCTGCCCCGCATCAACCTCAAGTTGCGTCCCCAGTTGCTGCGCCAGTTGAAGCCGGGCACCCGCATTGTGTCCCACGACTTCGACATGGATGACTGGAAGCCAGACAAGGTGGAAGTGGTACAAGGTCCCCAACGGGAGCACACCCTCTACCTGTGGGTCGTACCCGAAAAGGTGCCACCGGAGTTGCTCAAGCCCGTACCGGGGATTGAATAATTGTTCCCTAGCCTTCCCCTAGGGAGGCTGATTCTAAGGGAAGCACGATTAGAGTGTTTCCCTCCCGACCCACCACCTGCACCCGTTGCTTAGGGGCGATCGCTTCGTCGGGATTGCAGCACACCGCCCGCCAGGAAGCACCTTCGTACATCACCCGACCGCTACGGTGGCTAGGAATCTCCGTAAGCGTGAGGGCTTCATCGGATTCCAGCACGAGCTTAGAAACCTTAGGCTGGAGTCGCTGGGCCAAAAAAATACCCAAGCCCGACAACACGACCCACACTAAAATCTGGACGGTAGTGTTGGGAACCACCGTAGCTAGCGCTGCTACCAACAGGGCTAAAAAACCAGCCACCAACCCGAGGGTGAGGGGATCGGGAACCACGAAATCCAGCACAATCAAGACGATTCCCAAGATCAACCACATGATCGGCGGAGTAAGGTTCATAGGTGCCATCAACGCTTTGCACCCATTCTACCGGTTCGGTTCCGTGCCCCTGCCCACGGTAAGGAAAAAAACAGAACACGGATCACGCCATCTTGGCAGCGACCGGGGCATGGGGAATTGCACGTTCCATTTCCCTAGGCACGGCCATCTAGGGGCGATCGCTGCAGGTGCCAGGGCGTAGTTTGCTCGTAGGCATGGGCCACATAGAGCAATGTCTCCTCTCCGAGGGAGGGGGCAATCAACTGCAACCCAATGGGCAATCCCTCGGCGTCAAAGCCGCAGGGCACGCTGATTGCCGGCAATCCTGCCAAGTTGACCGGGATCGTCATCAAGTCTAGGAGGTACATGCTTAAAGGATCGCTCTTGCTCCCAAGGGGAAAGGCTGTTGTCGGTGCGGTGGGAGTAACGAGCACATCGACCTGGGTAAAGGCTTGGCTAAAGTCCTCTTTGATCAGGGTGCGCACTTTCTGGGCCTTGAGGTAGTAGGCGTCGTAATATCCCGCGGACAGCACGTAGGTGCCCACCATAATCCGCCGCTTGACCTCGGCACCAAATCCCTCCTCCCGCGTAGATTCATACATCTCCAACAGGGTTTTGGCCTCCGGTTGGCGTAGCCCATACTTCACGCCGTCGTAGCGGGCTAGGTTGGCTGAAGCCTCCGAAGGCGCAATGATGTAATAGGTGGGCACACCGTAGGCAAAACGGGGACAGGAAAGCTCCACCACCGCTGCCCCCAAGGTTTCAAAATGGGCGATCGCCTGTTCTACTGCTGTGCGCACCGATGAAGCGACACCATCGCCCATGGTTTCCCGAATTACGCCAAGGCGCTTGCCTGCTAGGGGGCGGCTCTCGGTAATCGCCCCAAGGTTCTGGGCATAGTCGGGTACCGTAACCTCCAAACTGGTGGCATCCCGAGGGTCGTGGCCGGCGATCGCCGTCAGGAGGAGCGCCACATCCTGCACCGTGTTTCCGAGGGGCCCCACCTGATCTAGGGAGGAGGCAAAGGCCACCAAGCCGAAGCGGGATACCAATCCGTAGGTTGGCTTTAGTCCCACGACTCCGCAAAAAGCAGCCGGCTGCCGAATGGAACCCCCAGTATCCGAGCCCAGGGATCCGAGGCACTGCCCCGCCGCGACCGCCGCCGCCGAGCCCCCGGAGGATCCCCCCGGAACCCGCCCAAGGTTCCAAGGATTACGGGTTGGATGAAAAGCAGAATGCTCGGTAGAACCACCCATGGCAAACTCGTCTAGGTTGGTTTTACCGACCACCACCGCTCCCTGCCGTTGGAGGGATAGGGTAACCGTAGACTCGTAGGGGGGCACGAACTGAGCTAGGGAGCGGGAGCCGCAGGTCGTAGGTACCCCTGCGGTGCAAAGATTGTCTTTGATTGCCAAGGGAACACCCAGAAGGGCCGGGATCGGCAGTCCCTCCGCCCGGAGCGTCCGCAGCCGGGCATCGGCGGCGGCGGCTTGGGCCCGGGCCAATTCCGCTGTGATGGTGATAAAGCTGCCTACTTGGGGTTCGCGCTCCGCTAAGCGGGATAAAACCAGCGCCGTTGCCTCCGCACTGCTCACCGCGCCGCTGAGGAAAGCCTGACGAAACTGAAAAATTGAGCGCATAGCAACCTAGACAACCGTAGTGAAAGCCCCTACAATATAGCCGCAAATTAAGCTTTCTCTACCTCGCTAGGAGGCAATTATTCCGGAACCGCTTACACTTACTGTCAGTTTGAGAGGCAGTCGTGAACTACGCGATGGGTATCAGTTGTTTCGGCTTGCCGGTCTCCTCGATGCCTTCTCTGAGCCGGCCTTTCGTAAGGTCGTCGGTCGATGCATTGACGATGGCCCCCATAACATCATTCTCGACCTCACAGCCATAGACTTTTTAGACAGCTCAGGTGTGGGGGTGCTCGTGCAGATTGCCAAAAAAATCAAGGGGCTATCGGGAAGTCTCCAGATTGTCAGTAATGCCCGTGTGAACCAAACCGTTAAGCTGGTGCGCCTGGATCAGGTGCTTTCTTTGCAACCATCGGTCGAAGCGGCGATCGCCCGATTACCCCAAGCCTAGGGATCGATGGCACGGTGTTTCTATTTCCTGAGCAGGATGCCTTGGTTGTGGCCCGCAGTTCTGCCCAGGCTGTGGCCTACGTTGGTGATGCTGTCTACGAGCTCTATGTCCGACTCCATTGTTTGATGCCCCTGCGGCGGAACAAAGAGTACCACAGCATCGTTGTTTCCCACGTTTGTGCCGAAGCCCAGTCCCGTGCCCTTGTGCGCCTTACCGAAGCTAATTTCCTTACCGAAGCAGAACAGGATGTGGTGCGGTGGGGGCGTAACGGGTGTCGCACTTCTCTGCGGCGGATCGATCCCGAGATTTATCAAAAGGCCTCGGGCCTAGAGTGCCTCATCGGTTATCTTTACTTAACGGATCCTCTCCGCTTGCAGAGTGTCATGCAAGAAATATTTACGAACCCCATCATCCCATGAAGCCAGAAGATCGTCCCAAACCCTCCTCCCGCCCCAAATCTAAGTGGGTTGCTAAGAGGATTGGCAGGGGGGCACCCAAAAAAGCTAGTGAGGGCAAGCCTGGGGCTATCGTGCTGCCATCGCGTCCCCTGCGCCGGGAGCCGGGTGCGCTAAAGCAAAAAGCCAGTGAGGCGGGAGCGCTGATCCTGCGCCAGCCTTCGGGGCAGCGCCCGGCACCACCCCCGGATAGTGCCCCAGAGGAAGACCAAGCGCCAGAGCTGATCCATGGGCGTCACGCCGTTGAAGCCGCCATCAATGGGGAGCGGTCAATTAACCGCATTTGGATAATTCCGAAGCTGCGCTATGCCCCGGATTTTCTCTCCCTGATCGAGGCAGCCAAAGCCGCCGGGGCGGTGGTGCAGGAAGTGGATGTGCGCCGCTTATCCCAGATGACCCAAAATGCCAAGCATCAGGGGATTGTGGCCCAAGTGGCACCCTACAGCTACCGCGAACTGCCGGATCTCGTTGCTCAAGCCAAGGCTAAGACATCCCAGCCTGTGCTTGTGGTGCTCGATAGCATCACCGATCCCCATAACCTAGGGGCGATCGCCCGCACTGTCGAGGCCATGGGGGGGCAAGGGATCGTTTTGCCCCAGCGGCGGGCCGTGGGGGTTACCGCAACGGTTAGCAAAGTGGCGGCGGGTGCCCTAGAATACCTGCCCATTGCCCGGGTTGTGAACCTCAACCGAGCCCTGGAATACCTCAAGGAAGAGGGCTTCTGGATTTATGGCACCACGCTGGACACCTCCACGCCTTGGTATCGCCTCAAGTTCTCCGGGGCGATCGCCCTGGTGGTGGGAGCAGAGGGCAGCGGTTTATCCCTGTCGGTGCAAAAATCCTGTGATTTCTTGGGCACCATTCCCCTCCAGGGTCAGATCGGGAGCCTTAATGCCTCCGTGGCGACTGGGATGGCTCTGTACGAGATTTGGCGGCAGCGCTGGGAGAATACGTTAGATCTGAACAGTTTGTCATGAAACTTCAAGTAAGTTATAAATACATAAAGAAGACTGATGCGTATGTTCTTTGGGATTAGTTCGTCTCCTTCTGTTCTTTAGTGGGTGTCCAACGTGTTTAGAGAAATTCTCACTTCCTTTCTAGAAAAGATTGGGCGCGCAGCGTGGATTGAGATTGTTACCGAGCACCCCCAGTGCACCTATTACTTTGGGCCTTTTTTTGATGAGGCTGAGGCAGCGGCGGCTCAAGCTGGATTTGTAGAGGACTTAGAAGCCGAGGGCGCTTCGGGTATTGCATGTGTGATCAAACGCTGCAATCCGGAAAGCCTAACAGTTTATGACGATGGTGCGGATTATCGCATCGAGCGCATTCATCCTGCCCACCAACTGTCCTCCTAATGGTGAAGCTGCTCGATGGCAAGGCCCTAGCGCAGAGGATGCAGGGGCACTTTGCCAGCTTCCTAGCTCAGGTTGTGCCCCAGGTGGGGCGTTTTCCCGGTCTGGCCGTGGTGTTGGTCGGGAGCCATCCTCCAAGTCTGGCCTACGTCCGCAATAAGGAATCGGCTTGCCAGCGGGTGGGCATTGCTTCCTTTGGGCGGCACCTTCCTGCGGATGCGGATCAGGCAACGGTGTCCCAACTGATTGCAGCCCTCAATGCCGATCCAGCAGTGGATGGGATTTTGCTGCAGTTGCCCGTGCCTGACCACCTCGACGCGATCGCCCTGTTGAACCAAATTTCCCCCCACAAGGATGTGGACGGGTTGCACCCCCAAAACCTGGGTGCTTTGGTGCGGGGAGAGCCCGGTCTACGCAGTTGCACCCCTGCGGGGGTGATGAAGCTTCTGGAGTCCGCAGATATTGCCCTCCGGGGCACAAGGGCAGTTGTTCTGGGGCGCAGCATCCTCGTGGGCAAGCCCTTGGCCCTACTTTTGCTTCAGGCCGATGCCACCGTAACTGTAGCCCACTCCCGTTCCCCTAACCTAGGGATCCTGACTCGGGAGGCGGACTTGGTGGTGGCGGCGGTCGGCAAGCCCCAATTGGTGCGGGCTGAGATGATCCGTCCGGGGGCGGTGGTGGTGGACGTGGGGATCAACCGCGTAGCACTTCCCGATGGAAGCTCTCGACTAGTGGGGGATGTGGACTATGACGATGTGGCGGCGATCGCCAGCCATATCACCCCAGTGCCCGGTGGCGTCGGGCCGATGACCGTGACCATGTTGCTGCATAATACAATCTGGAGTTACTGCCAAACCTGCACCCTCGAGTTCCCCGATGCTACCCTCTGAGTTCCCTGTTTATCTGGCGTCCCGTAGGGCGGAAGTTGACCTGGCCCTCGACAAAACGATCGCAGTGACCTACCCCGAGGTGATCTACGAGTCCATGCGCTATTCGTTGCTGATCGGCGGCAAGCGCCTGCGCCCGATTCTGTGTTTGGCGGCCTGCGAACTGCTGGGGGGCGATCGCACTGCGGCCATGCCCACGGCCTGTGCCCTAGAGATGGTGCACACCATGTCCCTGATCCACGATGATTTGCCTGCCATGGACAACGACGACCTGCGGCGGGGAAAACCAACCAATCATAAAGTCTATGGGGAGGCGATCGCCATTTTGGCGGGGGATGCCCTCCTGTCCTACGCCTTCGAATGGGTGGCCAGCCAAACCCACGGAGTCGATGCCGCTGTTATTTTGCAGGTGATCCAAAACCTTGGCCATGCCTTTGCTGCCACGGGGGTTATTGGCGGTCAGGTAGTGGATTTGGCCTGCGAAGGTCGGACGGACGTGGATCTCGAAACGCTGCACTACATCCATACCCACAAAACGGGGGCCCTGCTCGAAGCCTGCGTTACCTGCGGCGCTCTGCTGGGCGGTGGACAGTCCTCGGATCTGGCCCATCTGGCTACCTATGCCCAAAGCATTGGTTTAGCCTTTCAGATCGTCGATGACATCCTCGACGTTACCGCCTCGTCGGAGCAACTCGGTAAAACTCCGGGCAAGGATCAGGCGGCCCAAAAAGTTACCTATCCCAGTTTGTGGGGATTAGAAGCCTCCCGCCAAAAGGCCCAGGAACTGGTAGCGGCAGCAAAAAACTCCCTGCAGGACTACGGCGATGCTGCCGATCCGCTGAAATACCTCGCCGACTATATCGTGGAGCGCGATCGCTAACCTGCCATGAACTTGCACCCCATTTCTGAAGTATTGACCAATCACGTGCTCCTGATTGCCCTTGGTGCTAGTTTGGCGGCCCAAAGTCTCAAGGTTCTCATCGAGGCGGTGCGCTCCCGCCATTGGCGCTGGCAACTACTTTTTGAAACTGGGGGGATGCCTAGTTCCCATTCTGCCCTTGTGTCCGCCCTAGCAACGGGCATAGGACGCACCCAGGGTTGGGGTACGCCGCAATTTGCGATCGCCACGGTATTTGCTTTTATTGTGATGTACGATGCCGCCGGGGTGCGTCTAGCCGCCGGACAGCAGGCGAAGGTGCTGAATCAAATTATGGTGGAATTTTTTGACCCTGAGCCGCCCTTCGATCCCCTCAAAGAACTGTTGGGACATACACCAAGCCAAGTGGTGGTGGGTGCTAGCTTGGGGGTCGTTTGGATGTGGTGGTGGCTTGCGTCCTCGCCCTAGGGGTGGACGCGCAAACAATGCAAAAAAATGCCCTGGAACCAATGTTCCTAGGGCACGGCTGGAAATTAACCTCGAAATTAATGGGGCTTTTCGTCTAGGAGCGTCCGAAGGGATTGTTTCCCTGCTTCCCAAAGAGGGCAGCTTCCCCCTTGATGGCTGCGCGAATAATATTAAATGCAGCCCAACCGACAACCAAAACTACCGGGCCAAGAACGATGAGGGGGCGTAGATCGAGTTCCATAGGAGTACCAAAAAAATATTACAAAAGCATAAAACTATTATGCCAGTTCTGTAGCACGCCGAACTACGACCCGCTGCCCCTCCTCCGTAACCTCAAGCGTGATGTCGTCAATTTCGAGGCGATCGCCCGCTACCGGAGGGCGCTGCAATTCTTCAAGGAACAGCCCCGCTAGGGTGGCCACATCGTCCCGGGGCAACTGCACGTTCATTTCGTTGTTGACCGTGGCCAAGCTGGCCCGAATCTTAAAAATGCCCTCGTGTTCGCTGATGCGCTTAAATTCCTTTTCTTCCTCCGCGTCGTACTCATCACGGATTTCACCGACAATTTCCTCTAGAACGTCTTCGAGGGTGAGCAGTCCGGCGGTGCCGCCAAATTCATCCTGAACGATCACCATGTGCAAGCGGTTCTTTTGCATGTCCCGCAGCAACTCCGTGGCCAGTTTATGCTCCGAAACAAACCGCACCGGACGCACCAATTCCCGCAGGGTCGGCGGGTGGTGCACCATCATCGCCATGGGCCGAATTAAATCCTTCACATGGAGGATGCCAATGATGCGATCGAGGTCATCTTCGCAGACGGGCAGGCGCGTGTGGGCGTTTTCGGAAACTACCTGGTAGGCAGCTTCGATGGGGGTGTCGGCCTTGAGGTACTGGATTTGGACGCGGGGTACCATGATGGCCCGGGCAGAAATATGGCTCAGTTCAACGGCACCATAGATGATGCGCCGCTCCTGTTCTCCGACGGTTCCCCCCGTGCGAGCGGCATCGACGATCGCCTTGATTTCCTCAATGCTGGCGCTCTCCTGGGCGGCAACGCGGCTGGTGGCCCCCATCCAACGCAGCACCAAACCCGCTGAGCCGCTGATGAGGCGGATTATGGGGGCGGCGGCACTGTTGAGGAGGCTGATAGGATAGCTGACCCATAGGGAAACCTGCTCGGCGTTGTGCAATGCGAGGCGCTTGGGAACGAGTTCTCCGAGGACTAGGGAAATAAAGGCGATGAGCGTTGTTACCGAGCCAATGCTGAGGGCACTGGCGGTGCCTTCGCCAAGGCTGGGGGTTAAAAAGATCGCAAGGGGGCGAGCAATACCTGTGGCCGCGGTGGCAGAGGTGAAAAACCCCGCTAGGGTAACCCCAACTTGGAGGGTCGCGAGCAGGCGGGTGGTGTCGCTGGTCAACCGTAAAACAGCTTCAGCACGGCGATCACCCCGTTCAGCAAGGGTTCTAAGCCGCACATCGCTAGAGGATACAAGGGCAATTTCGGCGGCGGCGAAAAAGGCGTTAACGAGAATGAGAGCAGCAAGAATCAGTAACTCACTAACAATGTCCATAGGCAGGAGCTAGGAGCAACCCTCCACAGCAACCAAAGGTACAACTTCGAGGGGAGGAGTGGATCGACCCAGAAGGACGCGGCGACTGGCGATTTCCATTGTTGTGGGGCGTTAGCAAACCTGAAACGAATGTATGGTGATCATATTAACTGATACCCTCGTCTTTTCCTAAGTTTCCTGATCTGCTCCCCGGGAAACTCTGACAGCGGGTTAGGATGGAAATTGCTACAAAAGCTGGCGCTGTGTCTGATGACGAAGGGTTAGGTATGGATCGTTTCAGCGATGCAGTTGGTTTGGGCTCGTGGGTAAACCACCTCTCCTGCGGCGTGCTGCTGCTGGAGGCTGCCCAGGGGACTTGGCAGGTTTTGGCGGCCAATGGAATTGTGTCGGAATTGTTTCGCGATGTGCGCGAGGATGGCAATGGGACGACCTTCTGGGACTCGGAGTGGGGGCGATCGCTGCAATGCAATGCTCGGCTCTGCTGGCAGCAGCAGGAGCGGTGTTCCTATCCCCTAGGGGACTGGCAAGTGACCCTTTCGCCCGATGGGGCAGGCGGGGTGGTGGTTTGTTCTTGGATCCCACTCAAAAAACAATCGGCTTCGCCCTGGGTGCGCTACCCCGACGCGATCGTGGTGGTGGATCGCTCCGGGGTTGTTCGCCACGTCAATGGGGCGGCAGAGCAGTTGTTTCAGCGATCGGCTTCGGAGTTTGTGGGCCAGGTTTTTGGCATGCCCCTAGTGTCGGGGGATCACACCGATGTGGATATTTTGCAGAAGGGGGGGATGATTACGGCGGCGGAACTGCGGGTTGTGGAGCAAACCCAAAGTGATGGCATGACCTACGCGATCGCCGCCCTGCGGGACGTGACGGCGCGCAAGCAGGCCGAAGAACTCCTGCGCCTCCAGGAACGGGCGATCGCCTCAAGCTTCAATGGCATCATGATCGTAGAGATGCAGCACCCTAGCTATCCGATCACCTATGTCAACACCAGCTTTGCCCGCATGACGGGCTACGTAGAAAAGGATCTCATCGGGCGATCGGCCACGGAGTTTCTCACCCCGGATTTGATCGAGCGGGTACAAAACGAAGGCTACGACGGGCGGCGGGTGCTCTCCCAACACCACAGCCAGGGACAGCGCTTCTGGGATGAGGTCTACGTATCGCCGATCTATAACAGTTGGGGACAACTTACCCATTTGGTGTCGATCCATGCGGATGTTACCGAACAGGTCAACGCGCGGCAAACCTTGGAGGAAAGCGAAGATCGCCTGCAAATTGTGCTGCAAATGCTGCCCCACGGGGTGACATTTAGCGATGCTAGGGGGCACTTTGTTTTGTTCAATGCCGAAATGGAGCGGCTGACGGGCTACACCCAAGCGGAAGCCAATGCCAGCGATAACTTCTTGGCAGTGTTGCATCCCGATGTCTGCGAGCAGAGGATGGCATGGGATCGCCTCCACACCCTGCAGTGCTCTGGCCAATCCCAGGTATTTGAAGCTACCCTGCGACGGCGGGATGGGGAGCAGCGCCATTTGCTCGTTGCCAGTGCCCTGGTACCCTTCCATGGTCACCGGATGTACCTCAGCTCCTACCAGGACATCACCGCCCGGAAGCGGATGGAGGATCAGCTAGCCTATCAACAGGAGCGGCAAAAGCTGCTGGCCCACATCATTTTAGAAATTCAACAGCAACTGGATCTGGGAGAACTGCTGCAGGTAACGGTGGCGGAGGCGCGGGCCCTACTGCGGTGCGATCGCGTGGTGATCTATCGCTTTGATGCGACGTTAACGGGCACATTTGAGGTGGAGTCGGTGGTGCAAAGCCAGTGGTCGATTCTGGGGAAAACCGTGCACGATCCCTGCTTTACGAGCGATTACCAAGAACTGTACCGCCGCGGGCGGGTGAGTACCATTGCGGAGGTGGCGACGGCTGCTATTGGCCCATGCCACCGACGGTTGCTCCAGGAATTTAGCGTGCGGGCCAATCTCGTAGTGCCCATTTTGGTGAAACACGAGCTGTGGGGGCTGCTGATTGCCCACGAATGCCACCAAAGCCGCCAGTGGTTGCCCTACGAGGTAGAGTTGATGCAGCAACTGTCCGATCACGTGGCGATCGCCATTCAGCAGTCGGAGCTTTTTGCCGCCGTGCAGGGATTAAACCGCACCCTAGAGCAACAGGTACTGGAGCGCACTCGGCAGCTAGAGCAGTCCCTAGAGCGGGAGCGGCAGTTGGGCGAGATGAAAACCCGCTTTATCTCCCGGGCCTCCCACGAATTCCGTACCCCCCTGGCGATCATCCAAACCTCCAGCGACCTCCTGCGGTGCCACTGGCAAAAGATGACGGATGAAAAACGGGAGGCGCGGCTGCTCAAAATTCAGCAGGAGGTCAAGCACATGGCCAATCTCTTGGAAGAGGTGCTGGTCTTGGGGCGCAATGAAACCCGGCGCGATGACTGTCAGCGCCAACCCCTGCCCCTCAACGAAGTTCTCAGCGAAGTGCGGGATTCCCTCCGGCCGCTCGTAATGCCACAGCACCACCTAGTTTTGGACAGAAGTGGCTGGCCGCGGGCGACGGTTTGGGCAGATCCCGATCTGTTGCGGCAAATTTTGGTCAACCTGCTGGGCAATGCCCTCAAATATTCCCCCGACGGCGGGGAGGTGCGGCTAACGGTGCTCGAAGGCTGGATCCAGGGGCGATCGCATCTCGTGCTTCGGGTGTCCGATCGGGGCATTGGCATCCCCTACGAAGACCAACCCCGCATTTTTGAACATTTCTACCGGGCGGGCAACGTCCAGAAGCTTAGCGGCACCGGACTGGGGCTATCTATTATGGCCACGGCTGTGGAAATGCACGGGGGATGGCTATGCTTTTGCAGTGAACCCGGCGGCGGAACGACATTTTCGGTCACCCTACCCCAATCCCCCGATCTTGAGGCAGTGCGCACCACAAGCTGAAGTGTTGTGGAAATATCCGCCGGGAATTTGCCAAGATCGGTTAGTATTTGCCGTAACTCTATCTCCCCCGCCCCACATGAATGATTGGGAGTTTTTGCTGCAGAAAAAAGGGGATAAGTCCTGGCTGCCGTTGGAAGCGCCAACGGTAGAGATTTTAGAAGGCTATTACCGGTTGGCCGCGCGATCGCGCTTTGCGAGTCATGGGGTTGGAATTCAGATCGCCTGTCAGCCCGTGCTTCCCGAGCAACGCCCCACCCAACAGCGGATCTCTAAACGCATCAGTCCCGAGGGTCTGCTGATCGTTTTACCCTACACCCATCTGACTGGAGGGTTGTGGCTCGTAGACTGCCACCTTCAGGAGGTGGATGCCGCCTTTCGAGTCAAGCTGGATGTCATTCCCCACGGGAGCGAAGGCAGCGACGATTGGCAAAATGAGGGTACCCCGGGCTGGGAACCGTCCGATCTGGCGGAACTCTCCGATGCTCTGCCGGAAAGTACACCCAAGACGGCAACTTCTAGCTTTCCGATTATGGCCCTGACCCAGGAAATGTCCGAGGACTTGGTTCAGGCAGTTTTCGATGATTTTGCTCCCTTTGAGCCACCCCCGCCAACCCCCGCTGCGAGCTTTACCCTAAAAACCCCGCCACCCGCCCCGGTGCTGCGGATTGGGCAAACGCAGTTTATGGTGTCGCCCCAGGACACAATCACGGTCAGCGGTACGGTGGAGTGCTCGGGCGAACTAACGACCTTGCTGCGGGATCCCCAGACCTTGGCGGTCGTGGCCACCTCGATTACGGCGATCGCCCCGCCCCACTTTGACACGCTGATCGCCGTACCCCAAAACGACCTCCAGGTACTGATTGGCGAAGTTATTTTTACCCCCCACCAGGATCCTAGCGCCCCGGTGCGCCATGCCCTAACGGTGATGCGTCCGGAGCCCAAGGTGATCCTGGAACTGCCGCCTGAGGAACCCCCTGCCCCACCGCCGCTGCCCCCTTTGCCGCCAAAGGAACGCCGGGGCCTAGAGCTTCCCCCCCTGCCGCGCCGCGCCCTCGATCTGCCGCCGCCGCCCC
>DBAX01000102.1 GCA_002291895.1 Cyanobacteria bacterium UBA999
CCCTCCCCCCCCTTCCCCCGATGCCACCCATGCCGGAGAGAGCTGCGGCAAAATCCCCGAAACCGGAGTCAAAGACCGAAGTTAGGAAAGAAGTTTCTTCATTTCCCCCCAGCGGCGAGTTCACATCCATTCGCAACCAGAAGCCACCGTCCAAGATATCTCCCTTAGCGAGTATTGAGGATTTGGGAGTGGAGGTATTTTCGACGGATGACAATACCGATTGGTCGGGGTTGTTGGAATCAACCGAGGTTTCGGACAGCATCTCGGCGGTAATCGATCAAAAACGCGACCTGCGATCGCCCGCCAAAAGCCGTCTCCGCACTGAACTATCAAGCTTTGAAGACCATGCAGTGCGTGAACCCACAATTACCCGCACCCAGGGTACCCAGGGGCGCACCCGTCCTGGTAATGGAACCCGCGCCCCCAGTCCCAAATTCGACTTTGGCATCCTGCGCGGTCCCCTGATCGGACTGACCGTGGTGGGTGTCGGTACGGGCATCTTCTTTGTCTTTCAAAGACCCATTGTGGAAGCTGCCCTACGGGTCGGAATCTGGAAGAACGCTAGTGGTATGGATCTGAAAGGGGCCGTCTTTCAGAAAGCCAATCTGGCTGGGGTCTCCTTCGATAATGCCGACCTCTCTGGGGCGGATTTTGAGGATGCCAATTTGGAAAGGGCCACATTTTTGGATGCGAACCTCAGCAATGCCAAGTTCGCCCGCGCCAACCTTTCCGGGGCAAGGATTATTCGTGCCACGGTAGTGTTTTCCAATTTCAATGGTGCACGGTTGAATAACGCCGACCTACAGAAAAGTACCCTAGAGCGCTCAAATTTCATGGGTGCTGAGATGCGAGGCGTAAACCTGAGGGACGTAACCCTTGGGTCGGGGCAGCGTGCGGCTCGCCTCGATCCCGTAGCTCGCCTAGTTTGGGAAATCGTCAACCGTCCCCAGCCGCGCCGTAACCTGACCAACCGCAACCTCTCTGGCGCTAACCTCAGCTCTGCCCAGTTAATCGATGCCAACTTCAGCGGTGCCAACCTATCCTTCGCCAATCTGGCCAATGCCAACCTGCAGGGAGCAACGTTTCGCGATGCCAACCTGCGGGGGGTAAATTTATTGGGGGCTCGCTTGAATGGGGCCAATTTGCGGGGGGTAAAGCCAGACCCAAGGAATCCGCCGCGCACGGATGCAAGGACGATTTGCCCCAATGGGACTAAGGGCCCCTGCCGGTTCTAGGGGGAATGCTGCCAGCAGCACGTTAGTAGCGCAGGTTGCCCTGCAGGCGAAGGTCAAGGGTGCTGCCGAAGCCGATCTGCCCCTCGACCGCCACTGCCGACTGGGGCACCTGATAGCGGGCGGTAAGACCATACAGGGCATTAAAGGAGCGGGTATCGACCCCAACATTAATCTCCCGGAAATTGCGATAGAACACGCCAGCGCTCCAATTGGGGGAGAGCTGTTGCGACGCCTCCAGGGAAATTGCCGTGTTTTGGTCGAATTCGACACTGCTGCGCAGACGCAACCCCGAGCCTAGCTCGACAGTTCCCTGGGCAAAGGGCACCATCCGCATCCGTTCGCCTTCCACGGCGAGCAACAGTCCTGGGGATAGGGAGAACGTGATCTCGGGCCCTTGGCGAGAATAGGTGTAGGACAGGTTGAGGAAGGAGGCATTGTTGATATTGGTGCCGGTGGTGAGAAAGGCCCGTACTACGGGGGATTGAATGGTGGCACTGACGACTTGACCGTTTTCGCCGCGCTCCAAGTCGATGCTGGTGAGGGCAGCAAAAGCGCTGAGGTAGGCACCCAAGCTAGGTTCGCTCAAACCATTGGTGTTGTCAGCCACGTTACCGGCACTGCGGGGGGACAAGTTGAGCCACAGCCCCGAGGAAAGGGAGTAGTTGAGCTGACCATTGGTACCGCTTAGGACAAATTCTGCGGCAGGAACCAAAATGCTCCCTAGGAAGCTGCTGATCTTCCCTTCTTGGCGATCGGTGCGGGAGAGTTCGATGCGATCGGAGGCAAATTCTTGACGGTCAATGCCGATGGGAATGGTGACGAGATCGGGAGATTGGCTGTTAAAGCGTTGCACAAATTGGCTCCCGTCGGGGGCCGTAACCACCACCTCTGAGGCGATCGCCTCGTTGACCGGCAGGGCAGTGAGGGAGCGGGGAAATTGGCTGCCGATAAAGGAAAGGGGGCCGAAACGCCGATCCGACAGGCGCAGGAAAGTAACAACCGTGTCTCCCTGCTCGACGGGACCCAGCTCTAACCCCAAAAATTGCACCACGCGGCGGTGCAGCCCCGAGCGAAACTGCCAAAAGGTGGAGCTTGCGGGGGTGGCTTCGCCAGAGAGGGTGATGCTGCCGGAAATTTGCTCAAGGGCACTGGAGAGGTTGCTGTAAAAGAGTCCTGTATTGAGACGACCATTGATTTGTCGTCGCTCCTCAGAACTGGCGGCGGTCTGGAGCGGCACAAATCGTTCCTGGCGATCGCGACGTTGCTTAGCATCATCGACCTGCGCTTGGAGTTCGTTAGGGTCGAGGGCCAGAAACACCCCCCCAAGGGCGAGACCGAGGGTTTGGTTAAGCATCTGCCCCAAATTTATTTGCCCACCAAAGGAAAAACTCACCGAAACCCCCGGATTGCTGAAGCGATCGCCCAGGGTAGCCTGGATCTTTTCGGGATCGTAGCGAATTACGGTTTGGCGACGGGGACGGCTGTAATAGGCTCGGTACCAGCGTTCATCGCCCGTTGCCGTGATGCTGTCGGTGGTTTCGGGGGTACGGAAGCCAAAATCAGTCCAGAAAAGGGAATTGAAATAGTAAAACAGCTTCTCACCCTGCCCTAGGGTGGGGTTGGTCAGGGTTTGCAGCAGGTCAAAGTTATCAAAACGCCCAAACTGTAGAATCTTGATCCCGGACAGGGAGGAAAAACCCCCCAAGTCCGAAGCTGCGGGGCTGCTGATGTCAAGATTGATGCCGGCTAGGGCCTCGCGGGGTACGACCGAACCTACGCGCAAAATCTCCCCATTCTCCAGAAATGGCAAAATCAGCGGCTGCAGGTTGACCGTGGGAAAAGCCTGGATCACTTGGGGCGTGTTATCGGGCTGAAGATTGCCGAAGTTGGCACCGCCGCCCGTAGGACTGTTGGTGCTGCCAACACCGATACTGATGTCACTCGTGGCGAGGGGAATGGTGGGGCGGGTTCGATCCACCGATGACGTCAAGGTAAGGGGGGGAGCGGGAATGCCCTCGGGATTGGCGGCGATCGCCACGGCCGCAAAAATAGAAAAGGTTCCAGCGTTGTTCCCCTGGGTGATGGCGGTCAAAACCTCCGGCAGGGTGATGACATTTTGCAAGCCCACGAGGGCGCGGGTGAAGGTAATGGTGGACGTGGAACGAAAATCTTGCCCCCGCCCTTGGTGGATGAGCCCCCCTTGGTGACCGAGGGTTTCCACCACGACACGGTTATCGGGTAGCAGCCAGTAAAACTGATCTCCGGCGGGAAAGGTGCCGTAGGTGAGTTTCAGCACAAAGGGATTTTCATCCGCTAGCCGCAGATCGGTGTCGATGTAGTTCTCGGCTTGGGCTGGGTTAAAACTGTTGGCGGGGAAGGTGAGGCGGTCGGTGGGATTGGTTAACCATGGATAGCGAAGGGCCGTGTTGGTCAAGGCATTGACGATAACTTGGGCGAGGTCGTCTACCACTTGGGGAGGGGGATCGGGCTCCGGGGGCGGG